>JAAELB010001113.1 GCA_024227155.1 Desulfobulbaceae bacterium
AGCGTTTTTTCGCTTATATTTCCTGTTAAAGGTTGACCTTGTACAAGGAGCGAAATAGACGACTGTGATTAGTTGTGTCAATGTGAAATAATAGCAAACAGGACATCGTTGCAATGCTTATTTTACATCCGTCGTGCCCTAGAGATCTGTGACATTTGAGCAAGGTTTTTGGAAGAATGATATCAGGTGGTTAGCGTTTGGAGTGCTTGTCTTTCTTCGCGTTTACATTAAAAATGCAAAAAGGGATATTACAATGCTTGAAAACAATGCTTATGATCTTCCCATTCATACATACCGCATCAACGATTTTATTTCACCATTGTTTTCCACTCATAGTGGCTACTGTTAGTAATCCGATATACGTCACTGTAACAGGCAGCTGAACCGTTTATAACATAATTTACAATTAAGTACGTTATATTTACAGGCAATTTCGAGGACAAATATGGAAAGAGTAAGAAAGAATTTTGCCAAGGCAGAAAGGATACTTGAGCCACCACATCTGATATCTATGCAGCGCCTTTCCTATGAAAAATTTCTTCAGATGGGCACTGATCCAGATGAGAGAGATGATTTTGGACTGCAGGGAATTCTCAATAATGTATTCCCGATAAATGACTTCAATGGTCTCTGTTCACTCGAGTTCGTAAGGTATAAATTTGGTGTACCTAAATATACAATCCAGGAATGTCTTCAGAGGGGAATGACCTATGATATTCCCTTAAAGATTGTTGTAAGACTCATCACCTTTGACGTAGATGAAGAGACCGGGGTTCAGTCTATCCGTGATATAAAAGAACAAGAAGTCTTTCTTGGCTCTCTTCCACTGATGACAGGTGATGGCGTCTTTGTCATTAACGGTACTGAACGTGTTATTGTTTCCCAGCTGCAACGTTCCCCTGGGTTGTTCTATACACATGATAACGGTAAAAGTCATGCAAGCGGTAAGTTGCTGTATTCAGCACGAATTATACCTGTGCGTGGTTCGTGGATTGATCTTGAGTTTGATATTAAAGATGTCCTTCATGTTCGCATTGACAGGAGAAGAAAATTTCCAGTAACGACCCTGCTAAAAGCGCTTGGATACAGTGGAGAAGAGTTATTAGGTGAATTTTATCCTGTACGTACTGTAGTAAAAGATGGTGAAAACTTTAAAATCAGTTTTGATCCAGAACTCGTTAAGGGACAGCGTCTCGAATTTGACATTGTAAGCCCAAAGGATGGCGAAGTCCTAGCAAAGAAAAATAAAAAAGTTTCCAAGGTTCTCTGTAAAAAATTAGAAGCTGATGGTTTTGAATTCTTACCTGTTTCTAAAGAAACCATAGTAGGATCCGTTCTGGCTGAAACTATTGTCAATGAGGAAACAGGTGAACCTGTTGCCCTTGCCAATAGTGAAATCACGGAGACTGTTCTAGAATCTTTTGAAGAACTTGATATTACGACTTTTAAAACTTTGCATATTGACGGCGTAAAGTATTCAGATTCATTCAGCAAGACACTCAATTTAGATAAGGCTAAAAATACTGAAGAATCACTGATAGAAATTTATAGAAGACTCAGACCTTCAAGTCCTCCTACACCGGAAGTTGCCGAAACCTTTTTCAACAACCTCTTTTTCAACATGGATCTGTACGATCTATCAGTGGTAGGCCGATATAAAATAAATGCTAAGCTCAGTCTTGAAGTTGATATCGAAAATCGGGCTCTAACAAAAGATGATATCATATATGCAGTAAAGCATCTTGTTCGATTGAAAGACTCTCAAGGTGGCGTCGATGACATAGATCATCTTGGCAATCGTCGGGTTCGTACTGTTGGAGAGCTTGTTGAAAACCAGTACCGCATGGGGCTGGTGAGAATGGAGCGTGCGATTAAGGAGCGAATGACTCTTCAGGACGTTGAGACGCTGATGCCCCATGATCTGGTCAATCCTAAACCAATTTCTGCTGCTATCAAGGAATTCTTTGGCACAAGTCAGTTGTCCCAGTTTATGGATCAAACCAACCCTCTTTCTGAGGTTACGCACAAACGGAGATTGAGTGCCCTGGGACCTGGTGGTCTGTCTAGAGAACGCGCAGGGTTTGAAGTTCGCGACGTACATAATACCCACTATGGTAGAATTTGCCCCGTAGAGACGCCAGAGGGACCAAACATTGGCCTTATTGTCTCACTTGCAACGTATGCCCGTGTCAATCCTTACGGTTTTATTGAAACACCATACCGTAAAGTGGATAACAGGATCATCCTTGATGATGTCGAGTATCTCAGTGCTCTACAGGAACAGAAACAGTTTATTGCCCCGGCACTCACAGCCATGGATGGGGAAAAACGTATTGTTGCAGACAACTTGGTTATCAGAGAAGATGGCGAGGTAACCAGCTCCATAGCAGAAAATGTGACCTATATGGATATTGCTCCTAATCAGATGATTAGTGTGGCCGCATCCTTGGTACCTTTTCTTGAAAACGATGATGCCAACCGTGCTCTGATGGGATCAAACATGCAGAGACAGGCTGTGCCTCTTTTGATTCCAAAAGCTCCACTGGTTGGTACCGGCATGGAACGATATGTCGCAAGAGACTCTGGGGCCTGTTTACTCAGTGCCGGTGGTGGTGTTGTTGAAGAATCTGATTCTAATCGAATTGTAGTAAGATATGATGAAGCTGGAACGGATGGATATGAAACCGGCGTTGCCGTGTATAGGTTACAAAAATACAAAAAATCGAACCAGAATACCTGTTTCAATCAAAGGCCGATCGTTGTACCAGGTAGCCGGGTTAAAAAAGGTGATGTGCTTGCCGATGGACCTTCCTGTGAGGCCGGTGAAATCGCTATTGGTAAAAATGTTGTCATTGCTTTTATGCCTTGGCGGGGGTTCAACTTTGAAGATTCAATTCTAATAAATGAACGATTACTGAAAGAAGATACTTTCACTTCAGTGCATATTGAAGTCTTTGAAACCATGGCCCGGGACACCAAGCTTGGTAAGGAGGAAATCACCAGGGATATTCCTAACGTCAGTGAAGAAACTTTAAGAAATCTTGATGACTCTGGGATAGTCCGTATCGGTGCTGAGATTAAAGCTGGGGATACTCTGGTTGGAAAAGTTACGCCTAAGGGTGAAACTGTCCTCTCACCTGAGGAAAAATTACTCCGCGCAATTTTTGGTGAAAAGGCGCAGGACGTCAAAGACTCCTCACTCAGAGTTCCACCAGGGGTGTCGGGTGTTGTAATTGACGCTAAGGTCTTCTCAAGAAAAGGTGTGGATAAAGATGAGCGCTCCTTATTGATTGAAGATCTTGAGATCGATAAACTGAATCAGGATAAACTTGATGAGCTTAGTAGTCTAAAGCGGGGTGTATGTCGAGAGATAGGCCTGGTAATAGAAGGACGGACAGCCAAGGTCGATCTGCTTGATAAAAAAGGTGTGATTATAGTTGGACTCGGTAAGAAAATAACCTCTGATGATGCTGAACTCATAGGTTTTAGCAGACTTAGAGATATTGAATTTTCCGAGAAGGCCAAATATTTAGACTCCATTGATGATATTTATGAGCGCTATGAAAACCAGGCCAGACTGATCAGTGAAAGATATGACGGGATCATCGAGCGAATGAAGAAAGGTGATGACCTTCCTCCAGGCGTTGTCAAGATGGTCAAAGTATACGTCGCTACTAAGCGTAAACTGTCGGTTGGTGATAAGATGGCAGGACGGCACGGTAACAAAGGTGTCGTTTCAAGGCTATTGCCGGAAGAGGATATGCCATTTTTTGAAAATGGTACAACCGTTGACATCGTCTTGAACCCCTTAGGTGTACCATCGAGGATGAATGTCGGTCAGGTTCTGGAAGTTCACTTAGGGTTTGCAGCCAGAAGGTTAGGTGAGCAACTTGAGAAACTTGCAAAAGAGGAAGCGGTGAGCGAGATCCGTAAGAAACTCGATAATGTCTACTCTGCCATCGAATTTACAGAACTTACCGAGGGTAAGAGTGACCAGCAAATTATCGACTGGGCAAGAGATCATTTTGCAGGTGTTCATATGAGTACTCCTGTTTTTGATGGAGCACCAGAAGAGTCTATCCGCAGGTTGCTGGTGGAAGCAGGAGTTGATGAAGTAGGACAGGCCAAGTTGCATGATGGTCTTACCGGTCAGCCATTTGCCAACGACGTTACAGTTGGTGTTATGTATATGCTGAAGCTGCATCATCTTGTTGACAATAAAATCCATGCAAGATCTACCGGACCTTACTCCTTAGTTACTCAACAGCCACTTGGCGGTAAAGCACAGTTTGGTGGCCAGAGACTTGGTGAAATGGAAGTTTGGGCGATGGAGGCATACGGTGCGGCATATACCCTCAAGGAATTTTTAACGGCTAAATCCGATGATGTTGAAGGTCGTACTTCTATGTACGAACGGATAGTCAAAGGAAATAATTTTCTTACCACTGGTTTACCAGAGTCGTTTAACGTTCTAGTCAAAGAGCTCCAGGCCCTTTGTTTGAATATGGAACTGATTGAAAAGTAACCGGTTCATAAGTAATTTCTATGAATGTGGTTGGGTATGCGTAGTAGATGAGTTCCCAGCTTTATACAGACAAGATTCTCTTTGGCCTGGATTGTTTATCAGATGCCGAGAAAATCCTTTAAAATGAAGGAGAGGTGATTTCGTGGAAGAATTATTTAATTTTTTTCAAAAACCGAAAGCTCCAGTAAAGTTTAAAAATGTAAAAATTTCTCTTGCTTCCCCGGAAAAGATCATGGACTGGTCCCATGGGGAAGTCAAAAAGCCGGAAACTATTAATTACAGAACCTTCAAGCCCGAGCGAGATGGACTGTTTTGTGCCAAAATATTTGGTCCAGTAAAGGACTTCGAATGCAACTGTGGTAAATATAAGCGGATGAAACACCGCGGGGTTGTATGTGAAAAGTGTGGCGTTGAGGTTATCCAGTCAAAGGTAAGACGTGAAAGACTTGGGCACATACAACTTGCCGCACCGGTGGCCCATATCTGGTTTCTCAAGAGTCTGCCTTCTAAAATAGGTGCAGTCCTTGACATGACTTTGAAGCAGCTTGAGAAGATTCTCTATTTTGAACAATATGCCGTTGTAGAGTCTGAAGCAGAAGGTTTACCGGTCGGTACCCTGCTCACTGAGGAAAAATATCGCCAGGCGCGTGATGAGTATCCAGCGCAGTTCAAAGTAGGAATTGGAGCCGAAGCTATACGAGAGCTTTTAGGCGCACAGGATCTTATCGGCCTATCCAGGCAACTTAGAGAAGAGATGCTGGCGACGAATTCCCAGACCAAGCGCCAAAAGTTAGGAAAAAGATTATTTGTCATAGAAGCCTTTCGGGATTCAGGCAATAAGCCGGAGTGGATGATTCTTGAGGTTATCCCTGTTTTGCCGCCTGATCTGCGTCCTCTAGTACCCCTTGAAGGTGGTCGCTTTGCCACATCGGATCTGAACGATCTATATCGGAGGGTCATTAACCGAAATAACCGTTTAAAGAGACTGCTTGAGCTTGATGCTCCTGATATCATTATTAGAAACGAAAAGAGAATGCTGCAGGAAGCTGTGGATGTGCTCTTTGATAATGGTCGACGTGGTCGTGTTATTACCGGTGGAAATAAGCGTCCTCTGAAGTCACTTTCCGATATGCTTAAAGGAAAGCAGGGTCGATTTCGACAAAACCTCCTCGGTAAGCGTGTCGATTATTCCGGACGTTCTGTTATTGTAGTTGGACCTCATTTACGTCTCCATCAGTGCGGTATTCCCAAGAAAATGGCACTGGAGCTGTTTAAACCATTCATTTATAATAAGCTTGAGCGTAAGGGTTTCGTCACTACCATCAAGTCTGCCAGAAAGATGGTGGAAAAGGAAGTTAAAGAGGTCTGGGACGTACTTGACGAGGTGGTAACTGAATACCCTGTCATTTTAAATCGTGCGCCAACCCTTCATAGGCTTGGTATGCAGGCTTTTGAAGCGGTTCTTATTGAAGGAAAGGCGATCCAGTTGCATCCCCTTGTGTGCATGGCTTTTAACGCCGACTTTGATGGCGATCAGATGGCGGTCCATGTTCCTCTCTCTGTTGAGGCACAGGTTGAAGCACGCGTGCTGATGATGTCTACTAATAACATCCTGTCTCCTGCAAACGGTGAACCGGTGATAATCCCTTCTCAGGATATCGTTCTCGGACTCTACTATATGAGCCGGGAGAGAATCAATGTTCCGGGGGAAGGAAAGGTTTTCAGTTCGGTGGAAGAGGCCATAATTGCTTACGATTATGGCGAGATTCATCTGCAAGCAAAAGTGAAGGTACGCAAAAATGGTGAGATTATAGACAGTACCATGGGGCGTATAATCTTAGGAGAACTGTTACCGGATTCCGTCGATTTCTCCCAGGTAAACCGTGTTTTGACTAAAAAAGCTCTTGCTGCCCTTATTGACCACTCATACAGGCACGCGGGAACGAAGGACACTGTAATTCTTGCAGATCGGCTTAAGGATACCGGCTACGAATATGCAACAAGAGCCGGGATTTCTATCTGTATAAATGATATGAAGATTCCGCTTGAAAAGGAAAACTTCGTTGAGAAAGGTGAAGGAGATGTCTTAGACGTTGAACAGCAATATACAGATGGTCTCATAACTTCTGGTGAAAAATATAACAAGGTAGTCGATATCTGGTCCAAGGTGACTGAAGATGTGGCAAACGCCATGATGGATGAGATTAAAGTCGATTACTTCCGTGACAAAGATAACAACCTTGTGGAGGCTCCCAGCTTTAACTCAATTTTCATCATGGCCGATTCTGGAGCTCGTGGCTCCAGGGATCAGATTCGTCAGCTTGCCGGGATGCGTGGGCTTATGGCAAAGCCTAGTGGAGCTATTATCGAGACGCCGATCAAGGCGAATTTCAGAGAAGGCCTTGGTGTGCTTGAATACTTTACTTCAACCCACGGTGCCCGTAAGGGTCTTGCGGATACCGCTCTGAAGACTGCTAACTCCGGTTATCTGACAAGAAGACTTGTTGATGTTGCCCAGGAGTCAACAATTGTAGAGACCGACTGTTACACAATTGATGGTATAATAGCCGAACCGCTGATGGATGGCGGAGAAATAATCGTTCCGCTAAGTGATCGTATCCTTGGGCGCGTTGCACTTGAAGATATTGAAGATCCCTTTAATGAGACGATTCTCGTTGAGGCCGGGGAAGAAATCACTGAAGATAAGGTTAAGCTTGTTACTGAATCCGGAGTTGATCGTGTTCCTATCCGCTCAGTGCTAAGCTGTCGTGCCAAGCGCGGAGTCTGTGCTGCCTGTTATGGTCGTGATTTGGGTCGAGGCCATATGGTAAACATTGGCGAGGCTATCGGTGTTATTGCTGCGCAGTCAATCGGTGAGCCGGGAACACAGCTTACTATGCGTACCTTCCATGTGGGTGGTACTGCAAGCAGGTCCGTTGAACAGGCTGAGCTTAAAACAAACATCGGTGGTAAAGTCGCTTTTACTAATATGCACTCGGTTACAAATTCTGAAGGTACAGAGATTGTAATGAATAGAAATGCTATCATCTCGGTAAAAGATGAACTTGATCGAGAGAGAGAGCGCTTTAAGGTTAATTACGGAGCTCAACTACTGGTCTTAGAGGGGCAACAGGTAGAGAGGGATACTATTTTGGCAGATTGGGATGCTTATACTATCCCTATTGTTGCCGAGGTTGGTGGTGTGATCAAGTATGGTGATGTTATTGAAGGTGTCACCATGCAGGAAAAAGTTGATGCAGTTACCGGCCGTTCGTCGTTTGTTATTATACAGACCTCGGCTGGCGCTCAACTTAATCCGAGGATTACTGTTAAGAACGACAAAGGTAAGACCGTAAAACTTCCCGGGACTGATATCTTCGCCAGATACAGTCTGCCACTTGGTTCAATCATCTCCGTTGTTGAAGGTGATGAGATTCAGCCGGGTACAATCGTCGGTAAGATCCCAAGGGAAACATCAAAGACTAAAGATATTACCGGTGGTCTGCCACGGGTTGCCGAGCTGTTTGAGGTAAGGAAACCAAAGGACCCAGCTATCATTGCCAAAATAGATGGAAAGGTCAGCTTTGGTAAGGAACTGAAAGGGAAGCGGCGAGTGGTTGTTACACCAGAATACGGGGAACCACAGGAGTATCTCGTACCGAAGATCAAACATATTATTGTCCATGAGGGAGACTATGTCCAGGCAGGTGAGCCTCTCATGGAAGGAACAATCGTTCCAAATGATATTCTATCAGTTCTTGGCGTGAAGGAGCTTGCAAAATTTCTTGTGAATGAAATCCAGGAAGTTTATCGCCTGCAGGGTGTTAAAATTAATGACAAGCATATCGAGGTTATCGTACGGCAGATGCTCAAGCGGGTCATGATTACATCCTCCGGTGATTCCAGGTTCATGATTGGAGAACAGGTGGAATGGTGGAAATTTGAAGAGGAAAGAGACAAGCTCATGGCGGAAGGTAAAAAGCCAGCGGTGGCAGAACCGCTGCTGTTAGGTGTAACCAAGGCGTCACTATCTACTGAGAGTTTTATTTCCGCTGCTTCTTTCCAGGAAACCACCAAGGTTCTAACGAATGCAGCAGTTGCAGGTAAGGTAGATCAGCTAAAAGGGCTCAAGGAGAACGTTATCATGGGCCGACTTATTTCAGCCGGGACCGGATTGAACGCTGATCAATAGGAGGATAAAGTGTGAGATACTACTTTTTTTCTTGACACTGTCGTTGAGTTCGGGTAAATTCTCTCACTTTCGTGTTTAATTTGAGTGTTCGCCGTCAGTAGTTGACGTTGAACTTCTATAAATGGTATGTGAACAGGAGCAGTTAACGTAATGCCAACAATTAACCAACTCGTAAGGAAGGGGAGAAAGAAGTCCGTTAAAAAGACTACTACTCCAGCCCTGAAAGGATGCCCTCAGAAGAGGGGGGTTTGTGTAAGAGTTTATACTACTACACCTAAGAAACCGAACTCAGCACTTCGAAAAGTAGCAAGGGTGAGGCTTACTAATGGTATCGAAGTTACCTCGTATATTCCAGGTATCGGACATAATCTTCAGGAGCACTCGGTTGTAATGATTAGAGGCGGAAGGGTGAAAGATCTTCCAGGTGTACGTTACCACATTATACGTGGTACGTTGGATACGTTGGGTGTTTCGGATCGACGTAAGGGTCGTTCTAAGTATGGCGCTAAGAAGCCTTCCTGATAGGTTTCTGAATTGATAAGAGGTTTATAAATGTCCAGAAGAAGAGCAATAGAAAGACGACCTACCGATCCGGATGCTCGTTTCAACAGTGTTTTGGTGACCAAGTTCACCAATGGCTTGATGGAGCGTGGTAAGAAATCCCTCGCACAGAGGATTTTCTATGGAGCGATGGATCTTGTTGAAGATCGTGTTAAGGATGAGGATCCTTTGACGGTTTTTGAAGAGGCTATGGAAAAAGTTCGACCACGTCTGGAGGTTAAGTCCCGTAGAGTTGGTGGTGCTACCTATCAGGTGCCGATGGAAGTACGGCAGACCAGGAGGAATGCACTGGCGATCCGGTGGATTATAGGATTTGCAAGGTCGCGTTCAGGGAAATCCATGTCAGAAAAACTTGCAGCTGAGCTTGTTGATGCATATAACAATCGCGGAGCTGCAGTGAAGAAGCGCGATGATACGCATCGTATGGCTGAAGCAAATAAAGCTTTCGCTCATTATCGCTGGTAGTCGATGTAGTTTCGACTGCAGGGGTAAAGGGCTGGCAAGCTTGTGGATCACTAATTAGTAAAAGTTATGGCAGCCCTTAAAGATTTAACTGATGTGCGTAATATCGGCATAATGGCCCATATTGACGCTGGGAAGACAACGACCACTGAGAGGATACTTTTTTACACTGGTCGGTCCTACAAGATAGGAGAAGTCCACGATGGAACAGCTGTCATGGACTGGATGGAGCAAGAGCAGGAGAGAGGAATTACCATCACCTCAGCTGCTACAACTTGCCTTTGGAAAGATAAGAAAATTAATATCATCGACACCCCTGGTCATGTCGATTTTACCGTAGAGGTAGAAAGATCACTTAGGGTGTTAGATGGTGCTGTGGCGGTTTTTTGTGCTGTTGGCGGAGTAGAACCTCAGTCGGAGACGGTCTGGAGGCAGGCCAACAAATATCAGATACCGCGGATAGCTTTCGTAAATAAGATGGATCGGGTCGGCGCGAACTTTGAGCGTTGCGTCTCGATGATCTCAGATAGGCTTGGGGCGAATGCGTTGCCTATTCAAATTCCTGCTGGAAAAGAGGCAGAATTTGAAGGTGTTATCGATCTTATAGAAGAAAAAATGCTCGTCTTTGATGAGCAAACGTTGGGTCAGGAAGTTACCGAATCAGAAGTTCCTGCCACATATAAAGAAGAATTCACGGCCGCACGTATGGTGCTCCTCGAGAAGTTGGCCGACTTCGATGAGGGCATCATGGAAAAATACTTAGATGATACATCTGTATCAGCGCCTGAGATATACCGAGCTCTCAGGGAGGCAACTATAGCAAATGATATAGTTCCTGTCCTCTGTGGGAGTGCGTTTAAAAACAAAGGCGTGCAGCCTTTGCTTGATAGTGTGATAGCATATTTGCCCTCTCCGCTCGATGTCAAAAATATCGAGGGAGAAGGTTCCGACGGTGAAATGGTGAGTCGAAAGACGGATCCAAAGGAGAAGCTATCCGGACTTGTTTTCAAACTTATGAGTGATTCATTTGTTGAAAACCTTGCCTTTCTAAGGCTCTATTCCGGAACGATGACCGTTGGCGATAAGGTATATAATCCTGTTAAGAAAAAACAGGAAAAAATATCTAAGATTATGAAATTACACGCAAATAAGCGTGAAGAAGTTCGGGAGATTTCCGCTGGTGATATTGCAGCCATTGTTGGCTTAAAGTTCACTACAACGGGAGATACACTCTGTGCAAAGGGCGATTATATCGTTCTTGAAAGTATGGACTTTCCCGAGCCGGTTATTGGTGTAGCGATCGAACCGCAAAGCAAGGCTGAAGAGAAAAAACTTGAAGAAACGCTGAGCAAAATTGCTCTTGAGGATCCGTCATTTACTATAAATCGAGACGGAGATACGGGACAGACGATAATTAGAGGGATGGGGGAACTTCATCTCGAGATCATTGTCGATAGATTACTCAATGAGTTCAAAGTTTCAGCGAGAGTGGGAACACCACAGGTTGCTTATAAGGAAACAATCGGGATTTCTCACAAAGCTGAGGCCAAGTTTGATCAGTTAACCGGGGCCAAAGGGCAGTACGGACATGTAATGATTGAAATTGAGCCCCTTGAACGTGGACTTGGGATTGAGTTTGTCAGTGAAGTGGATGATGATCTTATCCCAGCCGAGTTTATGGATTCGATTGAAAGAGGAATCATCGATACCCTCGATTCCGGGCCTTTAGTTGGCTATCCGTTGACCGATATAAAAATTAGATTGGTCGGAGGGTCGTATCACGAAGAAGAGTCGACAGAAATGGCATTTGGGGTTGCTGGTGCAATGGCCATCAGAAGAGGCGCATCAGAGGCCGAACCGATATTGCTTGAACCTGTTATGAGTCTTGAAGTGACAACTCCTGAAGAATATGTCGGTGATGTCATTGCCGATGTTAACGGAAAAAGAGGTAAGATTGTTGGTGTTTCAGCAGAAAGTAATCTGCAGATTCTAAAAGCTCAGGTGCCACTGGCTGAAATGTTCGGGTATTCAACCTCGCTACGCTCAGCAACACAGGGTAGGGCTAATTTCACCATGCAATTTTTAGAATACGATGCGGTGCCTGCTCAAAAAGCAGAGAAAATTATTAAAAAAATACGAGGGATTTAAGTCCAAACATATTGAGGAACCATTATGTCTAAGGAAAAATTTGAAAGGACTAAGCCGCATGTCAATGTCGGTACTGTTGGCCATATTGATCATGGTAAAACTACACTGACCGCGGCAATTACACGAGTTTTGTCAACGAAAGGTCAGGCATCTTTTACTGACTTCAGTGATATTGATAAGGCACCGGAAGAGAAAGAAAGAGGAATCACAATTGCAACTGCACATGTTGAGTACGAGACTGTGAATCGTCACTACGCCCATGTGGATTGCCCAGGCCACGCCGATTATATCAAAAATATGATCACAGGTGCTGCACAGATGGACGGAGCAATTCTTGTTGTTGCAGCAACTGATGGAGCTATGCCTCAAACAAGAGAGCACATCCTGTTGGCCCGCCAGGTTGGGGTTCCTGCAATCGTTGTATTTCTAAACAAATGTGACATGGTTGATGACGAAGAGCTCATTGAACTTGTCGAGATGGAACTTCGTGAACTCCTTGATAAATACGAGTTTCCCGGGGATGATATCCCATTTGTACAGGGTTCCGCGCTTCAGGCGCTTGAAAATCCGGAAGACGAGGCACAGGCAAAATGTGTCTGGGATCTTATGGAAGCAATCGATTCTTATATTCCAGAACCAGAACGGGATGTAGATCAGCCATTTCTGATGCCTGTAGAGGACGTATTCTCTATCTCGGGTCGTGGAACAGTTGCAACTGGGCGTGTTGAACGCGGAATCGTCCATGTTGGTGATGAGATTGAAATCGTTGGTATAAAAGAGACACAAAAAACCACTTGTACCGGGGTTGAGATGTTTCGCAAACTGCTGGACGAAGGTCAGGCCGGTGATAACATCGGTGCACTGCTTCGTGGAGTAAAGCGTGAAGAGATTGAACGTGGTCAGGTACTCGCTGCACCTAAGTCAATCAAACCTCATACTAAGTTCAAGTCTGAGTGTTATATTTTAGGAAAAGATGAGGGTGGTCGTCATACTCCATTCTTTAATGGTTATCGTCCACAGTTCTACTTCAGAACCACAGACGTGACCGGCGTTGTAACCCTCGCTGATGGGGTTGAGATGGTTATGCCTGGTGATAATATCGCCGGAGAGGTTGAGCTCATCACTCCTATCGCGATGGATGTCGGACTCCGCTTTGCTATTCGCGAGGGTGGCCGCACAGTTGGCGCCGGAGTTATCAGTGAAATTATTGCTTAAAGGTGTGCAATGATACCTACAGAAAAAATTCGTATCCGCTTAAAGGCGTACGATCACAAACTGCTTGATCAATCTACTACTGAGATTGTTGACACAGCAAGAAGAACCGGATCAGCAGTAGCGGGACCAATACCCCTGCCTACTACGATTAACAAATACTGTGTACTTCGTTCACCCCATGTGGACAAAAAATCTCGTGAGCAGTTTGAGATGAGAACCCATCGCCGTTTACTTGATATCCTTGAGCCCACACAGCAGACCATTGATCTGCTGATGAAGCTTGAGCTGTCAGCTGGCGTCGATGTTGAAATTAAGTTGCCGTAAATGGCACTACCTAAAAGTTAATTGAAGCATCGGGTAATATCATGCCAAAAACAATGGGTATATTAGGGAAAAAAATTGGAATGACCCGCGTCTATAGCGAATTGGGTGCTGCTATTCCGGTTACAGTAATAGAGGCTGGTCCTTGTAAGGTCCTCCAGGTGAAGACTCCGGAAATTGACGGATACAGTGCAATTCAGGTGGGTTTTTCTGAGCAGAAGGCATCAAGAATCAACAAGCCTGAAGAGGGACATCTTAAGAAGTCTGAATCTGAGGGTTTTTATTTCATTCGTGAATTCAGAGTAGCTGCCGATGCTGTTTATGAGGTCGGACAGATAATTTCTCTTGATGAAGTGATGAAGATTGGGGACAAGGTAGACGTTCAAGGAACCAGTAAAGGTAGAGGTTTCCAGGGTGTAATAAAGCGTCACGGTTTTGCAGGAGGTGGTGCTGGTCACGGTTCAATGTTTCACCGTGCCCCAGGATCAATCGGATGTAGCGCTTATCCTGGTCGGGTTGTCAAGGGCAAAAAAATGCCCGGACGTATGGGTAACGACACAGTTCTCCGAAAGAATGTCGTAGTTGTGGATATTCGTTCTGAAGAAAATGTTGTTCTCTTGAAAGGACCCCTACCTGGAGCAAAAAACGGCCTGTTAAAGATATTCACGAAATAATAGTATTTTGAACTAAACAGGTTCGAGGAGAATATTATGTCTACTGTAAATATAGTTAACACTAAGAATGAAAGTGTTGGCGAAATCGAGTTGAGCGATGCGATCTTCAACCGCGAGGTTA
This sequence comes from Desulfobulbaceae bacterium, assembly GCA_024227155.1. GTDB lineage: Bacteria > Desulfobacterota > Desulfobulbia > Desulfobulbales > Desulfocapsaceae > Desulforhopalus_A. The sequence goes on from JAAELB010001113.1 coordinate 14,220, forward strand.
AAGAATATATCCTCCATGAAGTCGTTCGTATGCAAAGAGCTGCGCGGCGCTCTGGAAATGCCTGCACCAAGACCAGGGTCGAGGTTGCCGGTGGTGGAAGGAAGCCGTGGAGACAAAAAGGAACTGGTCGTGCTAGAGCGGGCACCAGAAACTCTCCAATATGGAGAGGTGGTGGAGTAACCTTTGGTCCTAAACCTAGAGACTACAGTTTCAAAGTGAACCGTAAGGTGAAGCAACAGGCTGTATCTATGGCACTCAGTGCAAGACTCCAGGAAGGTAATCTGATCGTACTTGATGATTTTTCCATGGAGCAGACAAAGACTAAGGATTTCGTTGGTATCATGGATGTACTTGATATTGACAACGGTCTAATCATTACTGATAATGCTTCTGATAACCTGGCAAAGTCATCTAGAAACGTTAACGGTTACAAAGTTATGTCATCTGAAGGACTCAATGTCTATGACATTCTGCTGCATAAGAAAGTAATCCTTGTGCAGCCTGTAATCGAAAGCCTTGAGAAGAGGTTAATGGCATGAAAAACATCTATAGCGTATTACAGGGACCTTGTCTAACAGAGAAGGCTGCTTTGTTACAGGAAGAAGACGGTAAGGTTGTATTCAAAGTACATCCCAAGTCGAACAAGATAGAAGTTAAGAATGCGGTTGAGCTCATGTTCAATGTGAAGGTCAAAGATGTAAAAACCGTATCTATGCGTGGAAAGAAGAAGAGGGTAGGAAAAACGGTTGGCCATACCCGTGATTGGAAAAAGGCCTATGTTACCCTGTCTGAAGGAACAATTAATTTTGCTGATGAACTGTAGGACTCTTCAAGCATAAAGTTCATCAACCTTCTACATTGTACGATTCTATCTAATCTAATAATGATGGAGCGATTGGGAAATCATGGCTATTAAAGTATACAAACCAACATCACCAGGAAAGCGACAGCACGTTTCTACTAAGAACCCTGATCTGTCGACCAAACGACCGGAAAAGAGCCTCGTTTGTAGTCTCAGTAAAACCGGTGGTAGAAATAATTATGGCCGGATAACATCCCGCCATATCGGAGGCGGCCATAAGCGTAAGTATCGAATTATTGACTTCAAACGAAACAAAGTTGATATCGATGCCAAAGTAGTGGCTATTGAATACGATCCAAATCGTTCAGCTAATATAGCATTACTCAGTTACAAAGACGGTGAGAAGAGGTATATACTCTCTCCTGACGGAATTTCCGTTGGCGACACTATTGTAGCTGGAGAGAAAGTTGATATCCAGCCCGGCAATTGTCTACCTCTTGCAAATATTCCTCTTGGTACAATTATTCATAATATCGAGATGAAAATTGGCAAGGGAGCGCAGCTTGTCCGCAGTGCGGGTGCCTCTGCTCAGTTGATGGCAAAAGAGGGTGGATATGTTCAGGTACGACTACCTTCTGGAGAAGTTCGAAAATTCAACAATGCATGTAGAGCATGTGTTGGCCAGGTAGGTAACAGAGAGCATGAGAGCCAGAAACTTGGCAAGGCCGGTCGTACGCGGTGGATGGGCAAGAGACCGCATGTGAGAGGCGTTGCAATGAACCCTGTTGATCACCCAATGGGTGGTGGTGAGGGTCGAAGTTCTGGTGGTCGGCATCCTTGTAGTCCTTGGGGTGTTCCTTCTAAAGGCTTTAAGACCAGGAAAAAGAAGACTTCTGACAAAATGATTGTCAAGAAGAGATCGTAAGTAAAAAGGGGTTACGTATGTCACGCTCAATTAAAAAAGGTCCTTTCATAGATGATCATCTTCAGACGAAAGTGACTAATGCTATAGAAAATGGCTCAAGAAAAGTAATCAAAACCTGGTCCAGAAGGTCAGATATCAGTCCTGATATGGTTGGTTTAACATTTGCCGTGCACAACGGTAAAAAATTTATACCTGTGTTCGTAACTGAGAACATGGTAGGTCACAAACTTGGTGAGTTTTCTCCAACCAGAACCTACTATGGACACACCTCGGACAAAAAAGGTAAAAGATAATCGGAAACTGTAGCCGGTTTCTCTCAGGACTTATCAGGAGTACACACTATGGAAGCTAAAGCCGTAGGGAAATACATTAGAATATCACCACAGAAAGCACGTCTTGTGGCTGATGTGGTAAGAGGTATGGGTGTTGATCAAGCGATCACAACCCTTCGTTTCATGCCTAAGAAAGGTGCAGGAATTTTACAGAAGATTATCGAGTCGGCAGTTGCCAATGCAACACAGGATGATGCTGCTGATGTGGATAACCTTTATGTAAAAACTATTTTTATAGATGGTGGGCCATCCCTTAAAAGGATTCGCCCAAGAGCACAGGGTAGAGCTACAGGTATCATAAAAAGAACGAGTCATATAACTGTAGTTTTAGATGAGAACTAATCTGTAATAGTTTATATAACTACAGACTTTTTCTAATAATTAATTGAACAATGGATTTGTTGGAGGACTGTTTTGGGGCAGAAGGTTAATCCACACGGACTGAGACTGAATATTACCCGGACTTGGGATTCAATCTGGTATGCTGATAAAGAATATTCCACATATTTGATTGAAGACCAAAAATTGAAGAAGTTTCTCAAAAAGCGTCTCCAGCACGCTGGTTTGTCTAGAGTTAAGATAGAGCGTACTGGAGAGCAGGTACGGATCAAACTCTTTACAGCCAGACCTGGTATCGTAATCGGTAAAAAAGGCGCCGAGATTGAGATTCTTAAAAAAGAACTTGAAAAGCTGATTTCTAGAAAGGTAACTCTGGACATACAGGAAGTACGTCGCCCTGAGGCGGATGCACAACTTGTAGCTGAGAATATCGCACAGCAGCTTATTCGTCGTATTGCTTTTAGAAGGGCAATGAAAAAAGCAGTAAGCTCTGCATTACGCTTTGGCGTGCAGGGTATCAAAATTTCATGCTCTGGAAGATTAGGCGGCGCGGAAATGTCTCGTTGTGAATGGGTACGTGAAGGTCGTGTACCTCTCCATACATTAAGAGCTGACGTGGATTACGCTCTTGCTGAGGCCAACACCACATATGGTATCATAGGCGTTAAGGTCTGGATATTTAATGGTGAAGTCCTAAGCGAAAATGATGCAGCTACTGCTAAATAACAGTTCTGCAAGATAGTTCCATTATCTATTTGGAGTAGAAGATGTTAAGTCCTAAAAAGGTTAAACATAGAAAAGTATTTAAGGGCCGAATGAGAGGCAAGGCGCTACGAGGCTCCTCTATTTCTTTCGGTGATTATGCTCTTAAAGCCACTTGCTGTGGCTATATGAGCAATCAACAAATTGAAGCTGCGCGTATTACTATTAACAGAACCATGAAGCGTGGCGGTAAGGTATGGATTAGAGTTTTCCCAGACAAACCTCTTACCAAAAAACCAGCCGAAACAAGAATGGGTAAGGGTAAAGGTAGTCCTGAGTCCTGGGTAGCTGTGGTTAAGCCAGGAACTATTCTTTATGAAATTACCGGCGTCAGTGAGGAAGTTGCTATGAAAGCACTGACTCTTGCTGGTAACAAATTACCTTTTTCTACCAAAGTAATAACAAAGAGGAACACGTTATGAAAACGGAAGAAATCCGTAATATGTCTGCTGAAGACCTAGAGAAAAATTTAAAGGATTTGCATGAGGAATTGGGGAATCTCTCCTTCCAGCATGGCATAAGACCTCTAGAAGACACATCTCGACTAAAGAAAATTAGAAAAGATATTGCTAGAATCGAGACCATTAAAGGACAAGCTGCTAATTAACAGCTTGTCGAGAAATTTATTTTGGTATGGTCAGGTTCTAAAAAACATCACTAGTTGACTAAATTATGAGTGAAATAAACAAAGCTAGAAAGACAAGAACCGGTTCTGTTGTGAGCAACAGAATGGAAAAAAGTGTTGTCGTTCGGGTAGAGCGCAAGGTTCGCCATAAGCTATATGGTAAATTTATGAAAACCTGTGTCAAATACTTGGCGGACGATCCTGAAAACCGTTGCAATATCGGTGATACAGTACTGATAGAAGAGTGTCGCCCATTAAGCAAAAGAAAAAGGTGGCGGGTAAAAACAATCTTGGAACAAGCTGTTATATAACAGGTCCAAAAGATCAGGTTAAAGTTTAGTTTCAGATGAGATATCAGGTGAAATTATGATACAGACAGAAACAGTACTCAACGTTGCTGATAACTCCGGGGCAAAAAAAGTACTTTGTATTAGAGTCCTCGGAGGAACTGGTAAACGTTACGCTACCATAGGCGATGTTATCGTCGTGACGGTAAAAGAAGCTCTTCCCAACGCAAAGGTAAAAAAAGGCGATGTGATGCAGGCTGTTATCGTTCGCACCGCAAAAGAAATGAAGCGAATGGATGATACCTGGGTCAAGTTTGACGACAACGCTGCAGTAATGCTGGCGGCGACGGGTGAACCCATTGGAACACGTATTTTTGGTCCAGTTGCCAGGGAACTTAGAAACCAGGGTTTCATGAAAATTATATCGTTAGCCCCAGAAGCGCTCTAATCACGCAGCAATACTTGTGTGGGCTAGATACATTGATTGAATAAAGGTACAGCAATGAAACAAGGTAAAACATACCTGAAAAAAGATGATCAGGTTGAAGTAATTGCCGGTAAAGATAAGGGCAGGGTAGGAAAGGTACTTCGGGTCCTTCGCGATAAGGATAAGGCTCTGGTGGAACGTATTAATATGATTAAGCGTCATACCAAGCCTCAGGAAATGAATCAACAGGGACAGATCGTAGATAGAGAAGCTCCTATTCATGTTTCCAATCTTCAGCTTATCTGCCCCGAGTGCACCAAAACCGGTCGCATAGGAAAGAAGATCCTCGAGGATGGCACAAAAGTACGATTCTGTAAAAGTTGTGGCGAATCCATCGAGAGTAAATCATAGGTTATCAAATACGATACGCTAGGAGTTATCATGGGTGCGCTTAAAGATATATATGCAAATGAGTGTGTACCTGCACTCAAAGAGGAATTTGGCTATACCAATGCCATGCAGATTCCTCAACTTGAAAAAATAGTTCTTAATATGGGTCTCGGAGAAGCTGTCCAGAACCCGAAGATTGTTGAAGGTGCTGCTGAAGAGCTGACCAGGATTTCCGGCCAGAAAGCAGTAATCACCAAGGCTAAAAAGTCCATCGCCACATTTAAATTACGTGAAGGTATGCCCATTGGTTGTCGGGTTACTCTGCGTGGTGAAAAGATGTATGACTTTTTCAGTAAATTGGTAAACATCGCCTTGCCGCGTGTCCGGGATTTCAGGGGACTTTCCCCAAAAGGATTTGATGGTCGCGGGAATTATTCGATGGGTATACAGGAGCAAATTATTTTTCCTGAAATTGACTACGATAAAATTGACAAAATCAAAGGTCTTAACATCACCATCGTTACATCAGCACCAACAGATAATGAAGGACGTTCCTTGTTGAAAAACTTGGGAATGCCCTTTAAAAAATAATATATTTTTTCTGAAGATCATTTAATAGAGAGAATTTGGAGGTCGGTTTGGCTAAAAAATCCATAATTGCAAAAGCACAACGCAAACCAAAATACGCAGTGCGTAAATACAACAGATGTCCATTATGTGGGCGTCCACGAGGCTTCATCAGAAAATTTGGTGTTTGCAGAATATGCTTCCGTAAACTGGCATCCAGCGGAGAAATTACCGGCGTAACGAAATCCAGCTGGTAAAAATTCCAAACTCTGTTTGATTTAAGTTTACTACTTTGAAAAATAAGGAGTGTTCGCTATGTCTATGAGCGATCCCCTGGCAGACATGCTGACCAGGATTAGAAATGCAGTAATGGTAAAATTTGATTCCGTTGAGATGCCTACTTCCACCGTCAAGGTTGATGTAGCAAAAGTGCTCAAGGAAGAAGGTTACATCTCTGATTACCGCGTAGTGGAAGGAGCTGTTCAGGGCGTCTTGAAAATTGATCTCAAGTATGGTCCGAACAACGAGGCAGTTATCAGTGGCATAAAGCGTGTCAGTAAGCCAGGGTTACGTAAGTATACCAAGGCAACAACCATTCCAAAAGTTTTGAATGGTCTAGGGATCGCTATTGTCTCTACCTCTAAGGGGGTCGTTACTGATAAAACAGCTCGTGCCCTCAATGCTGGTGGTGAAATAATTTGTGAGGTCTGGTAGACCCGCGGGTAACGGAGGAAAATATGTCTCGTATAGGTAAGCAACCAATTCCGGTACCTGCCGGAGTGAAGGTTGATCTAAAGGGTCAACTGATCACTGTTACAGGATCTAAGGGCACACTGAAGCGTGAAGTTATCGCTGACATAGAAGTATCTATTGCTGATAATGTAATCGAGGTGAAGAACCGAGTTGAAACCACTAAAGTAAACGCTTTTCGTGGTTTGACACGTAGTCTCATCAACAACATGGTTATTGGTGTCGTGGATGGATTTAAGAAGGTTCTAGTTATTGAAGGCGTTGGTTACAAAGCAAACGTGAGCGGTTCTAACCTGACACTCAATGTCGGGTACTCTAACCCCGTTGACTTCAAATTGCCAAAGGAAGTAACGGCGACTGTTGATGGTAATACTAAGATCACTCTCGAATCTATTGATAAAGAGTTACTTGGACTTGTAGCCTCAAAAATACGCCAGGTCAGAAAACCTGAACCATATAAAGGTAAAGGAATTCGTTACGAAGATGAGCATATCGTTCGTAAGGTTGGTAAAGCAGGCGCCGCTTAAATATTTTAAAAGGCCTCAAGGCTGTTAATAAAATGAATGGTAAATTGTAATGGCTAGAACGAATCCAAAGACCATAGCTAGGGCAAAACGAGTTCGCAGAATCCGTAAAAAGATTTCAGGTACTAGTGAACGTCCTCGGCTTAGAGTCTTTAAAAGTAATAAACACATATATGCACAGATAATCGACGATTCGGCAGGAAAGACACTTGTCTCTATGTCCACCGTTGACAAAGAATTTCAGCCAGGTGAAGAAACAGCGAAAACACCTGTAGCCAAGAAAGTTGGAGAAGCACTCGCTCTCCGGGCAAAGGCTGCTGGAATTACCAAGGTTATCTTTGATCGGGGCGGTTCTGTATACCACGGCAGAGTTAAATCTCTTTCTGAGGGTGCTCGGGAAGGTGGACTTGAATTTTAATGATTTATACTAAAACGGGGGTGTCCCTTGTCTGATTTCAAACGTTCCAAAGGTGCAGCAACTGAGGAGCTGATAGAAAAAATTGTTTTTATTAACCGGGTTGCTAAGGTAGTAAAAGGTGGACGTAGGTTCAGCTTTAGTGCAATCGTTGTAGTAGGTGACGGTAAAGGAAAGGTTGGCTATGGCCTTGGTAAAGCGAACCAGGTACCTGAAGCTATTCGTAAGGGTGTAGAGAAAGCAAGAAAAGCTATGTTTACTGTATCTCTCACTGAGAATTCAATTCCACATACAGTTGAAGGTCACTTTGGAGCTGGTAAAGTTTTGCTTAAACCCGCTTCCGCTGGTACCGGTCTTATCGCCGGTGGACCTGTTCGTGCTGTCTTAGAAGCAGTTGGTGTCTCCAATATACTCACTAAATGTCTCGGATCTCACAATCCTCATAACATGGTCAAAGCGACACTGGCCGGCCTTAAGGAGTTGCGTTCTGCAGAGAAAATAGCCGAGTTGCGTGGAAAAACAGTAGAAGAAATAACTGCATAATTTTCAATACTATCGATCCGTAAAAAGGTTCGGCAAAAACAGTATTGGGTAATTTTTTGATAAAAAGAAGGTAGTCAAATGGCCGAGACAATTACTTTTACTCTGGTTAAGAGTGGCATTGGCAGCACAAAAAAAATCAATGCTACCTTAACAGGGCTTGGGCTCACCAAAATGAATAAGACTGTCACCAGAAAGGATACCGCCGAGATTCGGGGAATGCTGCGAAAGGTATCCCATCTTGTACGTATAGAGGAGATATAGCATGTTATCTTTAGCAAAACTTTCGCCAAAGGAAGGGTCTAGCAAGCAGCGTAAGCGGCTTGGACGTGGTCCTGGAAGTGGTCATGGAAAGACAGCAGGTCGGGGTCACAAGGGATTTAAGTCCCGATCAGGATCCGGTGTTAAACCTGGATTTGAGGGCGGCCAGATGCCACTTCAGCGTCGCTTGCCCAAAAAAGGTTTTAATAATATTTTTAGAAAAGAATACTGCTTGGTCTCTCTTGATCAACTTAATCGCTTCGATGCGGATACAACAATTACTGTTGAAGCACTACTCGAAGCGGGAATGATAAAGAAAAATAGTCTCGTCAAAGTTCTTGCAAATGGTGAGATCTCCAAAGCCATCAAAGTTAAAGTTGATAAAGTTTCGAAGGGTGCCCAGGCAAAAATCGAAGCAGCTGGTGGATCAGTTTTAACCGATTAGTAATTCGTGGTGTTGCTGAAGATCTTGTTGATATATTAACATATTTTAAAATGAAGCGCATATAGGTATAGATAATGAGTGGATTGCAGAGTGCTGCAAATATTCCCGAGTTGCGGAGACGTGTGTTGTTTACGCTCATCATGCTCGCGGTTTACCGTATGGGGGTTCAAATACCAACACCTGGAATTAATGGCGAAGCGTTGTCAGCATTCTTTGCACAGAATGCTGGCACTCTGTTTGGGATGTTCAATATGTTTTCCGGTGGGGCGCTGGAAAATTTTTCTATTTTTGCTCTTGGCATAATGCCATACATTAGTGCCTCCATCATTATCCAGTTATTGACAGTAGTAATACCTCAACTTGAAGCACTGAAGAAAGAGGGTCAAGCTGGTAACCGCAAAATAACCCAATATACAAGGTACGGCACAGTTGTATTAAGTATAATCCAAGGCACATTCATTGCGACTGGGCTAGAGGGGATGACTGGACCGGCTGGAGCCCCAATTGTACTTGATCCGGGCATTCAGTTTAAACTTATGACTATGCTCACCCTCACCTCAGGAACTGCTTTTATCATGTGGCTTGGGGAGCAGATGACTGAACGGGGTATCGGAAACGGAATATCTCTTATAATTTTCGCAGGTATTGTTGCCCGAGGGCCCGCCGCTATCGTTAACAGTATTCAGCTGGTCCAGGCCGGGGAAATTGCATTATTCTTCGTGCCTTTTCTGGTATTATTTATGTTTTTTGTTGTTGCCATCATCGTCTTTTTTGAGACAAGCCAGAGGCGAATACCCATCCAGTACGCCAAACGGGTTGTTGGGCGAAAGGTGTACGGGGGACAGAGTTCACATCTACCTTTGAAGATTAATGTCTCTGGAGTTATCCCACCAATCTTTGCCTCCTCTATCATGATGTTTCCTGCTACAATTGGAAGCTTCATACAAATAGACTGGGTTCAGCGAATATCTGCTGCTATGGCACCCGGAACTGTATATTATTACCTTTGTTATATCATAATGATTGTCTTTTTCTGTTTTTTCTACACAGCTGTTACCTTCAAACCCGAAGATGTAGCTGAGAACCTTAAGAAAAATGGCGGGTTTGTGCCCGGAATTAGACCTGGAAAGAAAACAGCAGAATTTATTGATAAGGTTTTAACAAGGCTTACTGTGGTTGGGGCGATTTATTTAAGCGTTGTCTGTGTTCTGCCGACCATTCTTATCTCTCAGTTTAATATACCCTTTTATTTTGGTGGAACTGCTCTACTCATTGTTGTGGGTGTTGGCATCGACACTATTTCACAGGTTGAATCACATCTGCACATGAGAAATTATGAAGGCTTTATGAAGCAGGGCAAAATTAAAGGGCGTAGGTAAGTAGAGGTGAGTTCTTCAGAAAAAGCTAGTGATGGCAGGCGAATAGTCATCAAATCTCTTGATGAGATAATGATTATGCAAGAGGCCAATCAGATCGTGGCTGAAACGTTAACGCTGCTGAAAGGTCAAATAGAACCGGGTGTTACCACCTGGGATCTTGATAAAATTGCAGAAGATTTTTGTAATCGAAAAAAAGTAATACCAGCATTTAAGGGATACAGAGGCTTTCCCGGAAGTCTCTGTGTCTCGATTAATGAAGAGGTTGTACACGGTATCCCTTCACGGAAGAAAAAATTAAAGAAAGGGGATATTATATCTATTGATTTCGGCGTTCTTTGTAGAGGGTTTTTCGGTGATTCAGCCGTAACTATCCCAGTCGGAAAAGTAGATCCAGAGGTAAATCGTCTTCTTGACGTGACCAGGGAGTCTTTAAATAAAGGCATTACACAGGTTGTTGCAGGCAATCGTATTGCTGACATTTCTAAGGCAGTCCAAGGTCATGTAGAGAGCCATGGATTTTCAGTTGTAAAGCAGTTTGTTGGTCATGGTATAGGAAGCCAGCTTCACGAAGCCCCGGAGATTCCTAATTTTTATCAAGGGGAAAGAACAGCGAGACTGCAAGCGGGTATGGTACTGGCGATTGAGCCCATGGTGAATATGGGAACGCACAAAGTGAAAGTTCTAAGAGATGGGTGGACAGTTATTACTTACGACAAAAAGCCCTCAGCTCATTTTGAACACTCTGTAGCGGTTACTGAGGATGGTCCTTTAATCTTGAGTTTACGGGGAAAATGACCTCTGTTTGAAAAAGAACTTCTCTTATTTGATAAAGTAGATTATACTGTTGCGTTTTTAACTGTAATTTTGATTTTCAGGGTTATCCATGTCGAAAGAAGAAGCTATTGAAGTTGAAGGTACTATAATAGAACCATTACCCAACGCGATGTTTCGCGTTGAGTTAGATAATGGTCACAAAGTACTAGCCCATATATCAGGGAAAATGCGAATGCATTTTATCAAAATATTACCTGGTGACAGGGTTACAATCGAACTCTCTCCTTATGATCTAACGAGGGGTAGGGTTACGTTTCGGGCCAAAAACCCAAAAAAGAAAAAATAGAGAGTTCGTTGATCATGAAAGTACGCGCATCTGTAAAAAAAATATGCAGTGATTGTAAAATTTATAAACGTAACGGTGTCGTTCGCGTTTCCTGTAAGATAAAAAAACATAAACAGCGGCAGGGATAATTTAGCTCAAACGCTAAATTTACCTACTTCTTTTAAGGAGATATGTCTTGGCACGTATAGCAGGAATTGACCTTCCAAAAAATAAACACATGGATCGAGCTTTAACTTATATACACGGTATTGGGTTAACCTCAGCTCGTAAAATTTTAGACAAAGTTGATCTTCCCTACACCATGAACAGCGATGATCTCGGTGGTGACGACGTCAATAGAATCAGACTGGTTCTTGAGGCCGAGTATGTTGTTGAGGGTGATCGCAGGCGTGAAGTGTCGATGGACATTAAGCGTCTTACTGACTCGGGTTGTTATCGCGGACGAAGGCATCGCATGGGACTACCATGTCGAGGCCAGAAAACCAAGACGAATGCACGAACCCGAAAGGGACCTCGTAAAGGTGCGGCTCGACGCAAGTAAAAGAATTTAATACAGGTGTAAGATATGGCAGTTTCAAAGAAAAAAAAGGTAAAAAAGAATATACCAGAGGGTATAGTCTTTGTGTACTCTACCTTTAATAATACTATCGTCACAATTTCTGACAAACAGGGAAATGTAGTTTCCTGGTGTAGCGCAGGCGTTCTCGGTTTCAAAGGATCTCGTAAAAGTACTCCTTTTGCTGCACAAAACGCGCTGGCTGATGCTGCAAAAAAAGCAGCTGACTGTGGTATGCGAAAGGTTGAAGTTAAGGTCAAAGGTCCAGGTCCAGGTCGTGAAGCTGCACTGCGTGCACTTATTAATACTGGCTTTGAGGTCTCGAAAATTTATGACGTAACTCCAATACCTCACAATGGATGTAAACCTCCAAAGCGTCGTCGCGTATAACGGCCTTTTGTTTATAACTTCACACATCTAATAAGAATGGAGGCCAAAGTTGGCTAGAAATATTGGTGCTGCATGCCGTCGATGCAGACGAGAAAATTTAAAGTTGTACCTCAAGGGTGACCGTTGCTATTCTGATAAATGTTCTTTCGAACGAAGAGCATTCGGGCCTGGTCAGCACGGACAAGCACGATTCAAAAAGCAATCTGACTATGCTATTCAGTTACGAGAGAAGCAAAAAGTTAAAAGCATGTATGGGATGCTTGAAGGCCAGTTCCGTTTAACTTTTGATAAAGCTGAAATGCAAAAAGGAGTTACCGGTGAGAATCTGTTGATTCTCCTGGAAAGAAGACTCGACAACACTGTATTTCGAATTGGCTATGCTTCATCCCGTAACCAGGCAAGGCAGTTAGTAAGGCATAACCATATTCTTATTAACGGCAAAAGAGTTAATATTCCTTCATATGTTGTGTCGGTTGAGGATGTCATCACACTCAAGGAAAAGAGCCGGGCCAACGCTGCTATTAACGAAAACCTTGAAGCAGTTGTGCGTCGTGGTGTGCCTAGCTGGTTAGAGTTGGAAAAAGATAATTATAAGGCTACTGTGAAGGCTTTACCAAATAGAGAAGAACTCACAATGCCGATACAGGAACAATTAATTGTCGAACTTTACTCAAAGTAAGTATCATTTTAAGGTTTATCGAGGGTGTCTTTAATATGACGCTCGCTATAAACCTTTTATCAGTAATTTCACTTACAAAGTAACGAGTAAATTAAAAGCAATCACTAGCTATTGAGCGATTGCGGGTAAAAGGAAATCTATGACTCAAGCTGCCGACGAAAAAATACCATTTCACCGTAATTGGCACGAGCTGATCAAGCCTGAAAAACTAGAGGTAGATAGAGACAAACACACCGGTACTTACGGCAAATTTGTATGTCAACCACTGGAGAGAGGCTTTGCAACCACTATAGGAAATTCTCTAAGGAGAATTCTCCTATCTTCTATTCAGGGCGTTGCAATTACAACGGTTAAGATTGAGGGAGCATTACACGAATTCACTTCCATGAAAGATATCATGGAGGATGTCAGCGAAATTATACTCAATCTTAAACAGGTTAGATTAAAATTACACTCCCCTGACTCTCAAAGAGTTGTTATAGAAAAAGAGGGGCCAGGTGTAGTCACCGCTGGTGATATAGTTGACTCAGCATATGTAGAGGTCATGAACGAGGAACAGGTAATCTGCACTCTAACAGGACCTATATCTTTTCACGCTGAACTAACAGTGGACTGGGGGAAGGGGTACCAGCCAGCCGAGAAGATGGATAAAGAAAATCTATCAATTGGTCAAATTCCAATTGATGCCATTTTTACTCCAATTAAAAAAATACAGTACGTCACCTCCCAGGCTCGTGTCGGTCAGCAGACAGACTACGACAAATTGACTATAGAAATCGAAACCGATGGTAGTCTTAAGCCTGAAAATGCTCTTGCCTATGCAGCAAAAATATTAAAAGAGCAAATGACCATCTTTATTAATTTTGATGAAGAAGAAGCTGAGCCTGAAATCACTGTAGATCCGACCAAGGATATCGAGCCACTTAATCCGTTCCTCGATAAACCTGTTGAAGATCTTGAACTCTCCGTTCGATCAGCTAACTGTTTGAAGAATGCCGATATTAATTTCATCGGTGATCTTGCGCAGAAAACGGATCAAGAGATGTTAAAAACCAAGAACTTCGGACGAAAGTCATTAAATGAAATTAAAGCTCTACTCTCCGAAATGGATCTTACGCTCGGTATGAAGTTTGAGAACTGGGTTCCGCCAAATGAGCGAGCTGAAACAGAAGAAGCATAATTTCAGTGAATTTTAACTTATACAGCTGTACCTAATCAGGTTTCGAGCAGTAGGCGAGGAAAATACGATGAGACATAAATATTCAGGTAGAAAGTTAGGACGGACAAGTTCCCACAGGATGGCCATGTTTAGAAATATGGTTACTTCTCTGTTTGAGCATGAGAGAATCGTGACGACTACCGAAAAAGCCAAAGAGTTGCGACCGATAGCAGAAAAAATGATCACTTTAGGCAAAAGGGGTGATTTGCACGCGCGGAGACAGGCTCTTAGCTTTATTCGCAGCAAAGATGTTGTTGATAAACTTTTTTCTGAAATCAAAGATAAGTTTGAAGACCGTAAAGGTGGGTATACCCGGATCTTGAAAACTGGTATTCGCCGCGGTGATGCTGCGAGTATGGCGATTATTGAACTTGTAGGTTATGAGGAAGTAATCGAGGCTCCTGAAGCCGAGTAGCAGAATGAGGTTAGTTTTTTTTTGGGCTGATGGAAGCAATTGCTTCTATCAGCCTTTTTTTTTGCAATAATGAAAAATAACGGGAGGCAACCATTGACCAAAATAACAAAAGAATTTCCCAAGGGAATGGTACCCTTGTATAATTCTGAATTTTTGTTCGAATGCCACTCAGAAGTCGAGTGCTTTACCATGTGCTGCAAAAATGTGGATCTTACTCTTTATCCCTACGATATCATTCGTCTCAAAAATAGCCTGGGCCTGGATTCTGAAGAATTCCTTCGAAAACATACCTTCCTGGTGAAGGGTGAAAATCCGTATTTCCCGACTGTGAAGCTCTCCCTATTAGATAACGAAGGAAAATGGTGTCCTTTCCTCGCTGAGGATGGGTGCAGAGTTTATAATGATAGGCCATCTGCCTGCCGTACATACCCATTGGAACGTGCTGTTGATCGTTCAGGGGAGGGAGGTGCGGCGGATGAATATTATTTTTTGACAGATCATCCCTATTGTAAAGGACATAACGAGGATAAGACACACACAGTCAATAGTTGGATAAGAAACCAGAGATTAATTGATTTCAATGCTATGAATGGATTTTGGGCTGAAGTTGACACACTTTTTAGCTCAAACCCGTGGAAGGGAGAAGGAACCGCAGGAGAAAAACAGCAACTCGCTTTTATGGTGTGCTATAATATTGATGGATTTAAACGTTTTGCAGAACAGCACAAAATTTTGCAGCAGTTCAAACTTGCAAAGGATCAGAAGCGTAGAATAGTTAAAGATGATGGTGAAATGCTCAAATTTGGTTTTGAATGGCTCAAATTGATCTTAACCGGGACAGGTTCACTGGTCAAAAAATAAATTATTACCCCGGTATTTGCAAGCTTCGGTTGCAAAAGTGCTCTAGTCATGTTAAAAAATCATGTTGTTTTTTTTATAAGTGCGACTGTCGGAGTCCACAATAATCACACACACCTTCGCATCAACTGGTGTCGTACAGGCAAGAAAAATCTTGCTCAGCGATTAGAGAAGGTGGAGGAATAACCAGAATGGAGAAAACTATGTCGTCAAATGCTAGTGTAAGAGATATGCTGCAGGCAGGAGTCCACTTCGGTCATCAGACCAGACGCTGGAATCCAAAGATGAAACAATTCATCTACGGTCCAAGAAATGGAATTTACATCATCAATCTCGATGTCACCAAAAAGCTTTTCGACAAAGCATGTGGCTACATCACTGAAGAAATCAAAAATGGTGGTTCAATCTTATTTGTTGGAACTAAGCGACAGGCGCAAGCTATAATAAACGAGGAAGCTCACCGATGTGGCATGTATTATGTCGATCACAGGTGGTTAGGTGGCATGCTCACCAACTTTCAAACCATTAAAAACAGCATTGATCGCCTTAAGTCAATAGAATCAATGCAGGCCGACGGTTCCATTAATCGCTTTCCCAAAAAAGAGATCCTTCTCATGGAGAAAGAGCGTATTAAGCTTGAGCGAAATGTTGGTGGTATCAAAGATATGAAGGGGTTGCCTTCTGTAGTCTTCGTTGTGGATCCAAGAAAAGAAACAATTGCCGTCAAAGAAGCAGTTAAGCTCGGGATTCCTGTGATTGCTATCACAGATACAAACTGTGATCCTGACAATATTGACTTCGTTATTCCTGGAAATGACGATGCAATCAGATCAATTCGTTTGCTTAGTCATCATGTTGCTGAAGCGGTATTGGCCGGACAAGCCCTTCGTGATGGTGATGATGCGTCTGAAGAGGCAGTTGCTGCTGCGATGGGAGATGTAGGCGCAGAAATGACTGAGACTACGCAACCGACTGAACAGTAAAGTGTGTTGAGCTAATCTTAAAGCTCTACAGGCAATAGGTTTTGTTTGTTATGTAAGGGGCTGTCTTTGGACCGCCCCTTTTTCATATGTAAATCGCGGATGTACATCCACCCAGGTCTTATCTGGGCGTGGATTACAATATATAATTAAATGTTAGATAAAGGAGATTTACCATGGCAATTACAAGTAAGATGGTAAAAGATCTGAGGGATAAGACGCAGGCCGGAATGATGGACTGTAAGAAAGCACTTGAAAAGACAGAAGGAGATATGGAAAAAGCCGTTGATCTGCTCCGTCAAAAAGGGCTTGCAGTAGCTGCTAAAAGAGCTGGCCGTGCCACGAGTGAAGGTGTTATCGAGACTTATATCCATGCCGGCGGTAAACTAGGTGTTATGGTTGAACTCGGTTGCGAGACTGATTTTGTCGCGAAAAATGACGATTTTAGAGAATTTGCCCGTGATATCGCAATGCATGTGGCCGCAGTTAACCCTGTTGCTATTACCAGAGAAGATGTTCCTGCGGAAATCATTGCCCGTGAGAAGGATATCTATGTACAGCAGGCACTTGACTCGGGAAAACCTGAGGCAATTGTTGAAAAAATGGTAACTGGGAAAATAGAGAAGTATCTAGCTGAAATTGCACTTCTCGAACAAAAATACGTTAAAAACCCGGATCTGTCTATTCAGGATTTGTTGAATGAGCTTGTTGGTAAAATGGGTGAAAATATTTCAATAAAAAGATTCGCCAGATTTCAGGTCGGTGTAGAATAATATTGTTTGGCAGGGCGGTCAGATCTGACCGCCTCTGGTTTTTTCACCTAATTACACATCCTTCGACAACCTCATAAAAGGAAAATACTATGTCAGATAAGCTGAAATACAAGAGGATGCTCCTGAAACTGAGTGGAGAAGCCCTCATGGGTGATGATGCCTACGGTATCAGCACTAAAGTTCTCGAGTTTGTGGCTTCTGAGGTTAAACAGGTTGTGGAGGCGGGGGCAGAACTGGGATTGGTCATTGGAGCTGGAAATATTTTCAGGGGGGTAGCTGGCGCTTCTAAGGGAATGGACCGTACAACCGCTGATAATATGGGCATGCTTGCTACAGTAATGAATAGTCTTGCCATGCAGGATGCACTCGAACGAAATGGTGTTATAACCAGGGTAATGTCCGCAATTCCGATGCAGTCGGTATCAGAACCTTACATACGAAGGCGAGCCACGAGGCATCTTGAAAAGGGGCGGGTTGTAATTTTTGCAGCAGGAACCGGCAATCCCTATTTTACCACAGATTCAGCCGGTGTTTTACGTGCATTAGAGATCGATGCGGATGTTGTTATTAAAGCCACCAAGGTTGATGGAGTCTATGATAAGGATCCTATGGTACATTCTGATGCGGTAAAGTATGATACATTGACCTACGATGATGTGTTACGCAAAGGGCTCCGCGTTATGGATGCCGCAGGAATAGCACTGGCCAAAGAAGATAATTTGCCCATAATGGTTCTCGATATGGGAGCGCCAGGAAATATCAGACTAGCAGCTGCTGGGGAAAATGTTGGTACCATAATTACAGCATAATAAAATACGATTAACACCCCACAAGGGGGTATAAGTGCCTTGAAGTTTTCTTTAAGTTAATAATTTTCAATACACATTTCAGGTTTCCTGTTTTTTATGACGGGTTTTCTGGAATAAGGCACTAAAAAAGTTCTGGATAGGTGAAATCATGAATGAAGTGATCCTTGAGATGTCTGACAAAATGGATAAAAGCGTTGAGGCTTATAAAAATGAACTTGCGAAGATCCGTACTGGAAGAGCTTCGCTTGCCATACTCGACGGTATATCTGTAGATGCTTATGGAAGTGGAATGCCACTTAATCAGGTTGGAACCCTTACTATACCAGAAAGCCGAATGATTGCTATTCAGCCCTGGGATCCACAGATGCTGCCCGCCATCGAAAAAGCTATTTTGAAATCTGATATCGGCCTCAATCCGGTAAATGATGGTAAGATAATCAGGTTGAACATTCCCCAGTTGACCGAAGAGCGTCGAAAAGATCTTGTTAAACTTGTTAAAAAAATTGCCGAAGAATTTCGGGTAGCTATTCGAAATGTTCGTAGAGACGCCATAGAGACTCTAAAAAAGCAGAAAAAGGATAAGGAGATCTCCGAAGACGACCTGTTTAAATTTCAGGATGACGCCCAGGCCGAGACGGACAGTCACGTCAAACAAATTGATGAAACTAGTGCGGCAAAGGAAAAAGAGGTGATGGAAGTCTAGAAGGTTCTGCGAGGTAATTATAATTCTTCCCATCTTTGTTATAGAGATAGATAACGTATAAGTTATCTATCCCAAAAAAAATTATACTAAGCCCATTTGTCCCTATTGGAAAATGTATGTCAGGTAACTCATTAGATGTGAAAAAATTGCCGCAACACGTTGCAATTATAATGGATGGCAATGGCAGGTGGGCTCAACGGCGAAATAAACCCCGTCTCTTTGGCCACAAGGCAGGTGCTGAATCAGTTCGTGAGACCGTTGAGGTGTGTAGAGAGATCGGAGTTAAGTATCTGACGCTCTACGCATTTTCATCAGAGAATTGGCGTCGTCCTGAGCAAGAGGTAAGTGGTTTGATGTCAATCCTCAAGAGATATCTTGAGGTGGAACTGCCACGAATGCTAAAAAATGATATACGCCTCATGTCCATTGGTGATCGTAACCGTTTACCTGACTCTGTTCGCTCTGTTTTAGAAAAGACTATTAGCAAGACCGCCTCGAATTCAAAACTTACCCTTAATCTTGCTTTGAGCTACGGTGGCCGAGATGAAATCCTCCGGGCCGTAAAAGATATCAGCTCAAGATGCTCCGCAGGTGAGATTGAGCCTGGGGATATCAGCGAGGAATTATTCTCAGAAAGTCTTGACACTTCTGGTATTCCGGATCCTGACATTCTGATTCGGACCGGAGGAGAGGCACGGCTTTCAAATTTTTTGCTTTGGCAGTTGTCCTACGCTGAAATCTTCTTCACTGAGACCATGTGGCCGGATTTTCGTAGAGATGTATTTATCCAGGCCCTCTCGGATTACCAGAATCGCGAGCGCCGCTTTGGCCGTACCGGCGAACAGTTACATTCAGGGTAAAGTATGGAACGTATTGTCCCAGGGCTGTTGATTGCTGGTTTGTGGCTGTTGTTATTGCTCTTTGGCTCAATACAATTCTTCAATGTAATCATTGTACTGGTTATAGTTGTAGCCGCCGATGAGTATGTCAAAATGGCTGACCCGAGGGGTTTGCCAGTGATCAAGCGGGCTTTAATTGATTGTATCATTGCTCTACCAGCTGTGAGTGTCTGCTTTATTCCAGACCCAGGAATTCTTCCCCTTGCATCTATCTTTAGTTTTTCGGCTTTTACCTGTTATTTTTTGTACCATTACAGGAATTTCAGTGAGAGCTATAACCTGTTTACAAGGCTTATATTTGGACTCTTTTATGTAGGTATCCTGGGAGCCCATTGCAGCTTGCTGAGGGCTATCCCGGAAGGGGCAAGCTGGTTAATTATCGCTTCTGCTATCACCGCAAGCTCAGATACCGGCGCCTATTTTGTTGGAAAAAGATTTGGTAAACGAAAACTGTGTCCGAATATAAGTCCCAATAAAACTATCGAAGGTGCTGTTGGGGGAGTTGGTTCCGCTGTTATTGCTGCTGTTTTATTTGCACTATTACTGCTTCCCAGCTACAATCTGCTATTTATTGTTATTGCCGCTATTTTCCTGGCTATTATTGGAATAGCGGGTGATTTGACAGAATCGATTATCAAGCGGGGAACTGGTGCCAAAGATTCTGGCAGTTGCCTCGCGGGTCACGGGGGTGTCCTTGACAGGGTTGATTCACTGCTTTTTGTTGCTCCTGTTCTTTACTATCTTCTCATAAACCCGGTGGTATAATGAAGTGTATTTCTCTTTTGGGTGCTACCGGTTCTATCGGTGTCAATGTTCTTGAAGTTGTTCGAAGCTCCCCTGAACGTTACAAAATCGGTGCCATGGCTGCCGGGACAAATATCAAGCTGCTTGTGAGCCAGGTTCTTGAATTTAATCCTGAGATTATTTCTGTAATCGATTCCGAGAGAGCCAAACAACTGGCTGAGCTGCTTCCTGGAAGATTCAGAAATAAAATTTATTATGGTACAGAGGGCAATCAGCTGGTCGCAGCTTACGAAGAGGCAGAGATAACCTTATCTGCGATTGTAGGTGCAGCGGGACTTCTACCGACCCTTGCTGCAATAGAGGCAGGAAAGGATATTGGCCTTGCAAACAAAGAAACTCTGGTCATGGCCGGCCAGATAGTTATGGAGGCTGCAAAGAAGAAGGGTGTCAAACTACTCCCGGTGGACTCTGAACATTCTGCAATCTTTCAGGCACTGGAAGCAGGCCGCAAAGAAGACGTACACAAGATTATCCTCACTGCTTCAGGTGGCCCGTTTCGAGGCAGGAACCGTGTTGCTTTGGAAGATGTAACTCCTGAACAGGCGTTGGCTCACCCCAACTGGAGTATGGGGCGGAAGATCTCTATTGACTCAGCAACCTTGATGAACAAAGGCCTTGAGGTTATCGAGGCAAGGTGGTTGTTTGGGGTCAGTACAGCTTCTATTGATGTTGTTGTTCATCCACAGTCAATTGTACACTCCCTTGTTGAATATCAGGACGGCTCAGTCCTCGCCCAGCTTGGTATTCCCGATATGAGAATTCCCATCGCCTACGCTCTTTCCTACCCTGAGAGGACGAAGTTAGGGCTAAAACCACTCCAACTGGCCCAGTGCGCCAATCTTGAATTTATTGAACCTGATTATGAATGCTTTCCCGCCTTAAGACTTGCCTTTGATGCCATTGACAGCGGAGGCGTGCTTCCCGCTGTTTTAAATGCTGCAAATGAAATCGCGGTGGAGGCATTTTTAAACTCACAGATCAGTTTTTTACAAATAGCGGAGACAGTTAGTCAAACAATGGATATTGTACATGAGGGAAAGGAACACTCCCTTGAGGATATCCTTGAGGCTGATAGACAGGCCAGAATTGCGGCCGAAAAAATTATCAGAAATTCTTTTTGAATAATTTTGCTCTATGATCCAATACATCAATGTCTTCTATGAGCCTCCTGAGCTGATACTCAGGAGTAGAAATTAACATTTACCCCCTTTTGAGCTGCATATTATAATGAATACCATCTTCTCTTTTATACTGGTTTTAGGTCTGCTTATTTTCGTCCATGAGTTGGGCCATTTTTTGTTTGCCAAACTTTTTGGCGTTCGTGTACTTAAATTTTCCTTAGGCTTTGGACCAAAGATTGCCGGCAAGACTATCGGCGAAACTGAGTATGTTATCTCCGCTTTTCCGCTGGGTGGCTTTGTTAAAATGTTCGGTGAAAATCCCGATGAACATGATATTCCCCAGGAAGAGAGAGAGGTTTCCTTTGCACACAAATCGGTGGCACAGAGGTTTTTTATCGTTTTTGCCGGGCCGCTCTTTAATCTGTTGTTTGCAATTTTTCTGTTTTTTATGGTCTTTGTCTTTGTCGGTGTACCAACTGCCGTTGATACAACTAGAATAGGAAAGGTTAACGCAGGTTCACCTGCTGAAACCGGGGGACTCAGGTCCGGGGACATTATTTTGCAGATTGGCGAAAGCAAAACCCATGGCTGGCTTGATGTGCTGGAAGCGGTAAAGGGCAGTGATGGCAAAGAGATCAATCTTATTGTCAAAAGAGATAGAGACCGGCTTAATCTTCGTGTTCAACCCGCTATAGACACTGTAAAAAACGTCTTCGGTGAGGATGTTGAACAGCGTTATATGATAGGCATTATGAAGGCTGATGAACTCTACTATGAGAAGGGTGGAGTGGTCGACTCTTTTGTCAAAGCCTGCAAGCAGACCTGGATGTATGTTGCCCTCACTGTGATGGGCTTTGTTAAGATTATTCAACAGGTTGTGCCCGCCTCTGAAATTGGTGGACCAATACTCATAGCCCAGATCGCAGGCGAACAGATGAAGGCGGGCTGGATGAATCTTGTTTACTTTATCGGTCTTCTGAGTGTAAACCTCGGGATACTTAACCTGTTACCTATTCCGGTGCTGGATGGTGGCCATCTTGTGTTTCTGACCCTTGAAGCTCTCAGGCGTAAGCCTCTTAATGAGAGGGCGCAGATTTTTGCACAGCAGATAGGTATTGGCCTTCTCGGGACACTTATGATTTTTGTCTTTTATAACGATATTGTTAGACTGTTTGACTAATGAAATACCATACCCCCTGTATACTCTCCATGGATACTGCGACGCCCTGCAGTTCAGTTGCAATCACCAGGGGAACGAGAGAAGATGGTCAGGTCTTGGCATCTTTGTCTCTTTCCGGCAACGTGACCCATTCCAGGCGCCTGCTAAGTTCTGTTGAGTGGTTGCTCCAGGAAACCGGGGTAGACTGGCCAGATATCGATGGGGTTGGAGTGAGTCTTGGTCCGGGCAGTTTCACTGGGCTGCGAATTGGAATGGCTACGGCTAAAGGCCTTGCTGGGGCAGGAGAAAAAAAACTCATAGGTATATCCACCCTTGATAGCCTTGCAAGTAAATGTGTCACTGATCGCCTTATATGCAGTCTACTCGATGCACGTAAAAAAGAGGTGTATGCGGCGTTTTATCGTCTCGATGCCAATGGCATGGTGGAGAGGATAGGAGATATCTCGGTGACCACTCCGGCAGCACTGACAGAGTATATCACTGAACCGGTGTTGATGGTAGGAGATGGTGCTTCAACATACCAGGAGTTGTTTCTTGAAATGCTTGGTGATCGTGTGTTCTTTGCTCCTGCCCACCTCCATGATCCAGGTGCCGCAGCCTTGGGGATGTTGGCCTGTGAATTGTATCTGAAAAATGATCTACTCGATATCGGGGAGGCTGTACCTATCTATATCAGGAGTTCCGATGCGGAGCTTAACCTGTTGAAGAAGAAAGAAAAAGAAGCAGCCACACATCAGGGTAACCCACAGTAATGATACTAAGAAAAAAGACACGGAAATTTCACATCGGTACCGTCGGGATTGGTGGGGACAGTCAGATAACTGTCCAGTCCATGACCAATACCGATACACAAAATGTGGATGAGACGGTTGATCAGATTCATCGACTTGAAGCCGCCGGCTGCGATATTGTACGTGTGGCGGTGCTGGATGCTGATGCGGCCACGGCTATTCGTGCCATTCAGGACAGAATCAAAATTCCGCTTATTGCAGATATTCACTTCGATTACAGACTGGCAATTAAGGCCATGGAATATGGGGCTGATGGTATTCGTATCAATCCCGGTAATTTAGGTGGAGAGGAAAAAACCGCCTTGGTTGTTGAGGCCGCCAAACAACACAATGTTCCTATTAGAGTAGGTGTTAATAGCGGTTCCATTGAAAAAGACCTCCTTAAGCAATATGGATATCCAACTCCGGATAACAGCAGTGCACTGATTGAAAGTGCTCTGCGCAATGTCCGACTGGTTGAAAAATATGGTCATGATAAAATTAAGATTTCTATAAAATCTGCTGACGTCCTCACTACAATTAACAGTTACCGTCAATTGGCGAAAAAGACAGACTATCCACTGCATCTTGGAGTAACTGAAGCTGGTGGACTTATTGCCGGCACCGTGAAATCGAGTGTGGCCCTTGGGATCTTGCTGAGCCAGGGGATTGGTGATACCTTTAGGATTTCACTCACCCGTGACCCTGTAGAGGAAGTACGTGTGGGTTTTGAATTACTACGTTCGCTTAAAATTCGACAGCGTGGACCGGAACTCATTTCCTGTCCTACCTGTGGTAGAACGCGTATTGATCTTTTCGGTCTTGCTGAAGAGGTAGAAAAATTTGTCCAGACCATGGAAAGTCCTCTGAAAATTGCTGTAATGGGGTGTGTGGTTAACGGCCCGGGAGAGGCTAAACAGGCGGACATTGGTGTGGCCGGTGGAAACGGTATTGGAATCATCTTCAAAAAAGGTGAAATTTGGAAAAAGGTCAAGGAAGATGAATTGATGGACATCTTTATGGCTGAGTTAAAACTGATGGAACTGGAGAGTCTCAGGGACAAATAACAGCATTTCTCTCCAAATTTTATTAAAGATCAATCCCAGACAAAAAAAATAAAAATGCGCTATTCTCAGACGTTATTGCCTACCCTCAAAGAGACCCCGGCAGAGGCAGAAGTTGTTAGTCACAGACTGATGCTGCGAGCTGGCTTTATCCGTAAGCTTACTGCTGGAATTTACAGCTATCTTCCCCTTGGCCTTAAAGCAATTCGCAAGGTTGAAAATATTGTGCGGGAAGAGATGAACCTGGCGGGAGCGCAGGAGATGCTTATGCCCATGGTCCAACCTGCAGATCTGTGGGTGGAAACGGGGAGATATGCAAAGTACGGACCTGAGTTACTGCGATTTCACGACCGGCATAATAGAGAGTCTTGTCTTGGCCCAACCCACGAAGAGGTGATTACTGATATCGCCCGTAAAGAGTTGCACTCTTACCGTGATCTGCCGATCAACCTCTATCAGATTCAGACCAAATTCCGGGACGAAATTCGACCCCGATTTGGACTTATGCGGGGCCGGGAATTCGTCATGAAGGATGCCTATTCATTTGATGTCAGTGATGAGGCAGCCAGTGAATCGTACCGGAAAATGTATGAGGCCTATAAACGGATTTTCAGCCGTTGTGGCCTCGAATTTCGTGCGGTTCAGGCGGATTCAGGCGCAATAGGTGGTAGTTTCTCCCATGAATTCATGGTACTTGCAGATACTGGAGAAGATACCATTGTTGTCTGTAAAGATTGTGAATTTGCGGCCAATATGGAAAAAGCTGCTGTGGTTATGCAGGAAGCGGGTGACACCACACCACTGGCAGAGCTTGAAAAAGTTGAAACGCCCGGAAAGAGAAAGGTTAAAACCGTCTGTGAGTACCTGGGCATTGACTCGACTGAGCTTGTAAAAACCCTGGTATTTAAGGCGGATGGTGATACGGTGGCTGCACTTGTTCGCGGAGACCGTGAGATTGAAGAGGTAAAACTGAAAAATCTTCTTGGCGTCGCTGACTTAGAGATGGCTGAGGATAAAGAGGTCTTTGACGCTACTGGGGTTCCCACTGGCTATCTGGGACCGGTGGGAATTTCAGTAAAGGTTGTTGCTGATCAGGAGGTTGCAGCAATGAAAAACTTTTATGTGGGTGGTAATGAGAAAAACTACCACATGAAAAACGTCAACCTCGGCCGCGATTTTGAGGTCGAGGCAATTGCTGATCTCAGGCAGATAACGACATCAGACCCTTGCCCAGAGTGTGGCGGCCAACTTGCCACCACCGAAGGAATCGAGGTTGGTCACGTATTCAAGTTGGGTACGGGCTACTCTGAATCAATGAATGCCACCTTCCAGGACAGTGATGGCCAGGAAAAACATTTTGTCATGGGCTGTTATGGTATCGGGGTAACGAGGGTCGTCGCTGCTGCGATTGAACAGAATCATGATGAGAATGGAATCATCTTCCCTCTACCACTTGCACCATACAGTGTGGTTATCGTTAATCTTGGATTAAGTGATGCTGAAATCAATGGTGCCGCTGAAAAATTGTATGCCGATTTTCAGGAAGCAGGAGTTGAGGTGATCATTGATGACCGGGATGAACGTCCTGGCTTCAAGTTTAAAGACGCCGATTTACTGGGCATTCCTTATCGTGTAACCGTAGGTAAGGGTTATAAGGAAAGTGGTAAGGTAGAGATTAAGAAACGCAAAGATGGTGTTGTTGAAGAGATGACTCCTGAAGATGCGCTGAATACATTACAAGAGCGGATTCAACTCGAACTGAATGAATCAAGGAACATTTAGTCTGCACACATGGCAAATTCATCAACCATAAACCCAAGTGGACTCAAGGCCCTGGTCTCCAGTTACCTGCCGGAGGCGGACCTGTCACTCATCGACAATGCCTGGGCGCTCGTAAATGATCTCCACGAGGGGGATCGACATTTTTCTGGTGAGTTGAAGGTGGTCCATCTTCTTGAGGTGGCCTCTACACTTGCATCAATGCATCTTGATCTTGGTACGGTTTTAGCTGGCCTCCTGCATGGTGCAATGAAGGAAGGTGTCACCTTTGAAGAACTGACAGTGCAGTTCGGTGAAGATGTAGCGGTGATTGTGGATGGTTCCACTCGAATAACTAAAGTCGCATACAATAGTAAACTTGCCTCAAAAGCTGAGAATCTGCGGAAGATGCTTCTCGCGATTGCATCTGATATCAGGGTTCTACTGGTGAAACTGGTGGATCGTTTGCTGGATATGTTTCTGCTTGACATGGTCGACCGGGAAGAACAGCTTGATATCGCCAGGGAAACAATGGACGTGTATGCGCCTCTTGCAAGTCGTCTTGGTATTGACTGGCTTAAAAGAGAACTTGAGGATCTCTCCTTTAAGTTTATTTATCCTGAAGAGCATTATGAACTTACCCACAAACTTGAGAATTCTCTAAACGAGCGGCAAAACTATGTGGATGAGGTTATTGCAATCCTCCATGAAAAACTTGGTGAGTCAGATATTGTTCCTACCAGGGTTATTGGGCGGCCTAAACATCTATATTCCATTTATAAAAAACTGATTGCCCAGAATATCCCCCTTGAGAGGGTGTACGATAAGGTTGCCTTCCGTATTATTGTAAGCAACGTCAATGAGTGTTACGAGGCCCTTGGTACCGTCCATGCGAACTGGGCACCTGTTCCAGGGCGGATAAAAGATTTCATCTCTGTCCCTAAAGCCAATAATTATCAGTCCATGCACACAACGGTTGTTGGGCCAAGGGATCATTTTATCGAAATACAGATCAGAACCGAAGAGATGGACAGGGTTGCTCAGGAAGGTGTTGCTGCACATTGGGCCTATAAAGAAGGATCCAAAGCGAGCCTTAACGATGCCAAGCTCTTCAGGGAACTGAAGAAACTGGTGACCTCTCTTCAGGATGTTGAAGATCCACGGGAGTTTCTTGACAGTTTAATTGGAGAACTCTACGACCCTGAAGTCTACGCCCTTACCCCTACCGGAGAGATTAAAGAGTTTCCCCAGGGAAGCTGTCCCATTGATTTTGCTTACTCGATTCACACTGAAGTTGGAGATAGATGCGTTGGTGCCAAGGTCAGCGGCAGACAGGTGCCCCTTAAATACCAGCTGCAAAATGGAGACATTGTAGAGATAGTCACCTCACCAACTCAGCATCCGAGAAGGGACTGGCTCGATCTGGTTAAAACCAGTCGCGCCCGTACCAGGATTCGTTCCTGGCTACGGCGGGAGGAAAAAGAGGGAGCGCTGAAACTCGGCAGGGAAATCTGTGACAAGGAGATTCGTAAGTATAATACTTCGCTTAAGAAGATTATCAAATCGGGCCATATCAGACTGCTCCTCAAGCAGTTGCGCTGTAACTCTCTTGATGATCTCCTGGTTAAAGTTGGCAATGGGACTATCACTGTACAGAATCTGGTAAAGGGTCTCCAGCCTGCTGAGTTGCGCAAAGAAACAGAGCAGAGAAACGAAGAATTGCCCCCTGAAGAGCTGGCAAACCTTATGGCGAGTCAACACTCCCAGGGTAGCTTAAAAGAAAAGTCCGGAGTGCGCATCGACGGTATAGAGGGAATGTTGGTGAAGGTGAGCCAGTGTTGCAGTCCTCTTCCCGGGGATGCCATTGTTGGATTTATTACCATGGGGCGTGGTGTGTCTGTGCATAAGGCCAATTGCCCCAACCTCCTCAGTGCTGATCCCAAGCGCTGGATTGATGTCTCCTGGGCTGGTATTGCTGAAAAAACATATAAAGTGAGTATCCATGTCAGCGCAGAGAATAAGCGCGGGATATTTGCTGAGATCAGCACTACCATCAGCGTGGACAATGCCAATATTGTTCATATCTCAGCCCATACAACCCCAACGGATCAGGCTGAGATGACTATTTCTCTCGAGGTGGAAAACCTTGATCATCTCAATGTGGCAATGCAACACCTGCGACAGCTTCCTGCTGTTATCGCTGTTCGAAGAATGTAATGCAACTGTAATGGAGAACAGGCGGCGAAGGTGTTAAGGTCATGATTGTTTGTGATGTATGTGGTAACGAAATAGAATCCGCAGGGCAAAAATGCCCTTTTTGCGGCAGTCCCAATGAGGATTCCACTGGAAAAGAGCCAAGACAGTTCAGTCGTAAGACTATTAATCTTGAGGCGGGACGTCCGGTGGTTGAAATTGCCCTGAATGCGATGCATCAGGCCATCGAAGATTGTCTGCGAAACGGTGTTACGGTGTTAACTCTTATCCATGGTTATGGTTCCAGCGGTAAGGGTGGAGCGATTCGGGAAGAATGCAGAAAAATGCTCGATTATATGAAGATGAAGGGTACTATCAGCAATTTTATTGCTGGAGAAGATTTTTGCAAACGCTCAGGGTCCGTAAAAACAATGCTCAATCAATACCCACAACTCCGTTCCGATAGAAATCTGGACAGGGGAAATCGTGGAATTACCATTGTAATATTGTCATAAAATCTGTTGTATTATCCGGTTGATTATTATTGTGTCGTCCATCAAGCTAAGACGATGGACCAAAAACTTAATTAAGGAATTATAATGAAAAAATATGCGGTTTCTGCACTTATAGGAATATGTATGACAGTACCCGTGGCCTCTATGGCTGCTGCACCGGAAACCTTCGAAGAGAAACTCAGTTACAGTATGGGTTATGAGGTGGGTAACTATTTTAAAGGTGCCGGTGGTGATATCCAGAAAGATTTGCTGGTCACCGGAATTGAGGATGCTTATAACGGTGCTGCCCCCGCCATGACCGCTGAAGAAATGCTCGCCGTAAAAAAGGAGTTTGCCCAGAAGATGCAGGAAAAACAAGCTGCGCAGCTTGAGGAGATGAAGGCGAAGAATATTGCTGATGGACAAGCGTACCTTGTTGAAAATAAAAAGAAAGAAGGTGTTATTGTAACCGAGAGCGGTCTCCAGTATGAGGTACTCAAAGAGGGTGCTGGTGATAAGGCGACGGCTGAAGATACCGTTAAAGTCGAGTATTTGGGTACCCTTGTAGATGGGACTGAATTTGACAGCACAGCAAAACATGGCGCACCAGCAGAGTTTCAGGTTGGTCAGGTTATTAAAGGTTGGGGGGAAGCACTGCAGTTGATGAGCCCAGGAGGTAAATTACGCCTGGTTATCCCTGCAGAACTCGCCTATGGCGACCAGGGAGCGGCTCCTGTGATTCAGCCAAACTCGACTCTGGTTTTTGAAGTAGAGCTGTTAGAAATTGTAAAGGGTACGGAAGAAGAGAAAAACTAGTTTCTCCAGTTTTCCATATAAACAAAAGGGGCGTTGGCGGAATTACTTTGCCAACGCCCCTTTTCTATTGGATCACTATTATTGTTTTGTTTATCTGTCGTTTTTAATCAAAAGTAAAAAACCGAGTGCTGAAAATATTAGATGAAGAGTTGTTGCAGCAAGGACAGGCGAAATATACCCAGCAATGGAAAGCGACTGTAGCGCCCCCCATATTCCCCATGCAATGAAGGCCAGACCACAGCTTACAGGTATGGCAACTGATAGATCTCTGCCCCATTTACGGTATGAATAGAGCAGGATGGGCAACCCAAGGAGGAGAAGTGGGATACCAAGGAGGAGATAAGAAATCCGTCCTAGAAATGTTGTCCAGGCCTTTTGGGTTTCATGTTCTACCTCTGTTCGCTCAATTTCGAAGTAGAGATCTGAGAGCGAAAGTTCAGCGGATCTATTTTCAGGTATTAAAAAATCTTCAGGATTCTCGTTGAAAATATGGGCCTGGAATAGAAAGTTGTGGATCAGGTAATTTCCCTGTTCGTCTTTTTTCTGTATCTGCCCATGTTTTAATTCCCAGCGTCCTCTTTCCGGTACCCAATCGCCAAAACGGGCAGAAACAAGTTCCTTGATATTGTAATTCTCATCCCAACTCGAGTAGGAAAAATCCTTGAAGATATATTGGGTGGGATCAGGCCAGCCAAAGGAATAAAAGCCATTCTGGCCTCTGTAGTAATAGCGGTTGTTACGCATTATTCCAAGAGGTACTTTTCCTTTGAGCTGTTCAAACCAGAGGTTGTTTGTCCGTGCGACTGTGTAGGGGAGTAACCACTGTGCGGCGGCAATAAAGAGCATGGTAAAAAAAACTGACCCGATAAGCAGAGGTCTGATTATGAGCCGCAGGGGAATCCCACCCGCCTTCAGGGCGGTGAGTTCGTTGGTGTGATTAAGGATGCCGAGGGTTATAACTCCTGAGAGGAGAATAAACACTGGACCGAGCTGATCGACGACAAATGGAATAGTAAGGATAAAATATTCCAGGGCCATGGACAGAGGTTTACCTGCATTGTTGAAATCATCGAATTTTTCAAAGAAATCTATGAGGAGATAAATCGAAACAAACGCGGCATTAACGGTAAAAAAATATTTAAAATATTGTAATAAAAGGTAGCGGTTTAGCAGATTCACGTAGTACTCCAACTATCGAACAAAGCGATGACATATGAAAAAACCCAAGCTTACCATGGCAAGCCCCAAGGTATTGCTGACCAGAATATAGGCAATTCCATGCCATGGTTCTCCACTTCTGAAGAATTGTTCTGTTTCCCGTGCGAAGGTTGAAAAAGTGGTGAAACCACCCAAAAACCCAGTAAAAATGAACAACCTGAACTCATGACTAATATGGACCCGGTCGAAATATCCCCATAAAAAGCCAATAATTAGACACCCCAGCAGGTTTGCTGTGAGAGTTCCTAAGGGGAAATCGACTGGCAGTTTGCCACTGGCAAGGGCAATACCATACCTGCCTAGAGAGCCTAAAGCACCTCCTAGTGCAATTGCTATGATTGTTTTCATAATTTTTGATATTGAACAGAATTTGAATCCTTTGCTGCAGAGGGTATGACTATTTAAGTGTAGGTAACATAAAATGCGACAGGTTTAAAGGTTTGTATAGTTGAATGGTCGTATACCACCTCCAATATTGACGAAGTTTCTCATTAACTTTGTTCTAGATATGGGCGCTTGCAAATAGCGTGTTATGGTCCTTTTTTTGACTAACCTGTTAAGGGAGTGTGGCCCTTGATGTTGAACTTAAAACCTGCCCTCATTTCTTCTAAAATTTGAATTACAAGGCTATTTTTAATATACTGTTACTCATAATAATTGAATTGTCATCCTTCATCAGGCACTAGATTTTGTTGATCCTACTAATTTAAGGGGTTGCTATGTTGAAATGCACTTTTATGACACTCTATGTTTTTTTTATGTTGGCTGTTTCTGCAGTAGCAGGACAAGAAGTCATTTCTGTTTACACCACAACTCCTCCAGTTCTTGATGGCATTGGTGATGATGTCGCATGGAAATCATCACCAACGGTAGTTACACAAGATGCTGTTGCCAGTATACCTATTGAATTACAGTCCATTTACACAGATACGAGTATTTTTATGAAAGTTCGTTTTCCAGATTCCACAGAAAATCGAGTGCACAAATTGATGAACTGGGATGAATCAACCAAAACCTATAGAACTGGCACATTAAGGGAGGACAGCCTTGTCTTGAAATGGAATATGGAGCCGCTGCCAGTTGACGTCAGCCTGCAATCTGAGACAGAGTATCGAGCAGATATCTGGTTCTGGAAATCCTTCAGAACCGACCCCTTAGGCTATGCCGATGACAAAATGCATATCTATTCTTTTTCTAAAAGGAATAAGGCTCAGGATGTGATCTTAGCCAATGGTAAAATTATGTATCTTTCCAGGCCAAGTGATTCTGGTAAATCCAGTTACCAAAGCATTGCCTACGAGAAATTTATGGGTGACTCCGTCCCCCGCTATAGACATCGTCAACCAACCGGGAGTCGCGCGGATATCAAAGCAAAGGGGGCTTGGAAAGAAGGCTTCTGGACTATCGAATTTCAACGCGATCTGATGACAAACAATGATGATGATATCCAGTTTCAGACGAATATTCCATCATACTTTGGTGTGTCCAGGTATGAGATTGCTGGTAAGCGCCCGAACCCAAAACTAGAACAACCAAACTATGAATCTGGTGATATTTCAGAAGTCATTCTGTTGAAGTTTAAAAAATAAAAGCGGCTCTTCGATGCGTCTTCGTACCAATCTTCACTTATCATTTGCCGCGATTATTATCGTCACGCTGCTGGTTACCCTGTCTGCGTTGTTTAATGCGAAGAGGTCTCTCAATGATTTAAGGACGGTTGTTGATCATCACGTTCCATTCCTCGAATTATTATCCCAAAGTTACAACATGTTGTATGACAGCATTGCTGTGTATGATGTCTTTAAAAATTCGCAACACGTTCCTTATGAAAAAATTTATTCTTATTTGAACATGGTAGACAACTCTATTATGCAGCTCCAAGGAATGGATAGCACCAACAGGATCAATTGGAGCGAATCAACTCGGATTTTGGAAGAGCTTCATAGCTTTGTGACGAATGGTGCTGTTACCCACCCTGACATGAACAGTTTTAGTCCAGAAAATATTCTGCAGCTAAAAAAAAAGAGCCGTAAAATCCTTTTTCAACTTCGAGGTTCATTACGGCAATCTACATTTCAAATGTTGGAATCATACGGAAGCAAAAGTCTAGAGCCCACAGTTCGAAATTTATTTAGCCTGTTGTTTGCAACAAATGAAGTCATTGAAGATTATTACTCTCAGGATTTTCTTTTAACGGTTAAGCTCGCAGAGCTCCTTGAAAAAAGTAAAATGTACTTAAATCGTTTACTTCGACTGCAATCCGAATTTGTTCATACTGGTGCCTCAAAAAAGCAGTTGGAAGAGATAATTTTTTCTCTTAATCGCTACAAAGCTGCGGTATTCCTTTTCGAGGATGAAAAAAAATTGGGGGTATCTGGTGCCAGTTTGGTAGAAATTGAGAGTTATGTTACCAATGCACAGTTAAAAGCCAAGCATAATCTTCATGAGCTGACTAATTCTACTTTAGCCAATATTACCAGAACACAGCAGCAGATCATTGCCGAAAACCTGAAGATGCAAAAAATTTTTATAGCATGGGCTATAGCTGGAATAATAATGATTGGCGTTATCTTGTTAACGCTCACTCGCGTTCTCATCAAAAGTATCAATACCCTTGTACTGGGAGCTGAATCGTTAGCTCTTGGAAATATGGAATACCGTCTCAAAGTTGGACCGAAGAAAGAATATCTTACCCGTTTAACAATTGCGTTTAACACAATGGCAGATACTCTTCAAAAACGGGAGATAGAAAAAACTATTTATCTTGAAAGGCTCAACAAAGCAGAAAAAATGGAAGCAATAGGCTTAATGGCCGGTGGTGTTGCCCACGATCTAAATAATATTCTGTCAGGAATTGTCAGCTATCCAGAGCTTCTTCTTCTAAAAACACCAGAAAATAGTGAGCTGAGACGTCCTTTAGAAGCAATACGTGAGTCGGGGATGAGGGCGGCAGCTATAGTCTCAGACCTTCTGGCCTTTGCAAGAGGAACTGCAATTGTAAAAGAAATAAAAAATGTCAATGATCTGATAGTAGAATATCTCGATTCACCCGAACACCAGAAGCTGTTGGAGCAATTTCCAAGAGTACATTTCAACATTCAACTTGCCCCGGTTTCCATGTATGTTTCCTGTTCGGAAATACATGTGAAAAAAAGTATTATGAATATTATCTTTAATGCTTTTGAAGCGATACATGAACAGGATGATGCGGTCTGTTCTCTGGACAGTAAAAAAATCTCAATTAAAGAAGATCAGGCTCTTGGCACAGGACTGGTTCCTGGTGAATACGTTGTAATTCGTATCAGGGATAATGGTAATGGTATCTCAACTGAAGATATCCCCCATATATTTGAACCATTTTACACCAAGAAAAAAATGGGGAGAAGCGGAACAGGTCTTGGGTTGGCTATTGTTTACAATTCCATGCGAGAACACCATGGCTCAGTTGTGGTGGAGAGTTCAACAGAGGGTTCTCAATTTATGTTGTATTATCCTCTATGTAATTGTCCCCCGGGCGATTATGTTGCGGGAACAGAGATTGATGATCTACAATCACAATCTGAAGAACATATTCTGATTGTAGACGATGAAACCTCTTTACGGGATATTGCCAGTCAAATGCTAACGTCTCTCAATTACAAAGTTCACGCAGTGAATTCAGGTGAAAAGGCTGTTCAATATCTACGCAACCACAGTGTTGATCTCGTTCTCTTGGATATGCATATGGATCCAGGTATGAACGGACTGATGACATACAAAAAAATTATTATACAACACCCAAAGCAGAAGGCCATTTTGGCGAGTGGATATGCTGAAAGTGAACTTGTAGAAAAAGTCTTCCAATACGGGATTGGTGGTTTCATTAATAAACCATATTCTTTAGTGGAATTAGGGATGGCGGTTAAAAAAGAACTGCAAGGGGCAGGGGAGAGTTGACATTGCCTCCTGTAGATGCAAGATGGCTCTGGCGTCAAGTCTGTGCAACAGGAATCCGCCAACTCCTATTCCTGTTCTTATGTTCAAAAATCACACTTACATTGGTAGAGTAGAATTAATGACTTAGCGGATTGTGTCTTCGCTGGTCGTTGGTGGATGAATAGTAATTTTCTTTATTTAATGAGTGTAGTATTATTAGCCGTTCCCATGGTTGCTGCTCTAAAGATAGAATAATCTCAATGGGCTGCTAGTTTTTCATATACTAACCCGACTAGCCGGAAACTGTTTTAGAATCGCTGGATAAGTGCCTTGCCGGTTACTCTAAGTTCTTAATTTCAATACAGTCTCCAGATTACTTGTTTTTTATTGCAGTTTTTCTGGAGTAAGGCACTAATGCATTGAATATCGGTTGAATAAATTTCATATTATGACAGAAACGCATGTAGAACAGGTGAAACTGAAATCGCCATTTCAGGAGCAGGTGGTGGCGGGGAATTATTTCCCCGGCGCTAACTTTGAGCAAATATTGCAGGGGGTTTCAAGCGCGATAGATGAGGGGGTTCCTCTCATGGTTGTTACAGGTATTGAGGGTTGCGGCAAAACAATGCTTTGTCATAAACTTGATCACCAGGAGGGTGACATCTATAAGACAGTTCTGTTTCCCAGGACAGTAGACTCTTTTGAAGATGTGGTTAAGCATATCGCAATACGCCTGGGAGTCTCCACAGAGGTCGAAGAAAGTGGTCGTTATGTAGATGGGTTACTAGAAAATATTGCAGTATCTTTGGGGAGCATCGCAGAGCCATTGCTCCTTATTTTTGATGAGGCTGAAAATATTTACCTTGCGACTCTGGAACGTATCCGAAAAATGCTGGAGCGTTTTCTTGGTGATGGTGTACAGCTGTTTATTCTTTTTTCAGGAAGAAGGACATTTTTAGAAAATTTCGAACAGCTCTCAATATGTGAATTTCGGGAAGTGGAAGAGCAACTGTTTGAATTAGAGGCTTTGAGTGAGGCTGAAACCACAGAATATCTTTTGAGTGCCTCGGAAAGAATTGATGAAATAAGTGGAGAAAGCATTTTTAGCCAGGAAGTGCTTAAAAATATCTTTGATGTTGGTAAGGGTAATTTTCGTATGACCAATATTCTTGCAGAAGAGGCGATGCAGGATCAGGGTGACGGAAACTCGTTTATGGTTTTGCTGGAAAATGTCAAAGACGAGGTTGAGAGCGAATACGCTGAGCAAGGATCTTTTTCTTTGACTAACTTCCTTGCAGATAATAAAGCATATCTGCCCTGGGCCGGGGGATTTATTGTAGTGCTGGGACTCCTTGTATCTTTTTTAATTGGGGATGGAGTGCAGGTTGAAGTTAATGGTCCCACAGTAGAAAAACATACCACCACCATTTCAAAAGAGCTCATCATAGAGGAAAAACTGCCTGAAGAGTCGCCCGTCGTGCAACAGCCCGAAGTAGAGGTTGAAGTGGTGGCTCCTCCTGTTGTGGAGATACCGGCTACAGAGCCGGTCATCGTCTCCACTCCTCCTGTTGTTGTCGAGGAACCAGTAGAGGAACCAATAGAGGAAATCCAGACGGCTGTGATTGAAGCAAGCACAGAGCCGGTAGAGGAAACCGTTTCCATCTCCCCAGGTGAACCAGAGATAAAGTTTGAACCTGAACCTGCAGAAGTTGATATTCCTGTGGAAGTTGTGGTGCCGATTGAACCGCAGGAAGCAATAGTTGTTGAGCCCATGGAGATAGAACAAGAGAGTACACCTTCTATTGCGGGAATTCCCAAGATAGTTGTGAAAAAGCAGAAGGTTGAGCTCGCGGCTGAACTACCTGTTTCGGTAACGTCAACGATGGTGGAGTTACGGCCGATCGCAACTCTGAAGCGAAAGCCGGGAAGCTCCATTATCTCTAAAGAAAAGGCTCAGCTACCTCCCGTTGTAGAGATAAATAAAGAGGAAGCTATAGTAGAAAGGAAATCTGTTGCCTCAAAGAGTTCGTCAATAGAGGATCAATTATATCGTACCAGGGTTATTGCCGGTACCGGTTGGGAAAATGGCAGGAAAAACCATATGTACACGGTACAACTTATGGTCCTTACATCGAAGGTTGCCGAGCAGAATCTAAAAAAAATGTTGGCTGAGGAACGCTATAGACAGGAGGCCGGTAATTTTTATATCTTCCCCAGGGTATCGGATCCTGAGAATACTATGATTTTTTATGGTGAATACCGCAGCCTTGAAAGAGCCCGTCTGGCACAAAACAGCTTGCCGCAATTTTTACGGGACTATAAGCCGTATGCTCTGTCCATAAAAGGAGCGATGGCAAAAGTGGGAAGGTAGCCATTGATTATGAACTACTGATTCTATCCGGAGATGAAATGGTAAATCCTTTTACGCTGCAAAGTCAAATTAGCAAGGTCCAGAGGGATCTGCTGCATCCTCTCTATACGATGTACACTGGGCAGGAGGAGGCAGCCCACGAGTACCTATTGTATAAGACCGGGCTGGCAATTGCGAAACACCAGCCTTTTCTTGAAGAGTTATGCTGCAGTCTTTTCATCTCCGTAATTTTCAAGGTTGTCAAGTTGCTGGGTGGGGCGGATCAACTCACCGAAGAGGATTTCGATCGTTTTACCTCCTACGTAAATGATGGAGGCATTGCTGCAATGATAAAAATGCTTCTTGCAGCAAACAAGGAGCAAACTTTTGTCACAGAGTTGCAGAGACTCCCTGTGCAGGTACGAAAAAATGCCCCGTTAATGCTCAAGAAATCAAGTGAGCTGCATAATGAATTTATCACTGGTTTTTTTAAGGAGAACTACGCATCCCACCATAATGTCCCCGCCAAACTGAGCGACAATTTTCAAAAATCAACCGCCTTTATTAACAGGCTCACCGAGCTTGCATCTTAATCTGAATTGCTCATGGGTCTTTCCCTTCCCCTTAATCAAATGTTCCCACGAGTAAGCGCAACAACTCGCGGAAACTGATCAAAGATTACAAAGACAGAGAATCAAGCCACCCACTGTTTTTCTCAAAATAGGTCAATGTTGTGCCCACGCCCTTTACCATTGCATTCTGGTACACTCTGTAGGCTTCGGAAAGATCATGGATTCCCAGGCCAATTGGGTTGAAAAAGATCCTGTCGTTTTTGCTCTCTCGACCGACTTTTTTACCAACAATAACTTCACCCAGCTCTCCGATTACTCGCTCTTCCGGGATGAAACCTTCTTTAACCGCGCGCCAGGCTACATCCACTCCATGGTGTTTTACCTGATACCAGTCATCGACAAAGACCCTGTCGAATACGGTGAGCGCTTCGGGCGGAGTATCCCAGAATGATATCTCGGTATGGAAAGCTCCTGACTTGTACCAATCTTTATTTACATAGGGTTCCCTTGCCATAGTGGCAGTTGAGATAACATCCATCTCTACAAAGGCTTCACGTACTGTTTCTACAGGGATAATCTCCATCTCCAGTCGCTCTGACATCTTATCGGCAAATGCTTGGGATGCATTCGAGTTAATATCAAATACCTTTAACATTTCAAGAGATGGAACTGCCGCTTTGATTGCTGCTGCCTGGGTCATGCCTTGTACACTTGCCCCGACCAGGCCAAAATATTTTGAATCAGGGTTTGCCAGATATTTGGCACCAACCCCACTAGCAGCACCAGTACGCATAGCGCTGGCAATAGCGCCGTCCATTACACAGATCGGAATAAATGTTTCGGGGTCAAGAATGATTATAATAGCGGTTGCCCTTGGTAATCCCTTTTTAGGATTATCAGGACGACTTGGAATAAATTTAATACCCGAGGTATCAACCGGACCTAAAAGACC
Source organism: Desulfobulbaceae bacterium (assembly GCA_024227155.1). Taxonomy (GTDB): domain Bacteria; phylum Desulfobacterota; class Desulfobulbia; order Desulfobulbales; family Desulfocapsaceae; genus Desulforhopalus_A. The sequence continues at coordinate 52,598 of JAAELB010001113.1, forward strand.
GCGAAGGTTGAGTTCCTCTGCGAACTCCTTTCCACCAAGAAAACTCGGCATTGACATGATCCTACCAATAGTTTCCTCCGTTGATGCGTCTCCCCAACGTATTACGGGTTTACCTGGTTGGACATAATCCCCTTTGCCGTGGAGAAAAAAGGAACGTTCTGTGGCTTTTAGCGTTTCTGACATTTCAGCGCCACCTGCTTCCACACAATCTTCCTGACTTAGATAGAGCAACGACCAGCTTGATTCTGACATCTTTATCTCCAGATATTTTTTTAATACTTATAAATTAAACAACAACCCGATATCATTAAAAAACATCTCAAGTATTCTAGGGAGAAGTGGTAGATAGCGGGAAAGCCAGTTTTAGGACCTAATCGCTATTGCACGAACCCCTTTCAAAGCAGTCATGCAGAAATTGTCTTTACCGTTGAGCATGTCTACGGTCTTAATTGTTGCCGCAATCTTTTCATCGAGTGGGTCGATAATTGCTAAATCCATACCGGCAGTCATCATCAGAGTAACAAAGGTACGGTTTATGTTTATCCTCTCTTCGAGCACTTGAAACATTTGTAGTCCCTATTTTTAATGAACAAGTGCCTTGGCACTTTTAGCAGCAGAACCAGCATCAGGAGCGAACGCATCTGCACCAATTTCATTTGCAAATGCCTGTGTGACAGGAGCTCCTCCAACCATCACCTTTACCTGGTCCCGAATCCCACTTTCCGACAAGGCGTCAATGGTTTGTTTCATCATCGGCATAGTGGTAGTAAGCAGTGCAGAGAGACAGAGGATATTGGCATTCGTTTCTTTGATGAGTTCAATGAATTTCTCAGGGTTTATATCAACACCGACATTATGTACCGTCAGACCGGCACTTTCCATCATCATTGCCACAAGGTTCTTACCTATATCGTGAAGATCGCCCTTTACAGTTCCAATGACAACCGTTCCTTTAGAACTACTGGCATCATCAGTCAGGAGAGGTTTAATAACCTCAACCCCTTTGCTCATAGTCTGGGCAGCCATGAGAACCTCAGGAATAAACATGTCGCCGTTTTCCATTTTGTCACCGACAATATCCATCCCGGCAATGAGTCCATCATTTAATATTGCTTCTGCTGAAATACCGTCCTTTAATGCCTCATTTATCAATTGAAGCATTCTCTGTTCATCAAGGTTTAGCAGCGTTTCCGTAATTTCCTTTAATTCAGCCATTGTTCTCACCTTATAAAATCTTAAATCTCAATTTAAATATCGAGTAAAATGTTAAATTTCTCTCGGATTGTCTTGTCAATTTCCTCTGGAATTAAAGATGGTTTTGCAGATGCTATGAGATCTCTGGCGATAACTCTTGCCCGCTCTCTGGCATCAAGACTGCCTTCTTTTTCCCATTTGTCACGACTTTTGCTGTCTGTAACTCCATTGCCATGGTAGTGCTCTGTCCTTAAATGTTTCATCGTGTGCATGGATGTCATGAAATTGCCCCCAGGTCCAACGGACTCAATAACTTCTAATGCAAGATGCTCTGCATCCACTTCGATGCCTTTTAACACCTTGCAGCAGTTACCGATAATTTCGTCATCAATCACAAACTGTTCATGGGCAATGGCGAGCATGGATTCCAGCATTCCTGCGCTGTGGTGTATGTAATTAGATCCTCCCATGGAGGCTAAAAGCGTAGTAAATGCTTTTTCGTAGCCAGCCTGGGCATCTGGAACTTTTGCGTCAGAAAGACCCGCTGAGTTATAGTTAGGTACTTTTATATGAGCGGAAAGTTGATGGATGGCAGCGTTCATCATTCCACATTCCACTGCTCCACCGGAGTATCCCATTGTCTTAAGGTTCGCAAGCCCGGGTATTCCACCGTATAAGAGTGATGCTCCCGGGTTTGTCAATTGACAAATGGTGACCCCTGCCAGCTCTTCAGCATGCAACTGTGCAAGGGTTCCAGCCATAGTTAAAGGGGAGGTGGAACCTGCCATCGGTGCACTAGATAGAGCTACCGGTATGTTGTTACGGATAGCTTCCTGCATAATCAAGGTCGATTGTGTGCACAGCTTAAGCGGGCTAATCGCAAAGGATGTGATCACTGATACAAATGGTCGTTCCTGAAGCTTTTCTTTACCCCCAGCGATTAATGAGGCCATCTCGATAACATTGTGCAAACCAGCTTCATCGTTGACGCCTGACATAACATGCTTCGACGACCCAGCCATACATGCGTAAAACATATTGATATCATAATCAGATTTGTCGATATCAGTCGGGATACAGGGTCTTACGAGGAAATGGACATTGTCGAGCTGCTCAACAAGTTGAGAAACTTTATAAAGATCCTGGAGGGTTGTTGATCTTACCTCACCAGTTTCCGGATCCAGGATTTTAATAGTTCCCCCGCCAGTACCCAAGTGAACACGATCTTCACTCAGGTTGAGGTCATGTGTTGGGGTGCGGCCACAAAGGACGACTTTTTCGGGGGATCTTGCCACCTGTGCAGTAACCAATTCTCTTGGAAAGAGAATATTCATCTTCTCCCAGTCTACTGTAGCACCATTCTCTTCCAGCATTCGAGCAGTATTCTCAAGGCCCTGTTCAAACGTGATGCCAATTGTTTCAAGAATCCTTAAAGAAGCGTCATGTACTACTTCAATCTGCTCTAATGATAGCGGGCGATATTGCCCTCCCTGAAAACCCATTAAGTTCATGTTTCTTCTCCTAAGTGATTGTTGTATTGCTGGATATTAATTTCTACACAGCGTTAAACGAAAATCCGTACTGATAATCTCCTAATTTCACTTACTACATGTCACAATCTTGAGGACCTGTCAAGAGAAATGTAACAAAACCTGTCATTTCGTCTTGAAGGTCGTCCAGCTTAGATTCAATCCATACAGTGGGTAACTGTAAATTGCGTATATAAACAGATAGATAGGGGGGTGAATACACATACTGACTGTAAAACAACTGAAAGGGCACTTGGTGGTGTTGAGGGATTATTTCACCCCATCTTATTTATCAACTTTAGCTTCACCTCTTCCGGAATTGAAATATTGATGCAGAACCCATCAAAATCATTTATGTTGTTTGTATTTCAATGTCGATAGAGCCATACATTATTATTATATTCGGGAGAAATTTGATGGGTAGTAAGCAATTGTCTCTGACCAAAACCATACAGGATCACTATCACGGCTTAACTTCAAAAGGGAAAATCCTCGCTGATTTTGTGCAGTCATGCCCTGACAAAGCTGTTTTCATGACAACGAGGCAACTCGCAGCGGCGGTTGGTGTCAGTGAAGCTACAGTTGTCAGGTTCGTCCGCCAACTGGACTTCACCAGCTATTCACTCTTTATCGATAAATTACGGGAACACATCGACACCGAACTCACTCTTCTAGACCGCTATCAACTTGCTCAATCTGTTGTTCATAACGAAGACGAACTGCTTGAAAAAATGTTGACTCAGAATATTGAAGATATAAAATCTCTGAGTCAATTCATTGATCTGGATGAAATTAAAAAGGTCAGAGATCTCATCAAAAATGCAAAATCGGTCCATATTATAGGCTCAAGAATTTCCTATTCTTTTGCGAGTCATATGAGCTGGACTCTCTCAAAATTACGACCGGAAGTTCATTTGCTAAACGGGAGTGACACCACATGTATAGACAAACTGGCATTTATTGATCCTGATTCGGTGATCGTTATAATTGCCACAACCAGATATCCAAATGATTTAATAAAGCTAGGTAAATTGGTGAGACGTCAGCGGCTGAAGATGATACTGCTCACAGAGAGTTCGACATGTCCACTATCACAGATAAGCAATCAGATACTGATTGCCCCGAGTACTGGCATTCCATATCTCAATGCCTCCATATCCCTTCTCTGCCTGGTCAACTATTTAGTCCAGTCACTTGCTGCTGACATGGGAGAGGAACTGCAGCGCCACCAGCAAAAGCTGGAGCAGGTCTATTTGGAAAATGATGTTTTGTTTCTTCAGTAACCCGAATGCGAGATAGGTGTATGTCACTTTGCTGTTTCGTCCATATCATGAAGTTGTCGCATTGGCTGCAACCAGATGTTTCGGCCACTAATAATTGTATTATCAGGACAGACATGTCACAAATTCCGCCCGTTGCCAGCTTTGGTTACATCATTTTTCAGTGTCGTGACAGGCGTTAGATAATTTATTTACGCATCTGTTCGCTGGCTGAAATACTACCATGGAGATTTAATGCAGAAACATCCTTAGTGCTATATGCTCTATCATATTAGTATCTTATGGAGCTGAGGTGTGGCGAAATCCCGAAATTTTATTCAACACATTGACAAAAATATCCTAAACTATATTCTTATAGTAGTTTACTTGACTGATGATGAAGCCATAATTTTACCAAGATTAACAAATCAATCTTGACAATAATTGTTACATTTGATAGAGAATGATATCATCACATGATTAGTGAGAGGAGATACAACTATAATCCTACGCTCCAAGACCTCTAGTTGGCTCGAAATCCTGACCTGGCAACATGTCTGCGTGGTCGACTTTAGTGGGTAAATCTTTATGATTGCAGGTGATTGATGGAAGAGATTATTCGATATGTGGGAACGAACTATCCAACGATTATACGGCTGACAATCGAGCATCTGTACCTGGTAAGTATATCTGTTGGGGTGGCAATTCTGACCGGTGTCCCCATCGGTATTTTGATCACCAAAGACAAAAAACTTGCAGATGCGGTTCTCTATGTTGCCTCTGTGATTATCACTATCCCGTCAGTTGCCCTGTTTGGCTTGATGATTCCGCTGTTATCGCTAATCAACCGTGGCATAGGCTTCTGGCCTGCAGCAATCGCCATTTTTTTATATTCACAATTACCGATCATACGCAACACCTACACCGCCATCAACAACATTGATCCAGCGCTTCGAGAGGCAGCAAAGGGTATGGGCATGAGCGATTGGCAGCGGTTGGCTAAAGTTGAAATTCCTCTGGCTGTCCCCGTCATCATGGCCGGGGTCCGAATGGCAGTGGTTATGAACATAGCCGTGGCCACCATTGCGGTTTATATCGGTGCAGGGGGCCTGGGCACAATCATCAATGAAGGGATTACCGGCACCAACAGCACCAAGCTGATTGTAGGGGCGATTGCCGTTTCATTATTGGCGATCACCGCTGATTACCTGTTCCTCTTTTTACAAAAACTTCTAACACCAAAGGGCCTGAGCGGGACGACGACATGATTCGACTTGAAAATTTAACCAAACATTTTGAGGTGCCGGGTAAAGCTCCGGTGGTTGCAGCTAGTAATGTTTCAATGGAGGTTGGCAAGGGAGAGATTTGTATTTTTCTGGGTCCATCAGGCTGTGGCAAAACAACAGCCCTGAAAATGATCAACAAGCTTATCCCCAAGACTTCAGGAAAAATTTTCATCGACGACATAGATACAGACGACCTCGATGCCATAACATTGCGGCGTAAGATCGGTTATGTTATCCAGCAAATCGGCTTGTTTCCCAATATGACAATCGAAAGCAATATTTGCCTGGTGCCAGATCTGCTGAAAATGGACAAGAAAAAAAGTAGGGAAAAGGCCAGTGAGTTGATGCAAATGGTCAACCTTGATCCCAAAATCTTCCTAAAGCGTTATCCCCGGGAACTCTCAGGCGGACAGCAGCAACGTATTGGTGTTATAAGGGCGCTGGCTGCTGATCCTCCACTGATGCTCATGGATGAACCCTTCGGCGCCATCGACCCCATCAACCGGGAAGTAATTCAGGATGAATTTTTAAAAATGAATGCTGAGCTGGGCAAAACAGTCTTGTTCGTCAGCCACGATATTGATGAAGCAATTAAAATGGGGGATAAAATTGCCATCTTCCGTGACGGTATTCTTGAGCAATGCGATAGTCCTGATGAGATTCTTGCAAATCCTGCGAACAGCTTTATCAAGGATTTCGTAGGGTCTGATAGAGCTTTGAAAAGGCTTAAGCTCATTAACGTTGCTGAAGCGATCATGCCATTTCGGATGGCAGTTAAAGCTGAGGATACTCTAGACAAAGCTACACAGAAAATGCAGGATCGCAACGCCCATATAGCAGTGGTCGTTGGTCCTCGGGGCCGAGCGAGAGGGTACATAACCAAAGAGGAAATCAAGGGTGACAATAGCGGAATTGTGGGTGAATACATAGATCATCTCCCTGGAACTATCCATGAAAACGATAACCTGCACGACGCCGTGTCTCAAATGTACGCCCACGCAAGTGACTGGATGCCGGTGGTGGACGACAACGGTACATACAAAGGATACCTCACCCAGCACACTATCGCCAGCCTGCTTGGGGAGGTTCCGCGCAAGCGAGGCGATAAAATTGTCTAATCCACTTGATAATAGGGCCATCGCATGAATTATTTTATCAATATTGCCAAGCAAAGCAAGTCGTTATACATCTTTCTTCTGATGGCGCTGGTGTTTATGTTTGGTGTTTTTGCCCAATCCTCTGGCTTGATTCAGGAATTTCTGGATACTTTTGAAGACTGGATCTATCTCTTCAAACAAAATGTGTTGATCGTCCTGGTTTCTGGTTTCACAGCAGCGATTCTCGGCATCTCCTCCGGCATTCTTATGACACGTCCCTGGTTTAAACGTTATGCCGAAGTGTTCGCCCAAAGCTTCAATATTCTCTCCGCTGTACCGACCCTAGCAATCCTGGCAATTATAATGACCCTCACCGGGATAGGATTCAAGTCGGCATTTATTGGCCTGGTAACCGTCACCATCCTGCCGATTGTTCGAAATACCTTTCAGGGTATTAATGAAGTACCGGAGCATATGATTGAAGCCGCTCGAGGCCAGGGGATGACCGACAAACAAATTTTGTGGAAAGTACAGATCCCCAATGCACTTTACGTCATTAGTGCCGGTATCCGAACTGGTTTTGCCCTGAACGTCGGTACCAGTCCCCTGATTACCCTTATTGCAGCCGACAGTCTGGGGGAATATATTTTCACCGGAATTCAGCTCAATGAGTTCAATTCATTGTTAATCGGGTCTTTCTCGATAGCTGCACTAGCCATCATTACCGATTTCATATTGTCAAGACTTCAGTTTTGGCTTTTACCCAAAGGCGTAAACCCCCAACGGTTTGCCTAGATCTCAATTTGAAGAAGGAGGAGAGTACATTGAAAAAGACACTTAAAAGAATTGGTTTTATTACGAGCACACTTTGTGCTGTTTTCATTGCATCAACAGCACTGGCAGGCTCCGTTGTTGTAGGTGGAAAAGGCTTCACCGAACAACTACTTTTGGCTGAAATTACCGGTCAATACCTTACGAATAAGGGTTATGATGTAAAACTCAAAACCGGCATGGGTACGTCACTGGTACGTGGAGCTCTTGAAAATAAACAGGTTGATCTCTATTGGGAGTATACGGGCACCGCGTTTCTGAACTTCCATAAAAACAAGTTTGCCAACCAGCCTGGCAATGAGATCTATGACGCGGTGAAAGCAAAAGATGCTGAAGCAGGTATTGTCTGGCTTAATGCATCAGCTGCTAATAACACCTATGCCCTGGCAGTCCGACAGGCCGATGCAAAGACAAAAGGGATCAAAACCTTGGAGGATCTGGCAGCCAAACTCAATGGAGACGATAAGCTGACCCTGGGATGCAACATTGAGTTTTATAAGCGAGATGACGGCTTGAAACCGCTCCAGAAGGCTTACGGCTTCAAGTTCCCCCGCTCTGACGTAAAACGTATGGAAACAGGATTAGTGTACAAGGCCTTAAAAGACGGTAACGTAGATGTGGGGCTTGTTTTCGCAACAGATGGTCGTATCCCCGCTTTCAATTTTATTGTACTTAAGGACACTAAAAAGTACTTTCCTGCGTATGCAATTACGCCTACTGTTCGCAAAGAAACACTTGATGCCAATCCTGATCTTGCAGAACATCTCAATACCTTGTCCGGGCTAATCGACGATGCGACAATGTCGAGCTTAAACGCGAAAGTGGATGTTGACAAGAAATCTGTCACAGAAGTGGCAAAAGACTTCTTAAAAGCACAGAACCTCCTGTAAAAAACTTTTTTACGGCTCGACGTCTAAGGGTTGTGCTCTGGTCTTCTAAAAAGTAATTTTCAGAAGACCAGAGCCACCAGCCATGAGATCTCACCCGAATTTCTTATTTTTTTATAAAAAGCTGTCTGTCCTTATAGAGTTGAGATATCAAATTAAATTTCATTTAAATAGTTTTAGGTTTTTTCAAAACTAGTCTATGAGGGGCAAGATGAATTATACAGATCAGACATTAGCATTTATCTGTGATTTAAGCTGGGAGAGGTTGCCGAAAGCGGTACAACACCAATCGAGGCGCTGCCTCCTAGACGCGCTCGGAGCCCTCGTTGCCGGTCATGAGACTCCAGTTGGGGAACTGATGCAATCTTTTGCTCTGGAGCAGTTTCCGGGGACCCAGGCCAGTATCATAGTGTCTGGGAAAAAGGTGTCTGTTTCAGGTGCAGTCCTGGCCAATGGATTTGCCGGCAATGCTCTGGATATTGATGACGGGTATCGACCAACCATGGGCCATCCCGGAGCTGGAACGTTGCCTGTTCTTCTGGGAGCGGCACAGCTGGCAGCCAGTTCTGGAAAATGGATCAGTGGGAAGAATTTTCTAACCTCTCTGGTTGTTGGCTATGAAATCGGAACCCGAGTAGGTTTGATCCGACATGCTACCTATCAAACCTATCATTCTTCAGGGTCATGGGGTGCAATCAGCGGTGCAGCTGCTGCTGGAAAACTGCTGGGGTTGAGTACCGAACACCTTCATCACGCTCTTGGTGCAGCTGAATATCATGCCCCCATCGCCCCCATGATGAAGTGCATTGAGGTACCGAGCATGGGAAAAGACAGTATCGGCTGGGGCTGCATGGTGGCCATAATGTCCGTGGTTATGGCCCAGAAAGGGTTTACCGGTATCCAGCCTCTTTTTGATGATACACCTAACCCGAACTGGATCACATCTCTGGGGCTGGAATGGGAAATTATGAATCTTTATTTTAAACCCTATTCAGCCTGTCGATGGGCTCACCCCGGGGTGGATGGAGCGTTGAAAGTATTAAAGGAAAACGATCTTTCACCGGACGATATTGAATCAATCAAAGTATTCACATTTAAAGAGTCTGCGGCATTAAGCCAGAAATATCCAAAAAACACAGAAGAAGCTCAGTATAATATTCCCTTTCCCATTGCTGCCGCCATACTTGACGGTGAAGTCGGGCCAGGCCAGAACCTGCCTCCGAGACTTTTTGCCAGCGATATAAGACAGATGATGGATAGAATCACCATCATAGCCGAGGAACGGTTTCAGGAAAATTTCCCTAAAAAAGCTGAATCTGAAGTGGAAATTACTACCAAATCCGGCAAAAGTTTTAACTCTGGCGTGATGTCTTCAAGGTGGGACACCCACTCTGTTTTGCCATCGGATGAAGAGCTTGAAGAAAAATTCATCTGGCTCACAGCGCCAGTCCTTGGCCATGATAAAGCAATTAGCTTAAAAAAGATCATACAGCAGTTTGATCAAGTGGATACTCTGGATAATTTTTTCAACCTTTGTGTTAGGTAATATTATTAAACGTTTCAGTATTGTAGAAAAAACATTCAGTTCCCAAAACGAACATCTGACAGTTGGGATTGCCAATATCAACTCAGAGGTCGGGAATCTTCAGGCAAACCAGACCTCTATTGTTTCAACCCTGGATCAGTTCCTGGCAAAAAAAGTAAATATTGCGATCTTTCCTGAGTTTTGTCTTTCAGGCTACTTCTATGAGCCCGAAAGAGAATGTCAAACATTCATGGAGAATGTGACCCTCGAAAAGTTGGCTTCCTGGCTGAGTGATCTTACAACACGATATATTAATGATACGCTCCAGATGATCGTGTTGAACGGCCTTGAAAAATCATCTATAGAAGATGGCCGGTTCTTCAATACTACCTTGCTCGTAGATAAAGACGGATGTTCTCTTATTCCCGAAAAGACCTATAAAAAAAACTTCCTCCCTGGCGGAGAAACATCTTTCTGCCATTCTGGGATAAACGACACCCTTGTGATGGAGACAGCCTGGGGTAGATTTGGTGTACTTACCTGTTATGACATCTGTTTTGCTCCCCTGATAACGGATCTTGTGTATCGTCATTTAATAGACGGATTGATTGTCACTGCAGCCTGGCGAAAACAGGGAGAACGTACGTATTCAGAGTTGGGGATTATCAATTCTGCGTACCATCAGACCCAGTGGGAAATAATTCTGCCGGCTTTGGCTGCGCAAAACCAGATATGGATAATGGCCGCTAATAGTGTGGGAAGACACAGCGTAAAATGCTTGAATTATTGTGGCCGATCCGGTATCTGGGCTCCTTCTGGAATCAATATGATACTGGGATCAGACTCCGAGGACCAGCTGCTTATCCTTCATAATATTACAATTCAGGAAGCTCTTTCTAATGAGCGGGAGCCTTTTGGAGTGTTAAAAGACTATTCTCAGCTTTCCTCCTATGGGAAAAAATAGGGTTCATCCGTTACATTGATCATCACCGGTGATGAATTATGAGTAAAAAACGCTCTGTTTGTTGTAGCTGAACCGTTTGCGATAGCCGTGACATTTCTATAAACAGGGGTCCCTAAATAGTTTGTAACAGCATGGTTATAAGTTGCACCGGAAGCTACTGCGGTGACATGTGTTACTGTTGAAGACGCGGTGTAGTTCCGGAAAGCAACAGAATATGTTCCAGTGCCGGTATTTTCTATTCGTAGAAAACGAATTTCAGCATCGCTGGCCCCATTAACCGTTGGATAATTTGGCAGATGACCGGTGATCGCAGAAGTAATGGATGTGTTTTTTTCCCCGCTACCCTCTATATCTATATTGCGCTTCATATTGAGACTACCTGAGCCCAGATCATAAATTCCTGGCTCAAGTTTAATTAAATACGGTTTGCTGTCGCTGGCATCAGTTATATTTTCGAGAACATCGAGCAGAACTGTACCGTTCTCTACTGATGTAGCGTCAATGTCACCTACAAAAATAATCTTGCTATTTGATGGAAGCATTCCCGAGACAACTTGCAGAGAATGTATCGTCTCTGCAAGCCCTTCCTTGCCATCCCCATCAACATCAAATGCAAAAGAAGAACTAAAAATTGAACAGAAAAATATTGTTAACAAGGCAAAGATTAATGTTTTCATGCAGCACCTCTCTGCTTAAATTTATATTTATTTATCCGACGAGCCTAACGCATTTGCAGCTTAGTGGCAAGTTGGAGGTGCTGATGAGAGTGGTAATATTCAGGTCGAAGCAGAGGATTCTCTGGGTGCTAGTTAGATCCGCATGACGCAGAATCACTTTACTCACTATTTCGAGTGGAGTTCCTGTTCTTGATGCATATGTGGCAGCATGTCTTCTCAAGTCATGAGGTCGTAAATTTGTTCCAACGATTTGACCTGCCTTCTTAACCATAGACCAGGATGTGCTGTACGAAATGGGGAAAACTCTTTCATCAGCTTCTATTTCATTATCCCGGATATAATCAGTCAACCTGCGCTGGAGTTTACTGGGTATGTAGACAACCTCACCACGAATACCGCTATTGGATTTCTGGAGAATAAGTTTGTGTTCATCAAGGTCGTTTGGGGCAGTTAGGTTGATAACTTCACTAACCCGACAAGTCGGAAACTTTTTTAGTATCACTGGATAGAGACCTCGTAAATTTTGCATATTACCCTCTTTTCACAACACGTAACATCAGTGAGTTAGAGGAAAACTGGACATTTCGATTCGTCATTCCGGCAGGCTTTTAGCCGGAATCCAAGTAATGGTGATATTTCTGGATCCCGGCTAAAAGCCTGCCGGGATGACGTGGGATAAAAGAGTCCATTTTTTGAGACAAAATTAAAGCTCATTTACGATGTCTGGGATAAGTACGTCGAAGGTCTCACTCAGTTCACTATCTGCCGGTTACTTTAAGTTCCTAATTTCAGTACAATCTCCGGATTTCTCTGAGTCTGCGCTACCTGTTTATTATTACAGTTTTTCTGGAGTAAGGCACTAATTCGCATTTTGTTTGTAGTGGTACGAAAAATTATTTCATCAATTATGTCTTTATCTAGGATCTTCGCCTGAATTGGATGTAGTCTTCTGAATATTTTCTTGATTACAGAATTGCAGCATGGGTTCTACAGATCTGGCAACGAAGTGTTGATCGTGAAATTGTAGAAGGATTTCAGGACAGAATATCGATTCCGTTTAGTGGTCTGCTTTCGATTTTCGAAACGATCAATCTCAAACTGCTGATACAAGGCATCTTTCATATCAACAAAGCCGAAGCTCTAAAACATCAACTTCAGCTCAATTATGAGCATTCGTCGCAATTACCGGAGTCTATCATCTCGGATCGCGCCAAACTCAATCAAATCCTGATGAACCTGGTCAGCAACGCTATAAAATTCACCCCTGCAAACAAAAAAATAACGATTCGAAGCAAACGAGAGGAGATTGAGGATAAACGCTGGATTGTCCTTGAAGTGGAAGATGAAGGAATAGGCATTTCGGAGAAAGATCAGCAAACCATCTTTGTCGCTTTTAAACAGGTAGAAACAAGCAGAACCCGATCCATTGGCGGAAGCGGTCTGGGATTGGCGATTACCAGGCAAATGACCGAGCTGCTGGGAGGAACGATTAACATTAAGAGTATGCCAGGGAAAGGGTCCATCTTTATCGTCCGCATCCCCTTAAAAGAAACAGAAGAGAAAGAAACACAACATGTACATTTGAATTGGGACGATTATCACTTTTCCAAAAACAACCACATCCTTGCGGTTGAGGACAATTCGGTCAATCAGGAAATGAATCGGGCGTTGTTTCAGGAATTAGGTTTGGAATTCCAACTTGCCAACAGTGGAAAGGAGGGCGTTGAGATGACTTTAGCCGCAAATGAGAAAAAGATACCTTTTGATCTGATCCTGATGGATATTCATATGCCGGGTATGGATGGTTTTGAGACAGCTCGGCAAATCCGACTTCATCCTGAAAATAAGGATATTCCTATTGTGGCGTTGTCTGCAGAAGTTTTCAAACACCAGCAGGAAAAAGCATATGACACGGAGATTTCCGACTATTTGCTCAAACCGATTCAAGTGAATGAGTTTTTAGTGGTCTTAGCCAAATATTTAAGACAGGATCAATCGGGTCCAGTATTAGAACCACCATCCAAAACGCCTTTGCCTGATGAGGTAAAGACCCGGTTACTCGAGGAATTCAAGGTACTCTCCGTCATTCGTCCTTTTTACGCCAAACGCATTACCGTTCAAATACAAAAAATGACAGAGCTGTGCAAGGGCAAGGATGACCGTCTTTACAATACGCCTTATCTCACAATTTTGAAAAAAATCCAAAATACTTCCGATTGTGGAAACTCCGAGAAGATTCCACAATTAATCAATGAGGTATTAAATGGCTAATATTATAGTTGTTGATGATGATATCAATGTGCTGAAACAAGTTATCTTTATCCTGGACTCTTTAGGAAATCAGATCGAATCGCTTGCCGAACCGAAATTTCTTTTTCAAATGCTGGAAGAAACACCTGCGGATCTCATTCTGATGGACATCAATATGCCGGACATTGATGGAATAGGCTTGCTAAAACAACTCAAAGATCATCCCGTTTTTCATTCCATCCCTGTGATAATGCTAACTGCGGATGATGACCCAAACACTCTGGGTAATTGTTTTGAGTTAGGGGCGATAGATTTTATCAACAAACCCATTCATGAAGTCATTCTTCGGGCAAGAACCCAGGCAGTTATAAAACACCTTCAGCTGGAATCTCAACTTCAACAAGCTGTGAAAATGCAGGCTGTTGGGACATTAGCTGGAGGGATTGGCCATGAGTTTAATAATCTTCTGAGTGTTATCATGGGTTGTACTGATATGGCACGTCGTGAGGTCCCCAGTGACAGTTTTGCCAAAACTCAGCTTGACAATGTGATGACAGCATCGTATCGAGTTAAAGATTTGGTGAAACAGATATTAGCCTTTAGCCGCCAAGGTAATCAGATAAAAATCTCTTTAAACTTCTGTTCCGTCGTTAAAGAGTCGCTGAAGCTTATACATTCTTCAATCCCATCCTCGGTTGAAGTAAGGGAAAATATTGACTCAACCTGTGGCAATGTCCTTGTTGATCCTACTGAAATACAGCAGATCGTAATGAATCTCAGCTCCAATGCTGTCTGGGCCATGAGGGAAAAAGGAATCATTGAGATTAATCTTAGCCAGGTTCACTTGACTGCCGGGGAAGCTTCTACTCTGGGCTTAGCCGAAGACAGTTATATAAAACTCTCATTGGCCGATAATGGTCGGGGAATGGACAATGAGACCAAAACCAGAATCTTTGACCCTTACTATACAGAAAAAGAAGTGGGAAAAGGTACCGGCATGGGGCTTTCCATCATTTATGCCATCATGGAAAGCTATAAGGGGACGATTACGGTCGAGAGTGAATTCGACAAAGGCACCACCTTCCATCTTTATTTTCCTATTACAGATGAACCTGCAGTTGCGAAATCGGAAGAGGTCGAGAAGATCCCTAACCCGACAAATCGGAAACTTTTTTAGTATCACTGGATAAGTGCCTAGAAGGTCTCACTACGTTCACTATCTGGTGATAACTCTAAGTTTATGATTTCAAAGCGATCTCATAATTTCTTGTTTTTTATTACATCTATGGAGTAAGGCACTAAAGGTAACGAACGGATTCTGTTTGTAGATGATGAAGAAATCTATGCCGAGATGGTTAAAGAAATGATTGGTCGTCTCGGATACGATGTGGATTTAAGGATGAATAGCAGAGAAGCATTGAATGTTTTCAAAACTGACCCTGAAAACTATGATCTCATTATCACTGACCAAGTTATGCCTGAATTGTCCGGTGAAAAGCTGGTGCACGAAGTCCGTAAAATAAAGCCTGACATACCAATAACACTCTGTACCGGCTACAGCAGCCAGATGAATGAAAAGAAGGCAATGATTCTCGGTATTAACAAGTTTGTATACAAACCGATCGTTAAGAAAGATATTGCAGTGTTGATTCGCAAAGTATTGGATTGAAATTAGGTAATAGAGCAAACAGGAAAACAGCCCTTTCAAATAAATGATAACTAACAGATTATCAACCGAGATAATTGCTCCAATCATCCAGTATCTGATGACCGATACTACTTTCACGTCAGGCATTGAGGTTGGCAAGGTAAATCTTTTGGTAACAGGTTTTAATCAGACGGAAACCTTGCTACTGTGGGGTGACGGGGATACCTGCCAATGTCATTGAATAGGCTAACATTGGCAATGCTAACCATTTAAGCAAATCTGAAAGTTTACATAATTCCTGATGTAATCAATAAGGTGCCCCAGAAACCTAACGTCCCAGGGGTTCTTCCTGGCCCTTTTGAAACAAGATTTTCCTGATAAAAAAAATATTATCATATCTCTGATGCTTCCAGGCCATCAATTATATAGCTTCTGGAAGCAGAAATAATCATGAATGCTGCATTTCAGACAAGTTTTTTGGAATGTCTACAGACTATTTTAAGCAAACTGCTAAATCAACTAGAATTTTCCCCACCTTAATACCTGACAAAAGGTTGTGTCTGCAGTAAATTTCCCTTGGAATTTCAAGCAGCATACCTTGCCACTTTCTAACAGATAGTATTTGTTGTTATTATCTTCATTTCTTAAACTCCTGAGTTAAAAACACCCTGAGAGGCTTGTACTTTGTCCTTTATAATGGTGAAATAGGAATAGTATTTTTTCCATTTTAGAAGATTATTCTTATTAAAATCTTTGAGAAATAGGAGCTGGATATGGATAACAAACAGTTGCTGAATAGGATGAAAGAAGATGTCGTAAAATTCATTTCTCTCCAATTCACAGATGTCAGCGGCACGGTAAAAAGTGTTGACATGCCTGTCAACCAGTTGAACAACGCCTTGGTCGATGGTGTGTGGTTTGATGGCTCATCGGTTGAAGGTTTCGCCCGCATACAGGAAAGTGATATGCGGCTACAAATTGACCCCGCAACCTATGCAGTGCTGCCCTGGAGTCCTGAAGACCTTCGCAGAGCACGGGTTTTCTGCGATATTTATAGACCAGACGGTACCCCTTTTGCGGGTGATCCCCGCGGCGCGCTCAAGAGACAACTTGCAAGAATCAGAAAGCAGGGATGGATGCTGAATGTTGGGCCGGAACCGGAGTTTTTTCTTTTTAAGCGAAATGGGCCGTCGACTATTCATCCGGTTCCCCATGACGTCGGAAGCTATTTTGATTTTTCCGCAAACGATGAAGCCGTCCAGGTGCGCACCAAATTGATGGATGCTCTCAACTCCATGGGACTCGAAGTAGAGGTAGGCCATCATGAAGTAGCTCTGGGACAACATGAGATTGACTTTCGCTATACCGATGCTTTGAAAGCAGCGGATAATATTCTCACCCTCAAATATACGGTCAAAGCCATCGCTGCCCAGCATGGCCTGGTGGCATCTTTTATGCCAAAGCCGATCTTCGGCATCAATGGTTCAGGAATGCATTGCCACCAATCTTTATTTGATGAGAACGGCAATAACCTGTTTTTCGATCCCGACGATACCTACCATCTGTCACGGTTGGCGTACTGTTTTATAGCTGGTCAGTTAGCTCACGCCAGAGCTTTAACCGCAATAGTAGCTCCAACCATTAACTCATACAAGCGGCTGGTTCCCGGATATGAAGCCCCTGTTTATATCTGCTGGGCACAGACAAACCGTTCGGCATTAATTCGAATCCCCCGATATACCCCTGGCCGTGATAAAGCGGTGCGCTGTGAATTTCGATGCCCGGATCCCTCCGCCAACCCATATCTTGCCCTAGCTGCCATGCTAGCAGCAGGTCTGGACGGAATTGACAGAGATATGATGGCTGATGATGGTTTGAACGATGATATCAATATCTACCAACTTACCCGAGAGGAGAGAGAAGAAAGAGGTATTACCGAACTCCCAGGCTCTCTGTCTGAGGCTCTCCACGAATTGGAAAACAACGGTGTTATAAAAGATGCTCTTGGTGAGGAAGTATATGATACCTTTTATCGTGCAAAACTGGCGGAAATAGAAGAGCATCGTTTAACGGTTTCCGACTGGGAGGTAGAACGCTACCTTGAAACAGCATGATGTATAATGGTTCGTCCTAATTTCGGTCTTTTTAAAGAGGATGAGTTTTGTAGACGTTGCAGGCCGATCGCTGTAAATTCCTACAGCTTCACGGCCTGCGTCTGGTTTTCGAAAAAACTTTCTTAATGAGAAATGGGGACCAAGCATCTTTCGATGCACACTTATCTCGCTGAGGTGAAGGTCACCAGCCCTTGAATACGGTCAAGTTCAGCCAGGGTGTTGGCGTAGGTTATGTTTGTTAAATTCTGCTGGCTTAAGGCCTTTGAGTACGCTTCCTGGGCTGCAAGTACATCCAGAGTGGTGGAGCGTCCAGAGGCAAATTTTGCCTGCTCAGCCTCAAGTCTTTTCTGGGTTGCCAGGCTTGTTTTTCGTGTTGCTTCAAGGGCCTTGAGTGCAAGTTTTACGTCTCTTATCGTGGTACGAACACTCCGGCGTACCTGTTGTCGTAACTGCTCTCCGCTTGTGCGCGCCTTATTGACATTGGCGCGGGCCCGTTGTCGATAGCCCTTTGCTGCTGAATTCGCTAAAGGCACAGAAAAGGTTACTCCAACCTGCCATACGTTATCCGGATCGCTCAGGCTGTTACTGACTGATTGGTCGTAATCTTCATCAGTACCGCCAATTCCAACCCCTCCAACCAGGGAGAGATTTGGCCGGATATCATCTTCTGCTTTTATCAGTTCAATTTGAGCTGCCTCTGTGATCAGATTCGAGGCCTTTACGTCGGGACGATTTTGAAGAGCATTTTCAAGAATAGTTGAGGGATTAACCTCAATTTCCTCATATGTCGGCTGATCTGTTGGTTGGTAGGTTGTCAGCCAGTCCTTTGAGTTGAGAAGCAGTTTGAGGTAGTCCTCGGCGGATCCAATGGCTCTTTCAGCTGAGATTAGCTGTTCTTCGCGACGGGCGACTTCTGACTGGGGCTGGTAAATTTCCACCGGGGCAAGTTTACCTGCGTTGATTTTTGCCTCGGTTTCTTCAAGGAGTTTTTGCGCAAGTTCCAGGGATAATTTTTGAACCTCAATATCCTGCCAGGCAAAGACTAGATTCCAGTATGCGCCTTTAACATCGGCTGCAAGATTTGCTGCCTCACTGTCCACCTGAAATGAGGATGCTTCCAGTTGTTTCTGTGCAGCCTGGAGTTCTGCCGTTTGAACTTTATTGCCAAACCCTTTGAGAAGAGGTTGGCTGACTCCCAGAGTAACTGCAGACGTATGTGACGGATTAAAGAGGAGCCCAGCCGAATCGCTGTCATAACGGTTGTTGTTCCACTCAAGGGTGAGAGCGGTTCCTGTGGTAAAGGTTTTTGCCGCTTCAATGTTCCAGCTGCCTGTGTCTTCCTGCTCGGCACCTCCTGAGATAATGGGAGTTAATTGTTGACTCTTTGCCCCTAGTTCTGTTTCCAAATAGATATCGAATTTGCCTCTCGCTGAAAGGGCTGCTCCTTTTGCAGCCTCCACCTCGTCTTTTTGTAGCTGTAAACCCAGATTGCTTGCAAGTGCGAGTTCAACGGCATTTTTTAAGCTCATGGGTAGAGTTTCTGTGTCTGTCAGTGCAAAAACACTATTTGGACAGCAAAGCAGTAGAATTACAAGGTAAAATGGTAGTAGTGGGAGCCTGTAGTGCATTATTTATCCTTTCGGGTTGGTTGTCCTGCAAGATAGGGAAATGGTTTCCAGTAGAGTTCAGCTATTTTCTGACTGGCGTTTTTTCGGTAGTTGCCTATTTTTTCAAACAGATAGTACAGGGTTGGCACGACAACTAGGGTAAGAAAGGTTGCCACAACAAGGCCAAACACCACAACAATTGCCATCGATTGCCACCATTGACTGGATTCGCTTACCCAGGACATAGCGCCTCTATGGAAATCAAAAGAGATGCCTGTAATCATCGGAATCAGGCCAAGTATGGTTGTGACTGCAGTCAGAAGCACGGGGCGAAGGCGTGTTACACCCGCGGCTATGACAGCGTCCCTTAGTGCCATTCCACGATCACGAAGTCGATTGGTGTAATCAATCAGCACTATGGCGTTATTCACAACCACGCCGGCAAGGGAAATGACACCAACCCCCGTCATAATGATACCAAATGGGGATTTAAACAGGGTGAGGCCAAGAAAGGCGCCACCAAGGGAGAGAATCACCGATGTCATAATAATAAATGGCTGGCTGATGGAATTGAACATCGAGACCAGTATAAGAAAGATAAGCAGCAAAGCCACCAGAAAGGCTTTGGTAAGAAATTCTTCCGATTCCTGTTGAAACTCAAACTCGCCGGTGAAGGTGATTTTATAACCTGGTGGCAGAGGGAAGTTTTTTAAGAACTCCGCCGCCTCTGCCCGGGCAACAGGGCCGGGAATTTTAGTTTCATCTACGTTTGCCTTTACTGTCACCACTCTCTCGTTATTAATCCGATTAATATCACCTATGGAGCCTGCAAAAGAGATCTTAGCAACTGTTGAGAGAGGTACCAACTGGCCCGAAGGGGTCGGCAGCATCAGTTCATGGAGGACATCAACGACCCTCCTGTCAGAATCGGCGAGTTGTACGGTGATATCATAGTCATCATCCCCATCCCTGAAAGAAGAGACTTCAAGACCGTTGTAGGCGCTTTTTAAAGCGAAGCCTATCATGTCTGTGGTGAGGCCGAAAAGTGCTGCTTTTTGTCGATCGATTAGTACCTGTACCGATGGGATGCCTTCAACAAAATCATCTCGCACATCTTCAACATGGGGCACCTGATTGAGTATGTTTTTTATTTCCTTTGCTATCTGTCCCAGGATATTAAAGTTATCTCCCGCTATTTCTATATTAATGGGGGCGCCTGTGGGTGGTCCTTCGGACTCCATGGCGATGGTGATTTTCCCTCCTGGGATATTTTCAACCCGTTGGCGTATTTCTGCTAGAGAATCGTGGGAAGAACGCCACCGCTCGTCAAGTTCGAGAAAGCGAATGCCAACATGATTAGGCGTGTTGGCGGCAAAAGAAGAACTCCCCCCGGAAGAAACAACCCCCTTCATGAAAATATTTTTGATATTTTTCATATCACTTGGGGAGGTATACGCCTCACCGTCCGGTTTACTGTAGTCTTTGGGAGCGAGTGCTTCAAGGACTGTGATATTTTCGTCTCCGCTATTGTTGTCCTTGTCCATTACCCCGGATAGTGCCAGTTCGATTCGTTGAATAATCGTATCGATATAGTCAATATCCGCGCCTTCCGGCATGTCTATATTAACGTACATTCCCTTGGGATCAATTTCCGGAAAAAACTCAATTGGTTTTTCCAGGCCAATGGTAAGCATCCATCCCTCAAACATCAGGATGAGAATGCAGAAACCGGTCAGGATTACAGTGAACGGTTTGTTCAGGGCATCGCCTAGTAAACGGCTGTATCTTTTTAGCAGGAATCCCTTGACTGCAGCGGGTCGTTCAACTGCCCGGGTAACTTCTTCAAGACTTTTTTGTTCTGTTTCATCAGTCTTTTTGACCTTCATAAACATAGAGGCTATCGCCGGATTGATAACGAGGGCGACAAAAAGACTTGAAGAGAGGGTGATGATGAGAGTGAGAGGCAGATAGCTCATGAACTCACCCATGATACCAGGCCAGAATAACATTGGTGAGAAGGCGGCCAGTGTGGTGAGTGTGGAGCCTATTACAGGGTAAGCGACCTCGGAAGTTGCTTTCATTACCGCTTCTACTCGACCGGCGCCCTGTTCCATAAATCTATAGCAGTTCTCAATAATAACTATGGCGTTATCAACCAGCATACCAAGGGCAAGGGTCAAGCTGAAGAGCACCACCATGTTCAGGGTGATATCCAGTAAAGAGAGGATAGTGAAAGTGATGAGCATGGAGAAAGGAATCGCCATACTGACCAGAATTGCATTACGAAAACCCATGACGAAAAAGATCACAACTAAAACAAGCGCAAGTCCAGAGAGAATATTGTTTTCAAGGTCGGCCACCATAATCTCGATATCCCGGGCCTTGTCGAGGACCTTGGTAATCTCGGTGCCGCTTGGCCATCGTGCCTTGTCTTTTTCAATTATCTCATCAACGGCGGATGATATTGAGATGATGTTTTCACCGGAGCGCTTTTTGATGGAGATATTGACAGCTTCTCTGCCGTCCAGCCGTGAAATCGAAGTCTCTTCTTTAAATCCATCAACAACCCGTGCCACATCTTTGAGGTAGACCGGTTCACCGTTATGGATGGCCAGTACCAGGCCGTAAATCTCCTCTGGTGTTTTGAATTCTCCTGGAACCCTGAGCTGAAAGCGTCCTTTGCCCAAGCGGATATTCCCCCCTGAGGTGTTGGTGTTTTCACTCTTAACAGTTGTTTGAAAACTGCCGATACTGAGGCCATAGTAGGCGAGTTTTTCAGGGAAAACCTCCACTCGAATTTCTCTCTCCAGGCCCCCCGTGACATCAACCTCAAGCACTCCGGTGACTCCCTCAATATCATCTTTGAGATCATCTGCCAGCTCTTTCAGGCAGGGTAAACCGCAGGTTCCTGAAAGGGAGTAGACGACTATGGGCATTTCAGAAAAATTTACCTCAAAGACGGATGGGTCATCTTCCAGGTCGTTTGGCAGGGAACCTTTGGCTTCATCCACCTTGTCTTTTACGTCTTGTACAGCCTGGTCTATATCCGTGCCCGTTACAAATTCAACATTAATTGATGAGAGGCCTTCAGAGCTGACGGACTGTAGTTTTTTCAAGCCGTCAAGACCCTTTAATTTTTTTTCAATCTCTATGGTAATGGCGGTCTCGATATCAGTTGGTGAGACGCCACGATATTCGGTTGAGACAAAGACGTTTGGGATAGTGATATCAGGATCACTCTCCCTTGGCAGGGTTTTATAGCAGTAGACCCCAAAGATGATGAGCATAACGGAGAGTACAGCCACCGAAACACTCTTTTTTACCGCAGTATCAGAAATTATCATAACTGCAACTCCTCCTGGCTGGTAAGAGCTTTGATCACCTTGATCTTCTGGTTGTCCTCTACATCCCGGTGTCCTTCAATCAATAAATTGTCGCCACTGTTCAGGCCAGTTGTGACCTGGACCATCCATTTTTCCATGATGCCAAGAGTTACATCTCGTTTCTTTGCAACGCCATTTTCCTCTATATAAACGAACTGTTCGTCATTTCTTGAAATCACAGAGTAAAATGGGATGGCCAGGCTGTTCTCAAGTCGTTTTTTCACCACGTCCGCTCGAACAAACATACCAGCGAGGATATCCCCATCACTGTTGTCAATCTCAAGCTCTAAATTATAGAGCCTGGCAGTTGTTTCGGGGGAGGGAGAGAGAAAATGTTTAGAGGCGCTAAGCTTCTTGTCTCCAAGGGCTTTGATGGTGAGATCAACGGAGTCGAGCAGCCGAACTGCTGTTACATCGGATTCGGGAATGCCTATAATTCCCTTCATACGATCGATTTCAAGGATTTCCGCTATGGGGTCCCCAACAGAGAGTTGTAGACCGATTTTGGCATCCATCCTTCTGATGATGCCATCCATTGGGGAGGTTACGGTGGTACGGGAGAACATTAGTTGGGCATTTTCATAATCCGCCTTGGCTAGCTGCATGTTGGTTTTATTGGTATCCAGAGTAGACGTCGGGATAACCCCTTTGTCATAGATGGATTTATCCCTTTTATATTCTGCAGTGGCAAGTTTGTACGCCGCGCTTGCACGTTCAACCGCTATCCGGTAATCGTCGTCTTCGATACGGGCGAGAACATCTCCTTTTTTTACCTGGTCACCCTCTGTCACCAGTACTTCGCTTATGGTGCCGCTTATTTTTGACATCAGACTCAGCCTGGTCCACGGTTCGATTGATCCTGGCAAGTTAATTCTATCTGTTACAGTAGAGGGAGATATGGCAAAAGTGACAACATTAACGGGTGGTTTTTCCGGTTTTACTGCGGTTGCTTTGTTCGCAGCAATAATTTCACTCTCTTCTTTGATTGAACCCATGAGGACAAAAATCAGCACGATCATACCCAGGAGTATCAGTCGAGGCAGATTGTTAAAGAAGAAATATACGAATTTTCCGCGTGATGTTTCTGGTCGGGTTGGCTTACTCATGGCTTTTCTCGCATTCGGTGGTTTTTATGGTTCCCGGTTGCAGCCCTTGAAGGGCTTGCTGGAACATGGATGACATTACCTGTTCTACATCTTCTTTTTGGATTCTTCCTGTGTACCATGCTGAAATTATAATAACAAAAAGGCTATAGAAATGAGCCGTTATGTGTAAGAGCTCCAGATCTTCTCGTAGTTCTCCTCTCTCCTGGCCTTTTTTAAAGATAGGGAAGAGTAAACTGAAATACTTATTCTCCATCTCAAGGTTGCCCTCAAGGTCGATGTCATCGGGAAACATCGATTCCCGCATGTACATACGACCAAATTCTCTGTTTTGAGTGACTTGCTTGAACTCTGTCATATAGATGATAAGCATCTGCTCTAAAACAGGGGCCTCCTGGTTGGATCTTGCCACCAATTCACTATGTATCAGGTCGAATTCGTACTCGCAAAAACCTTTGATGATATCTTTTTTTGTCTGAAAATAGCTGTAAACGGTACCTTTTCCGACTCCGGCCGCCCTTGATATCTGTTCAATAGAGGTGTTTTCAAAACCGTTTTCATTAAAGAGAGATATCGCGGCTTGAAGAATTGCGTTTTTATTTTTTAATTTTTTTTGTTCACGTAAAGACATTGTTAATACTCCGTTCTTGTAAAAGTTGACTGCAGTCGAGATTTGTAATTATAATCGTGCTATTCGTCAAGTGAAAATATGACCGCAGTCGAATAAGTAAGGAGAGGTGGTTGGTAATATATTGAAAAAAGGTGTGATATTGTTGTTTGTGGTTGTGTTAGGATGGAGCTTTTCGGTGGGGGTGAAGTTTTTTTGTGGATAGACCTATGTCAATGTATCTTTACTGGCTGTTATGGTATGATGGAGCCCTTTTTTAAGTATGAAAAGCATCATTCTATTGTTCCGCCCCATTGCGGGGAATAAATCATTTACAAGGATAAATAATGGGAGCGCAGGTTGAAATAAGTCAATGGCTGGGGCAGGTGGCTGAGTTCCTCCCCTTCGGATATGCATTTGGAGCCGGAATGGTATCTGCTGTCAATCCATGTGGATTTGCAATGTTACCGGTTTACCTCTCGCTTTATCTGGGAGCAGATGAGAGTGGTTTTCGCAATCGTCCTCTCTGGTTTAGAATTCTTAAGTCGATCTGGATCGCACTTGTAGTTACAGCTGGGTTTGGACTTCTCTTTGCCCTGGTTGGTGGTGTCGTCTCTGCAGGTGGAAGTTTTTTGATGGGTGTGATGCCCTGGTTTGCCGTGGTTGTCGGAATAGGGCTTGTAATCCTTGGAGTATGGATTCTTTTTGGCAATAGTTTTTCTCTGTATGGCCTGCAAAATGTTGCGGGCAAAATAGGAGATCCAAGGGAGATGACCGTGCTGGGTTTTTTCCTCTTTGGTGTGGCTTTTGGAGCAACCTCTTTGAGTTGTACCTTGCCAATTTTCCTTATGGTTGTTGGGAGTTCTCTCACCGCCGGGGACTTTTCTGGTGGTCTTCTGCAGTTTTTTAGTTATATCCTCGGGATGGGAAGCATCATGCTTCTGCTTACCTTAGGTATAGCAGTTATAAAAGAGGGGGTGGTTGTAGGTGCTCTGAGGAAAGTTCTCCCCTATGTACAAAAAATATCAGCTATTTTTTTAATTCTGGCAGGCGGATACATTGTCTATTACTGGGTATCTTCAGGCCTTCTTGTCTGAATTCTGCATATTGAAAAAATTATGAAAAACTATGTGGGAGCTGGTTGCTGCAGCGGGGGCATTTGCCTCCTGGCGGGTGCCTGCCTATTTTTTGCATGATAATGTCAGTGCTATAAAACAATGCGCTGACTGGAATCATGTGTCGAGGAATTCGTCCAGCATGTCAAACAGGGATGTGAGGTTAATTGGTTTTGACAGGTATTTATCAAATTGAAAATGATTGTCGGTTTGAGTTTTAGAGGGTAAATCGCCGCTCAGGGCAATGATGGGAATATCTGCCGTCGCCGGGGTGGATTTCAGTTCTGATAATATATCATAACCATTAATGTCCGGAAGGTTGATGTCAGTCAGGATTAGATCCGGAAGTTGGCTTTTTGCTACCTCAATGCCACTGCTGCCATCATGGGCGAAGAGCGCTATGATGTTTGGCCGGTGGCCCAGTACAAGCTTTATTAACTGCCGGTTTGCTTCGTTGTCTTCAATGTAAAGTAGTGTATGTTGCTGTTTTGTGGTCATAAGGCGAATCTGTGGTAGAGTGAGAGTGCTTCTGCTGTTACATGATTGATGTTTTACCATTCCGAACATAAGAAGCAAGCTCTTTCTGGCCTTACCCATGTTGTGATCTCGTTGGAAAGGGAGTATTAAAATGGAATTCTACTATATGAAACTTGCCAATGAGCTTGAACAGAAGATCCGTTCAGGAAGATTTGCGGTCGGCGAGAGGTTGCCGTCACTCCGTGCGATGCGACGGCAGACTGGTAGATCTATATCCACCGTCTATCACGCATATGAAGAACTTGAGCAGCGGGGTGTCATTGATGTGCGCGAGAAATCCGGTTTTTTTGTCCGGCCCCGTATTGAAAAAATTATGGACAGGCCACGTTCCGGAGAGCAGGAAATTATCCCTGTCAAGGTTACAAGAAATGAAATGGCAGCCCTTCCGGCACGCGTGTCTCTATGCCGCAAGGTGGTCTGTGTCTTTGGGTTGAGCTGGAAAAACCGTTCGATACCATGCATCTTTTTAAAGAAGCCGCAAAATCAAATATTGCCCTGGTTCCGGGTACGTTTTGTTCGGCCACTATGAACTTTGAACACTGTATGCGTCTAAATTTTGGTTATCCCTGGACAGAGCGTAGTGAACAGGGGATGAAGGTTCTTGCAGAAATTATCAGGCAGCAACGATCAGGTGTCGCAGGGTAGCGGACCTGTTAAGTGAATTGCTTTCCTGTAAGTTCACAGCCGATTTTACCAGCTTCTGCCAGAAGCAGATCAAGATCATTGTGGCTGGTTCTATGATTGGTCAGATTTACCCGTATTGCAAGCTTTTCATTCAGACGGGTGGTGGATGGTGCTGCGATTCCTCTTTCCTGTAGCTCTATAACAATATCTTCGTTCAATGTGTCAAGCTCACTTATTCCTTCTTGAACAAAACGAAAGCAGACAATATTTAAGTTTACCGGCGTAAGGAGTTCAAAGAGGTTGGACTGTTCTATCCTGGCTTCGAGGTGTCTTGCTTGACCGCAGTTCTTAGTGATAACACCACCAAGTTTATCAGTTCCATGTTCAATCCCGGTGAACAGGTGAGCATATTTTTTGCTTAATACGGCAGTCGCACCAAAGGCTCCGTCCGCATGAAACCATAATGATTCACGGTTGGCGATCTCTGCAATAGTATTGAGATCATCTATTGCGAGATTTCTCTTTTACAAATTTCTGACATTCGCATACCCGCATCAAGGTAGTGATTTCTTATGCGTCCTTCCAATTCATAAACGTCTCCTTTTTTCAGTGTATCCACGATGACTTTATGTCTCCAGTAGACCTCTTCTACAGAATACAGCTGGATCCAGTATTTGAACAGGAGAAATTTCGAGATACCCTGGCAGGATCTTCTGCAGAATTCGAGGAGCAGTTCATTGTCAATTCGGGAAAAGAGGATTTTGTGAAACTTATCATCCAGTGGCGCAATTTTTTCGATTGGTTCGCCATTTTCAGCGACAAGCCTCATCTTTTCTGCAATTTCTTCGAGTTTTCTGATATCCCCGGCGGTGTATTTCTGGATGACCGAGCAGACTGCCGCGGCTTCAAGTATGCCGCCGGTGAAGTAGCTGTCTCGGATTTGTTTCGGATCAAGCTCCGTAATATATTTTCCTTTTTGCGGAATCCAGACAACTAAACCCTCTTTGATGAGGATTTGAAGAGCCTCCCGGATAGGCGCTCGGCTTATGGATAGCTTCTTTGAAATAACAAGCTCTTTTACCTTGGTACCGGGTTGGTAGGTACCATCAAGGATGGATTTTTTGATGTAGGTAACGACAAGATCTGTGTAAGTATGTTTTTTGAAATCCAAACCTTTCGTCCTTTAAGGTGTTAGGGAAGTTGCGAACACCTCGCGAGCCATGGTTGAGGTGAGTGACTTAATAAACAGAAATATGTCATTGTTATCTACATTACGAAAAAAAATCAATACAGTGATACGGTAAAAACGTAAGGGAGCTCATTATGTTTTCGGCGAGAAACTGTCTATTTCATTAAATAGGCATAGTCTGCTTCATTGAAATTCTGCCTGGCTTTAAGCTCGTCGCAGGCCGCTTCAATATTTTCAGCCAGGATTGGCACCGCCTTTTCAAGAATTGCGAGATACATATCTGAATCCTGTGCCGTGAATGCAGGAATTTTCCAGATGCGGATTGCAGGTTCGGAGATCGCCATTGACAGGACGGCAGCAGTTCCCGGCATGAGCCCGCCGCCGCCAACCTGATTATAAAGTTTTGAGGACATGAAGGATATTCCGCCGGCGTTTTCGCTGACCAGCAGCGCAAGTTCTCCAACTATTTGAACCTTCTTTCTGGCAGTTTCCGCTTTTGCCAGGGCGTTACCTAGATCAGCAATTTTATTTCCGAGTTCACGGGTTGCTGCTGCAATTTCACCGGTTCCCCGTGTGTATGCCGTGTCCGATTTGATGAAGTTGAGATTTGCCTCTGTTGCACCATGGACGAGTGCGTCGTACACGATTCTGTTGTCAGCATCCCGGTTGATCCTGATCCAGAATGCATTTTCGTCCCTTCCTTCACAGATAGCTGGTACGTAGGCCTTGCTCTCGAGGATAATTGTTGGCAACCGATCAAGGCCGATCTTTTTCATCAACTCACCTTTATCGCCAAGCATAATATTACCTTCAAGATCCTCATCCGGACCAAGACCTCCCTCGTTGGCGTTGAGAATTGCCATGGCCGAAACGGGTACGCCGTCTATCTCTATGACGGCCCCGATGCATTTGCCCACCTTACCGTCCATATTTTCGGAACAGATGTGAACAGAATCCCGGTACCGTTTTTCAAATGTGTCGATTACGGCGAGGCAGGTGGCTGTTTGCAGCGCTACTGGTAACTCCAGGCAGCCCTGTCCGTAGATTCTGCCGAATGCGGCGAAAGCGGCACTCTGGCTATAGACTGCATCCAGGCCGATCACCAGACGGGCAAGGGTCGCCTCGTACGGTGTGATTCCTCTTCTTGCCCTAGCTGTTCCTGTCCCTCCGTCCTGTGTTTTTACAGTAACTGTACCTGTCTCAATGTCAGCTTCGACAGAAGATATTGTGGTACAGACAGGAAATGCGCGACGGAGGAGGCAGGCCACCACAGCAAAACCTGCAGTGTCATCCTGGACGAAACCGGAGTGGCTATGTACGTGGCCGGCACCTGCATGCCCGGTAATTCCAAGTATCCCCTGAGATTCGGTGCTTCTGGTAACATTCATAATTCACTCCTTGTTGTAGGTACTGACTCCGTCTCTGTTAATGTCTGCAGGGGGCAGTTAATGTCCCTTAGTACCTTAGAAATTCATTTCTTGTT
Organism: Desulfobulbaceae bacterium; assembly: GCA_024227155.1. GTDB lineage: Bacteria > Desulfobacterota > Desulfobulbia > Desulfobulbales > Desulfocapsaceae > Desulforhopalus_A. Next base: position 81,507 of record JAAELB010001113.1, read on the forward strand.
TTTTTGAATGAATTTCGTGAAGGTACTAATCCAGTGGTTCTAAAAAAGTTTCCGACTCGTCGGGTTAGTTTGTATACCTTACAGCCCTGGCAACCACAGCGCAATTTGCGGAATGAATGTAAGGGCCAGGAGTGCCAGGATCATAGTCATAAGAAATGGCATAACTGCGATGCTGAGTTTTTCAATTGAGAGGTTAGCAATACTGCAGCCAACGAATAGGTTCACTCCAACCGGTGGTGTTAAAAATCCCATGGATGAGCAGACAATCATGACAATACCGAAGTGAATGGGATCAACTCCAAGTACCTTGACCACGGGCAAAAGCAGTGGGGTCAGGATTAGAATGTTTGCCAGGGCATCCATGAAAGTTCCCATGACAAGCAGGAATATGAGAATAATCGGCAACAGCACATATTTGTTGTCGGAAATACTGACCAGAATCTCCACAAGCATGTTTGGCAGATTGTAAAAGAGCAGAATTTGTCCAAGGGCGGTTGCGGTAGCAACAACAAGGAAAATAGATGAGGTGGTCAAGGCTGTACCTCTAAACACATCAATAACTTTCTGCCAATTCAAGGTACGAAGTACCAGTCCTTCAACAATAAGGGAGTAGACCACCGCAATAACACCCGCCTCTGTCGGGGTGGTCAGTCCGCCGTATATTCCGCCAAGCACGATAATAGGAACCATGAGTGCCGGCAGGGCCGCGAGAAATGAGGATGCTACTTCTTTGGCTGAGGCTCTATTACCTGTTCCTGTAAAGCCATAGCGTTTTGAAAGGATGTAGCTGCATATCATAAGACATAGGCCAATAAAAAGGCCCGGTATAATACCTGCAATGAACAGGTCGCCTACAGATACTCCGGCGGTGGTCCCGTAAATGATGAGAGGGACGCTCGGTGGAATTATAACCCCAAGACAACCGGCAGCTGTGTTTACTGCTGTCGCAAAAGATTTGGAATACTTTTCCTTTTCCATCGCCGGAATCATGATACCACCAACTGCGGCAACCGTCGCAGGTGCTGAACCGGAAAGGGAACCATAGAATAAACTGGTCAGGACTGAAATGTGTGCCATACCACCAGTTAAATGTCCAACCAGCGCCCGGGACACTGAGAGCAGTCTCTGGGCCATACTGCCTTTTTGCATAATCTCTCCAGCCATAATGAAAAATGGAACAGCCATGAGAGGAAACACATCAAGGGATGTGATCATCTTTTGAATCAAAAACTCATATGGCAGCATGTCGCTAAATGTCATGCCAACCACGACACTCATCCCGATAGACACACCTATAGGGACGCTGAGTAGCAGAAAGGTTGCCAGGGAAACAAAGGTGAGAATAATAGCTAAATCCATCGTCAAATACTCCTTAATTAATCTCTATTTCAGCAGGATTTATTTTCCCTGTAATTAACCACCACAGCCTTTCCAGCGTTCTGATGCCCATAAAACCCAGACCCACCGGCATGCAGAGGTAGACCCAGTATGCACTGATTTCAAGGGCAGGCGTTTTCTGGCCTGTACCAGCAAGGAAGATGACGAATTTGATACCAAGGACGGTGGAAAATAGACAGAATATCACAGTGATGAACGAGGCGAGAATGGTTACAGGACGTGCGAATTTCCCTTTAAACATCGTGCGTATGATTGTTACTTCGAGATGTCTGTCCATTTGTGTTGCGTAACTGCATCCCACGTAAACTGCCCAGATAAATAGATAACGCGCTAGTTCCTCTGACCAGTCGAGGGAGCTTTGAAGAACATATCTATTAAAAACCTGAACCGCTGTGATGCCTGCCATCATAACCAGCGATACTGATGCAATGACCATCTCTACGCTTGGAATCATTGATTTTGGCGTACTCTTCATTGTAATGCGCTCCATTGTCTCGTTATACCGGGCGGAGACATACCGCCCGGTATGTTGTGCCTAATTATTTACCTGCAATAGTAGCCTTTGCTTTTTCGATTAGGTCTTTGCCAATACGGTTTTCAAACTGGGTGTAGACGCCTGCGGTTGCCTCTGCCCAACGCTTGCGTTCTTCAGGAGAAAGAACGGTAACGGTAACACCTTTACTCTCGAGTTTTTCCAAGATCTCTTTTTCACCATCGCGGATGAGTTTACGCTCATAAAGCTTAACCTCATCGAAGGTTGTAACCACGAGTTCTCTCTGCTCAGGTGTCAGGCTATCAAGGAATCGCTTGGATGCCATAACCAGATGTGGGCTAAAAAGACTATTCACTATGGTCACGTGGTTGGTGACTTCCGGGAAGTTGTTATGCCATGCCAAATTGAGATCAATATCGATACCGTCAACAGTCTTCTGTTGCATTGCGGTATATACTTCACCCCAGGATACTGGAGTTGGGTTGATACCTAAGCCCTTGAGTGTTGCGATGTGAGCTTTTGAAGGTGTTGACCGGATTTTCAAGCCCTTGGCATCCTCAAGGGTAACAACCGCATGGTCGTTATTCCAGAGATTACGGAAACCAATTTCAATGTAACCGAGTCCGACAATACCACTTTGGGTCAGAGCTTTGGTCGCATTCATACCAATTGGACCATCGGTAATGAGATCGGTTGATGGATAGTCTGGAAAAAGAAACGGTAGATCGAAGATGAGGAATTCATCAGAGAAAGGAGAAAGATTCGGAGTTGAAGCGGAACCCATCTGGAGCATATTGAGCTGCAGACCCTGAACTACGCTGTCAAAGTTGCCGAATTTAGAACTATCAAAAATGTCGACGCGAAAAGCACCGTTGCTTCGTTCCTCGATCAGTTCCTTGAATTTGATAAATGCCTGTCCCATTGGATGCTGAGGCACGTTTGGGTGGGCGAGCTTGATGACAATCGGTCCTGCAAAGGCAGAAGACACACCGACTGACAAGGTGAGAACCAACGCTAATATAACAATCTTAAAGTTTTTCATTCACTCCTCCTAAAGGGTTAAAGTGATCTTCAGGAAACCAAAGTTCCTGTCAGACCTGTGTATATTACACTATACACATATCATTAATGATACAGTGTTACCTGTAGAGGGCTATAGATAACACTGTACCGCGGTTTACTTAAAAGTATCAAGGTATGCATAGAGAGCAGGAGATCCGCCAGTATGCAAGAACAGCACGTTAGAGCCTTCAGCAAAATGGTCTTTTCTCACAAGGTCAACCATCCCCGCCATTGCTTTACCGGAATAGACGGGATCAAGCAGTATGGCTTCCGTTTGAGCGAGCAGCTTCACTGCTTCAATCATGCTGTCTGTGGGAATAGAATATCCAGGCCCAACGTATTCATCGAAACAGGTTATCTGGTCCGCTGGGATCTCTTCCCGCATGCCGACACGTGTTGCGGTCTCAACAGCGAGTTTGTGAACGATTTCTTCCTGTAACTCTTTTTTTCTACTAACGTTAATGCCTGAAACTGGGATACCTGCATTGGTACCGTACATGCCGACTGCTATACCTGCGTGGGTTCCTGCGCTACCGCTTGGAACAACCATGTGGTCAATATTGAGACCTGAATCAAACAACTGCTGTTGGATTTCCTGGGCACAAGCGACATATCCGGTAGCACCGATAGCATTAGAGGCACCGCCAGGGATGATATATGGTTTTTTTCCCTGCTTCTTGAGTTCCTCAGCGAGTTTTTCCATCTCTCCCATCATGTCTGAACCCCCGGGTACAACCTTGGTACTTTTGACACCCAGAAGATTAAAGAGAAAGTTGTTACCGGAACCATCTTGTTTGTAGCTGCCTGGAACACGCTCCTCGAGTATGAGGTGACAGTCAAGGCCTTCTTTGACAGCCCATGACAGGGTCAAACGGGCATGGTTTGACTGTACTGCACCACAGGTGATAATCGTGTCGGCGCCTTTTTCCATGCCATCGGCAATGCAGAAGTCGAGCTTTCTTGTCTTGTTGCCACCAGAACATCCTGGGAGCAGATCATCACGTTTGATGAATATATTTACCTTGCCCCCGAGGGCAGCTGAAAATGCTGGGAGAGCTTCGATGGGGGTAGCATCCTGTACATAATTTCTTCTTGGGAATTGGCTCAGGTTCATTGTGTGTCCTATGGGGGTAATAGTTATTTGATGATTACACTTTTTTCGCTCAGTAGATATCAAGTAGTTGTTGCGTGTTCGCTATCGCATTGTAAAAACGTCTTTACTGTCTGTTTGAAATGACGAATGTCGACATTTTTCTTGTTATGCCAGAACGACGCAGTAATGTCAAATGAAAAAAAGTAACGGAATTGGGTTTGATGAAAATCTGTTGTCTTTTAGGATAGATGGAAACGTAAATATTTTTAGGCGCAATCTGGGAGGCTGTCCGAGAATACACTTTCACCACATATCGTCGTTATGTCGTAAAAATAATGCTCGCAATATTAACTATATGGCTGTGCTTATTTTCCCGGCATGCCTAGATTTGCGGCGAAATTTCTATTCTCGGACAACCTCCTAGAACTAATATCCTGATGGATATTCTTTTCTTGCCCAGGACAAATAGACTCCGTAGGGATTGATTAGATGTGTTTAAGTGTACGATAATATACGAAAAATGTGGCTAATGTTGTATGCCGGCAGGCAGGGGCGGCTGAAGTTGACTTGTATCTGTTCGTGGGTCTTTTAGCATTAACAAAAATCTAATCGAAGTTTTCAAATAGCTGGTTCTAGTAAAACATCTGAACGATAGAGAGTATGTGATGGGAAAATTTGACAACTTCTAACTGCATTGTTAATGTCGACAGTTTCAGATAAGCCAAGACCAATTAAAACTTGTACGGGTCTTAAAAGATTTTCGGGTTTTTTCCTTGTTCAGAGCATTGTACATGGCGATGCGTTGATTTTTGTTGGCAAAGAGACAAAGCCTGAGTTAGCCTTTCCCATAAAAGAGACATTGTTTGGTCATTGTGGTTATCAATTGCCGATGAAATTGAACAAGCGAAACTGGCCGAGACAGAAAAAAAGGGCGGATGAGGTCAGCATTAACCACAATCTCTATGCTATTAATCCAGTCATACCACAGTTTTTTTTAATAACAGTGGTTGGACTCTTATTTCTGGAAATACAGGAGGATGAGGGGCAGCAGAACACCTATCACTGCGTAACCGTTCACCAGCACCCCATTTTCGTCCGATCAGGCCTCCTGGCATAGCCAACTATAGCCAGGAGACCAGCTTGAACGAACCTGGAGCACTGGACGAACGGTTACGGACTCTGGTTATGCAGTCTTTTGAAGGGGGC
>JAAELB010001114.1 GCA_024227155.1 Desulfobulbaceae bacterium
AGGGAATGTTTGGGGTACTCCGGTTTATTTCCCGTGTGATACGATCTAAAAGTGCCCACAAGCGTCTTCATAAAATACGGAGGGCGTTTACTGCATATGGCAGTTACATTCATTCTGCTGCCCTGGTTGCCGTCAAACCAGAGTAAGCATTTCATTCAATACAGACAATTCGCATTAGAACGCAGAAAACCAAGGAGGGAGAATGATGAAAAAAAGACTTTTAGTTAGCTTGGCAACTTGTTTATTGCTGGTTGTGAACTCAGCACACGCCTTGCCACTGAACTTAGACTTTGGTACTTCTGGTGGTCCTCCTAGTGCTGGGTTTGGTGCAGCTTCTGGACAGACTGGTACATGGAATAATATCACCCAATTTTCGACTATCAGTGGGATCGTAGATATCTATAGCAACACGACAAGCGTTGCTGTATCCATAACTGCGAATCAAATGGACGGGAGCACTTCACTACCGGACGGTAATGCCAACGATCTCATGGAGGACAACTTTTTTAGTTATTCTCCAAACAGTTGGAGCATTTCCATTACCGGACTCACTAATGGCATGTATGACGTGTACCTTTATGAGCCGCATAATTCTAGAATTGGTACTGGCAGTGGCAGTCTCAATGGTAATGCTTTCACCAATATCAATGGAAATTTTGGTAGTGGGTCTTTTGTACAGGGATCCAACTATTACCTTTTCAGCAATGTCGCTGTTACAGGAGGAACGCTCACTGCAACTGGCTCCCAAACGATTGGGTATAGTGGTCTCTCAGGTATGCAGATTGTTTCCGATCAACAAGGTCCCGGTCCAGCTCCTGTGCCTGAACCTGCAACCATGTTCCTCTTCGGAACAGGTTTGGCTGGTCTTATTGGATCAAGATTGAGAAAGAAAAAATCAGCTTAACTGGAACAAATCAAATGAACGAATATACCTATACAACTGAACGGCAGGAGGATAGTCAGATATTTGCAGCCAAGTGTAATGAAATTCCATGGCTGAGTTGGTTTGCAGAGACTGAAGAAAAGGCAATTGAGGGAATAAAGAATATTGTCTACACAATAGAAAATCAATTTTTCTCAGTACACCACTCGCAATAATCACCCCTGATGTGACAGGCAGAAAGAGAAGGCAGGGTCAGAAATGGCTCTGCCTATTTTATTTCAGTTAGCTTTCAACCAAAAAGAGTTCCTTTGGCAATATTAACCATTCAAGAAAATGCTCAGGTTTATACTGTTCCTGTATCTTCTCGTCGTATAGATCCTACGAAAAGGTTTCGAGAATGTTAGGCATTAGGGAGAATTACACAACAAGAACATGGATTGTGGATTTTGCTGTTCTAGACAAATCCAATCTCACAAGCCACTCCACTTCTAGCAGACAGGCTGGAAGATATTTTCAATATCAACCTTGATAAAAATGGATATTCAACAGGAGAAAAATTGAAATTATTCCTAAAAAAATGGCCCAAATAACGATATCAAAAGTAGCTCATTTAGCTATATCAGTCACAATTTCAAATTAAGGCTTTTTTCGGTCATTTTGCAACACTATGGGCTATACTGTTTCATGGGCCAGAGCTTTTGCGAAACACACTTCAGCTTATTCCATCATTTATTGTGATCACTCACAATCAAGCAGCTTTCATGCGAAGCCCAAAAACTTTAGTTACTCGGCTTATAGTTTTGAAATGAGGGTTGCCACCAGGAGCAAGGGACTTGTATAGGCTCGCCCTGGTTACCCCTGCTTCTTTAGCCACTTTAGTCATACCATAAGCCCTTGCTGCGATACTCAGAGCGTGAACGTAATCGGCTTCATCCCCGGTATCATCGACCTCTTTCAGAAAACCCTGTATATCCTCCAAGGTTTCAAGATGCTCTGCTATATCAAATGATTTTGTTTTCATGGGCTACCTCAACAATGTTAATGCTTTTTTTATATCCTTCTTTTGGCTGGACTTATCACCACCTGCAAGGAGCAATACAACAACGTCATTTTGGATCGTGTAATATATCCGATATCCTGGGCCAAAATTAAATCTAAGCTCAAAAAGGTTTTGAGAGATATTTTTATGATCTCCAAAATTCCCATTTTCTACTCTTGCAAGACGGGCAAGAAGCTTAATCTTTACAGATTTGTCCTTAACCTTTTCAAACCATTTACTAAATTCTAGTCCCTGTCTGATTTCGTAACTCATGTCTTAGTGTATCCTCCAGGAGACATACTGTCAATGTCAATTTTGCTGTCGAGGGTTTAGAGGGAAGATGGTCACAGCCAAGTGAATGAGGTTGGGCTATAGGGTTTCAGCTTTCTCTCTCACATATTGTTTTCTCGGCATGATTTGGACGAGGGAGTTTTATGCGTGCCTAAGAGAAGATCTAACTATGTTTTCCATTTCTCTTCTCTTGCATCAATATCAAGTTTTTTCTACTGAGTCCCGCCCTGCCCCCCCCAATGTACCCTTGGCTTTTTGTAATATTTTCATGGCAAAACAATGAATTAGTAGATGTACCTATTTTCGCAGATTCGTAAATAATAAAAATAGCCTGGAAAGCTCAGTGCCGCCTCTGTAGCCGCTATCAATATTTTATAGCAAAAGGTAAAAAAGTGAATGTGACCAAGATTGCTATCGCTAGGGAAATTGCAGGTTTTTCTTGGGCCACTGCAAGGGAACTGAACGAGTTACAATTGGTACCTACGAAAAGGCTGTGAAAAAGGACATATACCTTCCAGTCCATTGCCAGGGGCGCAACCACGGAAAGGGGAACCCTCGAATCTCCTAGAGGAATAGACTTTGTTAAGTTGAAACTCCCGTCTATAGATAGAGGCAGCTCCGCGACGAAGCCAATTCATACGGTAACCAACCCCCGCATATCAGATTGATCAACCGTCGATAAACTATGGTTCCGCCCCTGATAGTGTGCTGGAGGATTTCTGTAAACTTTTACTTTCTCAACTACTCTGCGAGATAAAAGATAAGAGACAGGTGTTTGTTATTGACAGGGTTAACCATATCAGGAGAGATCTTGACTATCGACTTGGCTAAAATTCAATATGGCTGTATGAACTTCACTAAATAAATATGGTTCTTATTTTTATGATTTTTTTCAAGTCTCTCCTGTGAAATTATCCTCTGAATAATGCCTCAAATCGTGGCCTGGTGTCCATCTTGAATTATCCGGTAAAATGGTATCTTCATCGAAAAGGACATCTTGTAGATAGGTGCCTTTAAGGTTTGCTGCAGTAAGGTTTGCACCTCTCAAATCAGTAATTTGAGCCCGCGCAAGATGTATCTCAGGGCTAAATACTGCTTGTTCAAAAGAACAGTACATTAGACTAGATTTATGTAAATTGGTGTCAATTAGTATAGCGTTTTTTAGACTGCAATGATCTAGCCTAGCTCTATGTAAATTTGCTTCACTTAAGAGAGCCCCCTCCAGGTTAACATCATGCAATTCTACCCTTTGTAAATCTGCCCCAGAAAGATCAATTATCACAGCACCATTCTTATTATTGACGAGGTTGGAGTCTATGAGAAAATGAAGCAAAATTGATTTCCGCGCTGGGTCTACTCGTCTCAATGTTGTCAACGTTCTCGTCCTGGCAATGTTTCTAAGAACATTATCGGCCTTAGTGTCATACAAACTATAATTTGTCAAAAGGTCCTCTATCCTGTCAAGAAACGATTGCAATGCGTCTTCTTTCATTCGATCCTCAGCAAGCCATCTTTCAGATTGGGCTTGCTTTTCTTCTTTGACTCTCTCGTTTTGTCTAATTGTTGAATTAATAGCTATACCAACTATAGCAAGTATCAAGGGGGCTACAATCAGGTCCAGCCAATCCCATAAAGTCTTAGCACGTTCGACATTATCCCCTGTAGTGTACTGCCCGAAGCCTGTCCATACAAATGAATACCCAATAACTATTAGGAAAAGAGTTAAAATTATAAATCCTATTATCAATGTAAAGCGAGTTTTTATCCAGAGTTCTCTATTCATTGACATCACTAAACCTCCCATCCACTAACAACATGTTCTGTGTAATCACTATGCCAAACATGGCATGGTTAACATATTTCCACTAGACCTTATAGAAATGACAACCTTAACCATGGTACACCCAACATTCGTGACATCAGTGTAAAGTAGTGTCTTGTGCCGCTTAATATTTCAACGCAAAATGATGTTATCTGATTTTATCTGTGGGTGCAAGAAATGGTTATGTCGTGAGAGTGGGCTACAGGCCGAGGGGGGATGATGATAACCAGCTTCAAAGTGTGACAATTCATGGATCAGGAGCCACAAAAGCCGTTGTTTTGATGCAAGCCATCCAGGGAAAGTTGCGGTTTTAATCGATTCTGTTGTTGTATTGTATCATGCCTGACAAACTTTCTGAAGTGATCATCAAACATAATCTAGAATTATCAATATTTTCCATTGCTTCATTTATAGCTGGAGCTTTGGTAGTAAATCTGAAAATGTCAAAGTACAAGAATGCTCCTTTTCGGACAATATTTTTACACATGATCCCATGTCAATTAATAAGGAAGACATATTGAGTTGATTGTGTTTTGAAAAAGTCAGATATGGAATGTGGAAATCCTAGGGTGCTGCAACATTCTTCTACTAAGATTACTACCTGTCATAGCGGGCAAAATCTGATCTGTGATTACAAGACAAAACTGATCTGGTTGGTATTGAAATGTCTCTAAAGCCCCAAGACTGCTTTAATATATGTTAAAAGGACGTGCCTATTCTTGCTCAGTTAAACACTGGAACCATATGGGTAAATGATATCTAGGAATTCATCATCATTGGTATAATTAGCGAAATAATCATTTATCTTAAGTTGAATTCCTAAGAGTTTCTGGTGGTCGCCACTAAGTTCAGAAACCATCTTAAGCATAAGTTCTCGATTTCCTTGCATCGCATATACACAAGCTAGATTATATTTGATGTCATTTATTTCATACTTTCTGGATGCGAGCGATAAGGCCAGTTGAAGATCAGAATAAGCCTCAGGTAAACGTTTTAATCGCTTCAAAATTCCACCTCGATATGTAAAATATCTTGCGTACATATCTTTATCAATTGTAGCTGGAGTAAATGTTATTGCCTCATTATATGCTCTTAAAGCATTAATGTTGCATTCATTGCCACCAATATTGGCGTAGGAAACACCTCGGGAGAATTGTGCACTTGCGTCAGACGGTTCCGAATCCACGTAAAAGTCAAAATGCTTTGCAGCGTTTGACCATTCGCTTTTAGCCATATACCCTTTTGCAAGCTCAAGATGCCACTTAGGATTGTCGATACCTCCACTGGATTTATTTATTTTCTCCATCGATTGGATCAGCACATCTACTGATTGTTGAATTGACTTTTGTGCTTCTTGCAGTGATTTGCCACCAGATAAAGCTTCGATAGTCATTCCAGAACCATTCAATAGTTCTTCAAGCTGGCTGCGAAGAGACTCATTTTGAGACGTTAATTCTTTTTTTTCTCTATCGCTCCACTTCTCGGTACGAGCAAGGTCTTCTTTGACACCGGCTAGCCTATCCTCAAGTATCTCTGCTCGTTGACGTTCTATATTACGTAAGACTTGGGCTATTCGAATTACAAAACCAAACGTAGCAACATTTAAAAAAGAACCGATGGCCGCCAAATATGGTTGAAATTCAGATAAAGATGGCATTTAAAATTTCTCCTGGCTGTAATTTAAAGGAAAGACCAAGGGCCTATTCTAATTCAATTCTCATTTTATTCTCCGGTTTCTATATATCCAGAGAAGAAAAAAAATGCTAAGGCAGTATTCTACTGCAGATCAAGCATATTTTGTTGGACATCAAGCTAAAAAGATAGCACGTATGGAATCCACCTACAGTAATTTTTATACAGAAAGAAAGACTGTTAGGCAAGAGGCAACAGGTCACAACATTTTACAGTTCCATACCAAAGAATATCATTGGTATTCATAATCAGTTTCCATCCTCTACCGCTGAAGATGTTTCCTGTGAGTTACTGGTACACTGGGGCCCAATGCCTATCGCATTTTAACTTTCTTCCTATCCTAGATAATTCCAGATTCTTACCCGAGAAAGTTGCTCTATTTTTAAATGAGTTCATGGAAGACTATACTTTCTTCTGTGGTATCCAATTTTGCTGTCAAATCAACTTCAGATTCTAGCCTGGGCTGCAACAATCTAACAGGACCACAGCCGTACATTTTTGGATTGAAAAGTCACAAAAGCCGATGATATGGGTCTTGGGAAAACCTTCATGGCCTTATCTGCAATTGACCACCTGTATAAATTCAAGCATCAAGCAAAAGATACTAAAAAGCCCTGCCTGCTCGTGGCACCCTTGAGCCTCCTGCAAAATTGGAAGGACGAAGTTGAGAAAACATTTTCATCCTCACCCTTTGTAGATATTGTTCTTTTACAGGTAGATGGAGAACTCCCTCGATTTCGTGTTGGAGGTGTAGAGACAAAACAAAATCTATCTAACGAGTCAGCCCACTCTGGTGGAGATGAGGAGGTAGAAGAAACTGGAAAAATTAAATACTCTTTAAAGGTTGGCAAAACATTCCTCAATGAAAGACTAGATATCCCGCAACGATTGGTGATAACGACCTATCAAACATTAAGAGATTATCAGTTTTCACTTTGTTCTATTGATTTGGGCATGGTGATTTTTGATGAAGCACAAAATATTAAAAATCCAAATGCTCTCCAAACAAGGGCAGCAAAAGGACTTAAGTCTGATTTCACGCTTGTAGCCACCGGTACACCTGTTGAAAATAGTCTGAAAGACTTTTGGTGCCTTATGGATACAGCTTGCCCAGGCCACCTTGGAAATTATCAAAGTTTTAGGGAAAGCTATGTTTTACCAATCTTGCAGGCCGCCGGCGATGAGATTGAAGATGTGAGAGGGCAGGTAGGGCGTCAATTGCGTCTCCGTGTAGGGCCTTTGATGCTACGCCGCCTGAAAGAAGACAATATCAAGGGTTTGCCTGAAAAAAATATTTAGGAACTTAAAGTAACCTCCGTAGCACTTATCCGCCTCAGGTAAGCGCTAGACTCCGAGAAGGTACCGAACTGAGTAGCCCTTTGTGGGGTGTTGATTTATAAAAACAATTCCTCCAACCCGCTAAAATTACGCTTTTTTTCAAGCCAGGCCAAAAACCGGGTATGATGTTGCAAATATTTTCTATAGGTATAAGGATCTACAATTATTCCCTTTTCATAAAAATCCTGGATGATCCAACTAATGACATAAATATTAGCGGCTTTAATCATGTGGGGTAGGTATTTAAGTTCCGAGCCATTCAAAGGACCGGGGGCAGTGACACAGGAGTTCTGATAATTTTGAAAGAAGATAGAGGTTTTTGCCATGTCTAAGCTACCATCACTGTTTCCTTCCCAGATCGTACAAAAATAAATGATAGCAAGGGCAACATCAAAACAACGGACATCCACCTTTGACCAGTCAAAATCAAACAATCCGGTTATGGTATTATTTTGAAATTTTAAATTCCCAGGATGGTAATCACAATGAATCACCATCTGTACTAAGTCTTTGTATTCGCTTCCCTGTACTCCACAAACAAAGACATTCAGCGTTTTGTCGATAGTTGCAATTATCGCATCTAAGTTCTCTCGCAAACAAATATCAAATGGTGTTTCCCCACCCTTTTTTGCACAAATCGAGATCTTGTTGGCAATAAGAGGCAGGAGCTCCATTATTTTTGGTTCACACCGGCTCTGCTCAGGTTTCAGGTCAAAAACTATGTTATGAAATTTTGCCAGGACACCCCCAGCGCTTTTTAGGTCATGATTAAGGCAGTCCGGGTTAACCCAACTGTACTTGTCTTTGCCTGGAAGGATATTGAAAATGGCATAAAAGTGGTCTTGCCCCTTGTTCCGGTTCACATACGTTTTTCCATCTTTTGCATGGATCAACCCGGCTATAAGCGCAAAGCGTTTTTTCTTCAGATGCGTTATGACTGAATGCTCAAATTCTATTTCAATTTTGGTTTTACCAGGGTTATATTTTCTGAAAAAATACGTCCTTTTTTTGTTCTCCCCAGCAGTTCTTATGATAAAGCTTTTATTTACAGTACCCAGATGAATTTGTTCAAATTCTATCAAATCACCAATGCAATAATCCGTTGATATAATGTGTTTTAATTCGTGGACAAGCTTTTCTTCAACCATGAGAAATCAGATAAAACCTTCTGAAATTAATATAATATTCTTATCTATTTTGACAAAAATACATTTAGTGCAGACCTCGTAAATTTTGCATGTTGCCCTCTTTCCACAACACGTAACATCAGTGATATAGAGAAAAACTGGGCCTTTAGATTCGTCATTCCGGCAGGCTTTTAGCCGAAATCCAAGCAATGGTGATGTTTCTGGATCCCGGCTAAAAGCCTGCCGGGATGACGTGGTATAAAAGAGTCCATTTTTTGGGGCAAAATTAAAGCTCGTTTACGATGTCTGTAGTGGTGCAAGACAAATCAAATTTCAATATGGAATCCTTGAAATTCACTCCTTGGCAGAATTATTCCGTGCCTATTTTCTACTAACACCCCACAAGGGGGTATAAGTGCCACGGAGGTTGCTTTAAGTTCCTAATGTTAAAACACTCTCCAGCTTTCTTGTTTTTTATTGCTGTTTTTATTGAGTAAGGCACTAAAGTGGACCCCATTGTCAAGTATATTGCCAAAATGCCTGGAGCGAAATACAATGACGTCTTCGCCAATTTTTTCAACCTGTATGACCGCATGCTCCATATGTTGCTGTATTGATCCGTCGTCAATACTTGAGCAAATGGACCAAATCACAGAAACTATCTATTTCATAGACGGCTAGCATCCTGTATAGTTTTTATATTAAAAGTAGTCATTCAAAAGGACAATAGCGCCTATGCTGATCAGCGTGGAAAAAACTGAGATTTTTGAAAGTTTATCAAGTCCGCAGTTCGCTACCCTTATCAAGAAGGGTCAGCAAATTATCCTTCAACCTAAAAGTATACTTTTTCACCAGGATGACCTGGCTGAAAGGTGTTTCATGGTAAATCGGGGCCGCTTGAAGTTGACCATGCTCAGTGAGCAAGGAAAAGAAGTAATTCTCAGGTATCTAAGTTCAGGTGAATTGGCTGCGGCGATAGCTGTTCTCAGAAATCAAACATATCCGGTTACAGCTGAGTGCGTTGATGAAACTGAAGTCATCGGCTGGGATAAACCGACAATAGTAGCATTGATGCACCAATACCCCGCTATTGCAATTAACCTGCTAGGCATTGTCTTTGATCGTATTGATGATTTACAACACCGCTACCTTGAGATGTGTAGTGAGCATGTGAACCAACGTATAGCCCGATCTCTGCTTCGACTTATGCGCCGAGCCGGCATAAAAACTCCTGAAGGGATTCACATTGATATTCCTCTTAGTCGACAAAACATTGCAGACTATTGTGGAACAACTCTTTCTACCGTAAGTCGGACTCTCAGCATCTGGGAAAAAAAGGATTGGATTAAATCTGGTCGCGAAAAAATTATTATAAAAGATCCCCATGCATTAGTTCTTTTCGCCGAAGGAGTTTAGATTTTCATACCGTTTACGTGATTAGTACCTTACTCCTGAACTTCTGTCACAAAAAAATAATCCTGTTTGTTCCAGCGCAAAGAAGGAAGGGACAATCTGGACTATCTTCCTCCTTAGCATTGATTAACCAGAAGGCTATCAGAGAATAGACCATTGTTCTGGTGTATCCAAAAAAGTAGTTGATAGAGCCAAACAGGAGGAAGCTATGATGCAGGAAGTTATGATTGTTGGGCTGTCTGCCATCGGACCGGTTATTGGATCAGGCATTGGAGTTTTGAAAAAACCCTCCACAGCCTATATTCACAATATGCTCTATTTTGCAGCCGGCATAATGTTGGCAGTTTCTTTTCTCGACTTGATTCCCGAGAGCCGTCACCTTGGTTCCACCATGACTTGTGTCTTTGGCCTGGTTATCGGTGCAGCCTCCATGTGGCTGCTTGACCACATCTTCCCTCACGTGCATGAGTGTTCGGCGTGTGGTGAAAGCGAATGCCATATGGGCCATACAGCAAACTTTCTGATTTTGGCTATATTCCTGCACAATTTCCCGGAAGGAATGGCTATTGGTATTGGCGGATCAACAGATGTAGGCGATTCATTTGTGATCGCGGCAGCAATCGCGATTCACAACATTCCGGAAGGAATATGCACATCAGCACCACACTACTATGCCTACGGTAACAGGTTGAAATCGTTTATCATGTCTTCGCTAAGTGCGCTGCCGATAGTGGTGGGATATTTTGTAGCCCGCTACATTTTCGGCCAAATTTCATCCCAAACCATGTCTTTGCTGATCGGTGCCACTGCGGGGTTGATGATCTATATTTCCGTAAGCGAGTTGATGCCTGCAGCTACAAACAACAGTGGTCCGAGAACAACATTGTTTTTCATGTTTGGGATTGTCAGCGTCATGCTGCTTGAACTTATTGGTTAAATTTTTCCAGGCTTAAACAACAACAATAGAAAAAATATGGTGGAAAATTCAAGCGTATCAAGTGTTGTAACAGTTAAAGAACTACTCGAAAGACACCCCCAGCTTTCACACATGTTTTTGGATATGGGGATGCTGTGTGCGGGGTGTCCTGCCGAGGCCTTTCATACCCTGGCAGAAGTCGCCCGGGAATACGAGCTCGACATGGACCAACTACTCAGGCGCATTAATAATAATATCAGAGAAAATGCTTTATCAGAATGATTGATGCCGTTGATGGACAGGCCACGTGTATAACAAACCTATTCATTTTAATGACACCCAAGGAGGTGCAAGATGCTGCGACGAAAAATAAAAGAAAATATTTACTGGATGGGCTCTGTTGATTGGGACAGTCGTCTCTTTGATTCTCTCATCCCTCTTCCTGATGGAACAAGTTACAACGCGTATCTCATTAAAGGAAGTGAAAAAACCGCATTACTGGATACGGATGAACCCCATATGGCCAAGGAATTTATGGCACAACTTGAGGGTGTTTCTCAGCTTGACTACATCGTCTCCCAGCATGCTGAACAAGACCATTCAGGCATCATCATGCAGGTTCTTGAAAAGTTCCCTGAAGCTAAACTCGTCTGTACCCCAAAAGCAAAGGGGATGCTTATTGACCTTTTGCATGTCCCAGAGGATTATTTCATAACTGTCAAAGATGGCGAAAAGCTTTCTCTAGGCGATAAAACGTTGACGTTTATTCACACTCCCTGGGTTCACTGGCCCGAAACAATGGTGAGTTATCTGGAAGAAGACAAGATCCTCTTTAGTTGCGATTTTTTCGGCTCACATATTGCCAGTAGTGAGCTTTTCGTCACAGATGAGGGGCGTGTTTACGAGGCAGCTAAACGCTACTTCGCCGAGATTATGATGCCGTTTAGAAAAGTGATCCAAAAAAATCTGGCAAAACTTGCTGATTACGATATTGAAATAATTGCTCCCGGTCACGGACAATTATTTCCACGACCAAAATTTATCATCGATGCCTATCATGAATGGGCTCTGGGAACACCAAAAAACACGGTGGTCTTACCCCACGTATCCATGCACGAAAGCACACAACAGATGGTTGATCATTTTGTTACCGCACTTGTGGATAAAGGCGTGCGGGTTGAACCCTTTAATCTGGCAGTAACCGATATCGGCAAATTAGCCATATCTCTTGTTGATGCGGCAACCATTGTTGTCGCCACACCTACAGTTCTTGCAGGACCACATCCATATGCAGCCTATGCCACATTTTTAGCCAATGCCCTACGCCCCAATGCCAAATTTCTATCGATCATCGGTTCCTATGGTTGGGGTGGAAAGACCGTAGAGACGCTTGCCGGGATGATCCCTAATCTCAAAGTAGAAATTATTGACCCCGTTCTCTGTAAAGGTGTTCCTCGGGAAGACACCTTTACCACCCTGACTAATCTGGCAGGTACGATTGCAGAAAAACACAAAGAAAATGGGTTTGTTTAGCACCTGCCAGGTCGCAATCAAAGGCGACACTTAATATTACCAAAATGGAGGAAAATCATGTTTTGTTTTCAATGTCAGGAGACTGCAAAAAACATCGGTTGTACAGTAAAAGGAGTTTGTGGTAAACCAGAGAAGACAGCCAATCTCCAGGATTTACTCATATTTGTCCTCAAAGGAATATCAGTTTACGGCGAAAAGATTAAAGAACTCGGCAGTTCAGATCGAGTAAATGATGATTTTGTCGCCCAGGGCCTGTTTGCCACTATCACCAATGCCAACTGGGATGATGCCCGTTTCACCGCAATGGTCACAGACGGCCTTAAACGTCGAGACCAGATCCGGGATCGTTTTCTGGCTGCATACAAAGCAAAGAACGGTAAAGATTTTGATGAAGCACTCCCTGAAGCCGCCACCTGGATTGCCACTGATACAACAGTGTATGCCGAAAAAGCCAAAGAGGTTGGCGTTTTGTCCACTGAGAATGAGGATGTTCGTTCTCTTCGTGAGTTATTGATTATTGGCTTAAAAGGTGTAGCCGCTTATGCCGACCATGCAGCCATCCTGGGTTTTCAAAAAGATGATATCAATGATTTCATTATGGAAGCCCTGGCTTCGACCACTAAAGACTTATCTGTTGATGAAATGATCGCGCTCGTCATGAAAGCTGGCGAAATATCAGTCAATACTATGGCTTTACTGGATGAGGCCAACACTACGGCCTACGGTAATCCTGAAATTACAGAGGTAAACATTGGCGTTGGCACAAAACCCGGAATCCTTATTACCGGCCACGATCTCAAGGATATGGAAGAACTGCTCAAGCAGACAGAAGGTACGGGTGTTGATGTCTATACCCACGGCGAGATGCTGCCTGCCAATTATTATCCCGCCTTTAAAAAATATGACCATTTTGCTGGCAACTACGGCGGTTCCTGGTTTCACCAGAATACCGAGTTTGAATCGTTTAACGGCCCTGTCATTTTGACAACAAACTGCCTGGTGCCTTTAAGAAAAAACAACACCTACCTTGACCGGCTCTATACCACCGGTGTCGTCGGATATGTTAACGCTGTACACATTGCCGATCGTCAGAAAGGTGGAACCAAGGATTTTTCGGCCATCATCGAAAAAGCTAAAACCTGTGCCCCCCCAACCGAGATTGAGACCGGCACAATTGTTGGCGGTTTTGCCCATAATCAGGTAATGGCCTTGGCCGACAAGGTTGTGGACGCGGTAAAATCCGGTGCTATCAAGCGATTTGTCGTCATGGCGGGGTGTGATGGACGTCAGAAGGGCAGGAGTTATTATACAGAAGTAGCCGAGAATCTGCCAAAGGACACGGTAATACTTACCGCTGGCTGTGCCAAGTATCGATACAACAAGCTCAACCTGGGTGATATCGGCGGTATTCCCCGCGTACTTGATGCCGGTCAATGCAATGATTCCTATTCGCTTGCCGTCATCGCCTTAAAGTTAAAGGAAGTTTTTGACCTGGAGGATATCAACGACCTGCCGATCTCCTACGATATTGCCTGGTATGAACAAAAGGCGGTGGCCGTACTCCTGGCCCTTTTGTTTCTTGGGGTAAAGGGAATCCGACTAGGACCCACGCTGCCAGCTTTTCTTTCACCTAATGTTGCCAAGGTATTGGTGGAAAACTTTGATATCAAACCCATAGGTACAGTTGAAGAAGATATAGAGGCTATGATGGCCGGTAAGTAAAGCCTCGACTGCCCATCTACAAGATGATGACCTGCACTTTATACGTTAGATCGTGAAATGATGCAGTGTTTCTTACTGATCATTTTTTTGAAGAAATGGTAATCGTTCACCGGCACCCCATTTTCGTCCGATCAGGCCTGACGGTATAGCTTAACTATAACTGTCTGGCCCGCTTGAACGAATCTGAGGCCCCGGTAAACGATTAC
>JAAELB010001115.1 GCA_024227155.1 Desulfobulbaceae bacterium
GCCACGACATGTTCAAAAATTTCCCAGGAACTGTATACTCTCATGGCCGATGAATTTGGTGAAGTATCCGAGGGCCAGGGAGAAGGAGTCATCGGCTCCAGTACAATGCCCCAGAAGGTGAATTCAAAGGTGGCATGCAACATCATGACCGTTGCCGCTCGTATTCGCTCTCAGGTGAGCCTTGCCATGGAGGGGATGCAATCTTCACACGAGGGAGACGCTGCAACCAACAAGATGATGAGTGAGGCTCTGGATACTGTGTGTAAAGCTGCCTATGAGGTAACCTCTGATATGAAGACTCTAGTAAGTGAACTCAAACTTCATCCAGAAAAAATGAGAAAGAATCTAGAGATAACCAACGGTCTCATCGTAGCAGAAAATGTCATGATGGCGCTAGCTCCTGTTCTGGGGAGGCAAAAGGCCCATGATGTGCTACACCATGCTGCTGAAGTTGCAACTGGTGAAAAACGAAATATTTTTGACATACTGTGGTCTGACGATGCTGTCCGTGCAAACATCTCCTCACAAGACCTGCAGGCTTCTCTTGACCCTGCCAACTATCTTGGATTGTGTACACAGTTGACAAAAGAGGCAATTACCAGGGCCAGAGATGCAGCAACAACTCTTTCCAAATAACTGGAATAGGAGCGAGAAAATGAGTAATATCTCAGGCTTGGCACTCTACCTTTTGGCTGGACTTATTGGTGGCTTTATTGGCTATAGGCTGAAAATTACAGGAGGTACTCTCATAGGGGCGATGTGTGCTGTTATCGTCATTAACCTGCTATTGGGGAGGAATTTCAAGATTCCCATAACCTATACCTTTATTACCCAGGTACTCAT
Source organism: Desulfobulbaceae bacterium (assembly GCA_024227155.1). Lineage (GTDB taxonomy): Bacteria > Desulfobacterota > Desulfobulbia > Desulfobulbales > Desulfocapsaceae > Desulforhopalus_A. The sequence goes on from JAAELB010001115.1 coordinate 844, forward strand.
TGGAGTAATGGTGGGGGCTTCATTTTCGAAGGAACTGGCTAGGACTTTATTGCCCCTGCTCCTTCCTGTTTTTCTTTCCACTCTTGTTCTGGTTAGTGCCGGAACCATAGTAAGTTTGATCTTGGTAAGAATGGGGATCCTGGATGCTCATACAGCATTTTTCAGTACAAGCCCTGGTGCCATGGGGGTTTTACTGGGACTTGCCGGTGACACCAGTGCCGATCTCCCCATTGTCCTCAGTTTTCATATATTCAGAATATTTTTTATAATATTTACTGCACCACTCGCCTACAGATTTCTACAAAACTGGCTTGCACCCTAGGCTAAGGGAAGTTGACCCATTAGTCTGTCTCAAGTGCACAGGTGAGATGCCTATTATTATTTTTATATATAAAAAGAAGGTGATAAAGAGATAAGCGAGTGTGCAAGACTTCGAAATTCTCACCCATCTGAACATATTCGAAAAGAAAAAGAACCAGCGAGCAGCACCGGTGGCCACACCTGCTATTACCAAGCCGGAAATTGTGGCCTATGACTGAGCGGCCCCTCTTGTTTTCTTTCATTCCACATTCATTTGATTTTTTCCATAAAGTGTGACATCGTTTATAGTATGGACAGACAAATTAGTCCGTCCGTTCCTATCCATAGA
>JAAELB010001116.1 GCA_024227155.1 Desulfobulbaceae bacterium
AGAAACCTGCCGAAAACAAAAGTTGAATCCTCTGAAATGGATCCGGGCAATACTTGCTGCGACGCTGAATAAAACCACCTATCCTCTGCTCAACGACTTTAAAGCTGCCTGTCAATAGGGCCCTGGTGAACGGTTACTCTAGCAAGGTCTCTTGAAGCTGACTTGTGATCAAGAGACAGGCCTCTGTGCCGGGATTTTTATGCGTCTAAAGTGTAAGTGTTAATAAATTGTTAGTTTAGCTATTATACATAGGCGATGATGTATGCAATATGAAATTTAAAACTTTGGTGATGTAGTGTCACCTTCAAAAGATAAATCGTTACAGTTACTCAGGCCGGAGTTTATTTGAAGTTAGAATCGTCGCTATCGGTACTTATAAAAAATTTTTCTGCTGTAAACCATAATTCGGTAAAACTGGTATTCGCAAGTGGGCATTAATATCATTAGCAGAGTTTAGAACCGACATTCCGCATCAAATTCAGGAATAAATCTCTTGGTATAATGTGCCAAGTACATCAATGATCACCTGCTGGCGCTCCTGTTTGTCTGTGATTACGGGGGGAGAGTCACCAATGCTGACTTCGTGGATCCCACTAAA
>JAAELB010001117.1 GCA_024227155.1 Desulfobulbaceae bacterium
AGGTAAAATAATTCAAATGAGCAATTCTGAGGAAAAACAACTGATATTGAGGGGAATAGGTGGCTCGCCCGGTATCTGTATTGGAAAGGCCTATCTTGTTGACCGTGAGGGCGTAGATGTTATTAAAAGATACCCTATACAAAGGTCCATGCAGACAACAGAGATTAATCGTTTTAAAGATGCTGTAGAAAAAGCAAAACAGGAATACTCAGATATAATCGATGGTTTAGACGATGACCTTGGAGCTGAACTTAGTATTCTTGAATCTCACATGTTGCTTTTTAAAGATAAGATGCTTTATGAAAAAAGTATTCAAACAATTATTGATAATAATATTAATGCAGAATGGGCTCTCAGGAATACCACACGACAAATTAAACTCATGTTCAGAGATGTTGAAGACCTTTACCTGAAAGCTCGTGGAAATGACATTGAACAGGTCTCTGAAAAAATAATGTCATACCTTGTTGGTATTCATGATGAGAAAATCTCCGATATTAA
>JAAELB010001118.1 GCA_024227155.1 Desulfobulbaceae bacterium
GGATAAAATCCAGCATCAACCCATTCCGGGTATGAATATCCACTGGTGCCAATCTTCAACTCATTCATGAAACTTCTCCCCTTACAATACCCACAAGTTTGCCCTGTATCAGCACTTCATTAAACTCATATCTTTGCACAGAAAAATCAGGGTTTTCTGGTTTAAGCTCAATATAATTTTTATGCAGAAAAAAGCGTTTAATAGTAGCTTCTTCATTATTAATTAAAGCTGCCACAATTTCATTATTTTGGGCAAACTGTCTTGGTTCACAAACAGCAAGATCCTTATCCAATATCCCGGCATCTTTCATGGATTCTCCCTCAACCCTTAAAGCAAAAAGATTTTTTCCACGATAAATTTTAGAATCAACAAGCACAGTTCCATCCCATTCCTGCTGTGCATACATGGGCAACCCGGCATTTATCTGCCCAATAACAGGAACCTGTATTAATCTGCTGAATTCATCCACCTCACCCATCTGGTTTAAAATATGCACTGTCCTGCTGTACCGACCCTCTCGCTTAATATACCCCTTATCCTCAAGCATCTTAAGCATCTGAGCAACAGCAGCATGACTGATCCCAAGATCAGAAGCTGCAACCC
>JAAELB010001119.1 GCA_024227155.1 Desulfobulbaceae bacterium
AAACACCTACATACTTATCAAGCTTGCTTCCTCAAAGAATAGGAGATGTGCGCCCAACCTCTAGAAACAAAGACAACTTTTTTATCATGAAAACAAGAACAGAAACCTATAGATCTAGTTTTGTCCCTTCATCAGTTAGACTTTGGAATAGCACTAATAGTAATTATAGAACATTAGAACATATATCAAAATCTATGAAGAAGAAATCTGAATATATTTTGACCTTTGGTAGTCGTATTAACAATATAAAACATGCACAACTCCAGTTACAATGTAGTAAGCTTAATTCACATCTATTTGCTTTGCATGTTATGGAATCACCTTCTTGTTTATGTGGTAATAATCTAGAAGATAATGTTCATTTTCTATTACAATGCCCATTATTTCATACATGTAGAGCTAAGATGTTACAAACTGCAAGAAATGTTATTGGTGACCAGACTTTAGTAAATGTTGAGATTCTATTACATAGTTTGAAAGATGTTGATTATAAAATCAATGAAAGAATATTTGAGGCTGTGCACCAATTCATAAGTGAAAGTAATAGGTTATAACAGATACTTAAAAATTATTGTGATGTTAATCTGCCCATGATGTGCCATGAGACTATATTATACACAATATGACTAAATGTGTGTAAAGAA
>JAAELB010001120.1 GCA_024227155.1 Desulfobulbaceae bacterium
AACCAAAGCGAATACCTCAACTGATGTGGCGTGAATGCATCAAGAAGGTATGGGAGGTTGACCCGTTGACCTGTCCCAAGTGCATCGGCGAGATGCGCATCATCGGTTTCATTTACAAGAGGACGGTGATAAAGAAGATATTGACTCACCTAGGTTTGTATGCGGAGAAGAAGAATCAGCGGGCGCCACCGGTGGCCTCACCCGAATATACCGAGCCAATCGAGAGTGTCGCCTGTGATGATGGCTGGCCGGAATACGAGGAGGTGGTATTCGAATTTTAAAAAAGTGTAAACACTGCTAATGGGCAGGTATGTTCAAAATTGATGGAGAAATGGGAGAGAGGTCGGCTTTTTACTATGAATCTGTTTCGTAACGCATTGAAGGAGTGAAGTTTCTCGAAAGGACAGAAAAAAGCAGATAGATTGCCCCGAATTTATACCTGTTTGAGAGAAACTGGAGAAAAAAATTAGGGTTGACTTACATAGCGATTACTTATCACCTACCTGCCAACCACAAGGCACACCTTCGATCACACTAAAAGCAATAACCACTCACAATGTCACGTATTGTGCACATTGTAAATACTATTTACATTTAAGATATCTCCAGTTATAATGTACCAAAAGGGTAACTTTAATTGCATTAATCCAATTAATATACCAAATGGGTAACACTATGAAGTTTGAAGACATGACTCCATTCGCAATAGCGGAAGAAATAGGCAGCAGGCTCAGACAAGCGAGACTCAATGCTAATTTAACCCAGGCTGAGGTGGCATTACGAGCTGGTCTTAATAGAAGAACAGTTCTAAACGCCGAAAAAGGAAAGGTTCAGTTAGAGAACCTTGTAGCCATTTTAGACTCAATGAATATGGTAGAGCAACTCAACGTATTTTTACCT
>JAAELB010001121.1 GCA_024227155.1 Desulfobulbaceae bacterium
CCTTTAACTCACATGTGATGTTGACATATGTATCAAAATTATTTCTGTTACATTTCCTAAACAAGGTGGTCACAATACATTGTATAATATACTGCTTTAGTACATTATGTAGAAAGTAGGGTTAGTACTTATTAGTACTTAGCTCGCCAGGCTATTGTTGTCGAATGGGTAATAGCCAACTCCCAACACTTTGTTGTTAACTTTATATTTCATTCCATTTATTGTCTCCACTTTACATAGTAACTCCACTCCACACTCCACATTATAATCTTCCTATATTTAGCATCAGCTGTTCATAGCTTGCTGGTTAGTTCAAGAGTGCCCACAATGGGGTCTACATTTACAACATTGGTTCTTAGGGGGCGGGACTAAGGGTCAGCGGCCAGCTAATTGGCCACTGGTCAAGCTTCCTAATTGGTCTACCTACATCGAGGCTACCTTCTAGTGTAGGTGCATGTGTAGGTAATCCTGGGTATGGGTTGTGTAAGGTAGAGGTTGTGTAC
>JAAELB010001122.1 GCA_024227155.1 Desulfobulbaceae bacterium
CCGGCCGAAGTCGTGGTCAAGGTCTGCCAGTTAGCCACCGTTCCCGTATTTGCCACTCTCGAGGCTTATCTCGGACGTGGCATTGTCGGTGGAGCATTACTGAAAACAGAGACCATTGGCCATCAAGCAGGCAAAATCGCGTTGGACTATTTGGATGGGAATCTCCAACTCATTCAACCAATCACGACCTTCAATACCTCCACTCCGAATATGTTGGACTGGCAAAAGCTTGAACATTGGAAGGCAAACACATCTGCTCTGCCCAAAGACAGCATCATCATAAACCGCCCGTTGACTATGATGGGACAATATAAGGGAGAAGTCATTACAGCCGCTATCGCTTTCCTGTGCCTGAGTGTCATGGTTCTTGCTCTGTTAGTGTTCAATCGTCGTCTAAAGCGATGGACAATTGCCGCCAGCGACAGCGAGGCTCGGTTCAGAGTGATGATGGAGTACGCGCCTGAAGCCATTGTCGTCTATGATCTCGACCGCAAGAGGATAATTGATGTTAACCCCACGGCAGAAAAGTTCTTCGGCTGTAAAATGCAGATGCTTTTAAAAGAAGATCTTGAACGGTTCTATCAATCTGATCAAGTTGATAAGATGAGCGTCGCTGAAAGCATGGCAGAGTACCATAGGCGTGCCCTCGCTGGTGAAGAGGTACGATTTGAGCAAACGGTTTATACCGATGACCAAAGAGAACTGCAGTGTGAGATCAGACTTGTACAACTGCCCTCCAAAGGGCAACGGTTCTTGCGAGCCAGTTTGATCGACATCACTGACCGCAAGAAGGCAGAAGAGGAACTCCGAAAAAGTGAAGGCCACCTTCGCACCTTAGTGCAAACTATTCCTGACCTGATCTGGTTAAAAGATCAAGGTGGTGTCTACCTTTCATGTAATCAAATATTCGAGCGTTTCTTTGGCGCGGAGGAGTCGAATATAATTGGTAAAACCGATTATGATTTTGTAGACCGCGAACTTGCCGACTTCTTCGTTGAAAATGATAATAAGGCTATGCTGGCAGGAAAGCCAACCATCAATGAAGAATGGATCACTTTCGCGGATGATGGCCATCACGTTCTACTCGAGACGATAAAGACACCTATGTACGATAGCATAGGGACACTCATTGGTGTTTTAGGCATAGGGCGTGATATCACCGAACGTAAAAGAGCCGAGGAGGAAACTTCCAAACTTGAAGTCCAACTCCAACAGGCCCAAAAGATGGAAGCCATCGGCCAGCTCGCTGGCGGAGTAGCGCACGATTTTAATAACATGCTAGGGGTCATCCACGGGCACGCGGAGATGGCCATGGAATTGATTGATCCGGGCCAACCACTTTATACCGGTCTGAACGAAATTCTCAAAGCAGCAGAGCGATCAACAGATATTGCAAGGCAGCTTTTGGCTTTTGCCCGCAAACAGACAATTGCACCTATAATTATTGATTTGAACGAAGCCATCGAAGGAATGCTCAAAATGCTGAGGCGGCTGATTGGCGAGGATATTGATCTTCTCTGGATGCCGGGATCTGACCTGTGGCCGGTTAAAGTTGATCCGTCGCAGATTGACCAGATTCTCGCCAACCTCTGCATTAATGCTCGGGCCGCAATAGCTGGAGTTGGGGGAATTACCGTTATGACTGAAAACAGTGTATTGGATGAGTACTACTCTAACACTCATGCGGATAGTATTCCTGGCGAGTACGTGAAGATAACAGTAAGCGACAGCGGTTGTGGTATGGACAAAATCACTCTCGCTCACATTTTTGAACCGTTCTTTACCACTAAGGATGTGGGCGAGGGAACAGGCCTTGGTCTGGCGACAGTTTTTGGTGCCGTCAAGCAGAACAACGGTACTATTAATGTCTATAGCGAACCGGGACAGGGAACCAACTTTACAATCTATCTGCCTCGTTATCTCGGCGATTTAGAACAGGGCAAAACCTCGTTGGCGATGGATCCTACTGCGCTTGGCCATGAAACCATCCTACTCGTTGAGGATGAGGCAGCGATTTTGGCTATGACCGTGAGGATGCTCGAACGCCTTGGTTATACAGTTCTGACTGCCAACGCCCCCGATGCGGCAATATCACTAACTGAAGAGTTTTCAGGTGAAATTCATGTACTCTTGACCGACGTGATTATGCCCGGGATGAACGGTCGTGACCTTGCGGACCTCCTTCTAAAGGCATACCCGAAAATGAGATGCCTCTTCATGTCGGGATATACGGCCAACATCATCTCGAGTCAAGGTGTTCTTAGTGAAGGGATGAATTTCATTCAAAAGCCCTTCTCCAAGAAGGAGCTGGCTGCCAAGATCCGACAAGTTGTAGAGAATAGGAAAAGCTGATTTATCTTTGCCGAATTGAAGCCATTCTGCTTCTGAAAGCTATCGAATAACACCCTCGTTTTGAAGGATATTCAGGCTGAGCATCGTGCGCAGTTATTGTCGACAATTCATTGAATACCAATACCTTAAGGTTTCCAGATCGATCCTTAACCAACTTGGCCTCTGCCTCAACTTAAGATCCCTACTGTGGAGTTACAGCGACACACGTTATCGTAAGGATTGAGGCTCGTATTGGCAATATCAACCATTTAAGCAATCCTGCAAATTAAGACACATAATTCCTGTATCTCTGAACCAACGCATTGCGTCAATATCTTCGAAAATCATCCTTTTGGATCATAAGGGCAAGGTTAACCTTATCTGTGCTCTCCGTAAGTTTTAAAGTGTAGCTCTTTTATTCCATATAACTATATGAAAAATAAGGGAAGTAGGGTGTAGCAAGGGGAAGGAGACAATGTGACAAATAGGTGGAATTTTTTGATCCAAAATGCTGTTGGATTTGTTTCATTTTGGAATAGAATCGTCTTTGTGTAGCACTTACGGTGGGGACATAAACCGGGAACAGTGAAACAACCCTTTGTTCCCGGCGTATTTCCCGCCTGCCTGGGTTGGGCAGGTAGTTGTATTATTCCTCTTTCTTTTCTTTTGTCATCTGCTTTTCCAGCATGATTTTTAGAATAGTTTTATCCGTTTCCACCATACCCTCCTGGCTGAGTTCCCCCATGTTTTGAATGGTTTTCTGGGTAGAATCACCGATAATTCCATCTGTATCCTGCACATTAACCCCTTGCAGTGAAAAGAGTGCGGCCTGCACCGCCGCCCCTGCCGCGGTGTTGAGCTTAATAGCGCAACCCGCTTTTGCCCCATCGCAGATGACTCCTGCCAGATCCTCAAGGATATTTTTAATGGCGCCTTCCATATGGTGTGCATCTCCGCCAACCAGGTAGGTTATTCCCGCTGTGGCTCCTGCACCCGCAGCAACAGAGCAGCCGCAGACGGCAGAAAGTCTTCCCGTATGGGCTTTGACGTAGGCGGTGACGACATGACTGAGGCCCACTGCCCGCAAAAGAGTGTCCCTGTCGTGGTCGATAAAATCTTTGATCGCCCAGATAGGTAGAATCGCGGTTAGACCATGATTGCCGCTGCCACCCGAACTCATGGCGGGTAGCTTTGCCCCACCCATTCGTGCATCGGCCGCCGCTGAAGTGAGTCTTCTGGCAGAACTTGTCATATCTTTTACCAGAAGTTTTTGTTTAATAAGGCGGTCAATAGCCTTACCTATTCCAAGACCACTTCCATGTTTTAAGCCATACTCGGCAAGCGCTAGGTTGTGGTTGACACCTATTTCGAGAAAATCGAGATCATCATCGTCAAGTTGTGAGGTGATATTAAGAATGTCTTCAAGGGTAAGCTCTCTTAACCAGGTTTCAAGCTCAGCCAGGGTATGCTTACCATTCTTTCCCCGAGCACCACTGAGAAAAGGTGACTCTTTAACCTCCTCTCCATTGAGGGTTAAGCTGACAATGTTATTGTGCAGGTCGACAATCAGAGATTCTGCGGTATCGGGGCCTGAAACCAGGCGGGTTCGTACATAGAGGCCTACTTCTTCCCGCAGGTTTACAGTAACTTTTCCCGCCTCAAGCAGTTTTTTTGCCTTGGCAATGGACTCTTCATTCAGGCTCTCCAGCACCTCAAGGTCTTTTTCAGGGTTACCTCCATAGGCGCCCAAAGCTGCAGAAGTATCAAGTCCCTGGAGGCCACCGGTACCGGGAATGATTACCGCAAGGCCGTTTTTATAAATATTGGGATCAATCCAGATTTCAATGGAATCAAATTCCTTTTGTGGTAGCAGAGTTGCCGCCACCGCTGCTCCTAATGCAATTGCAACCGGTTCGGTGCAGCCTAGTGCCAGGGTTACTTCCATCTCTAGGATGTCTTTTACTGTAAATCTATATTGCTGCTCCATTTTTGCCTCATGGGAGTATGGGGTTCTTATCCTTATTCTCGGACAGCCTCCTAGTACCGGGCTTAGGTGGATAAAATAAATTCTATTTCAATGTTAGACCCAAGGGGCAGGGCAGCCACCTGAACTGTTGATCTGGCTGGCGGATTCTCTGGGAAATATTTGGCATATGCTTCATTGACCTCCTGGAAATCTCCCAGGTCGGTAAGGAAAATAGTTGTCTTTACAACATTGTTTAATGTGAGTCCTGCCTCTTTTGCAATTTCCCTTGCATTTACAAGAATCTGCTCTGTTTTGGTTCCGATGGTTTTTTCGACTATTTTACCATCCGCCGGATCAATTGGCAGTTGCCCGGAAATAAAAAGCAGTCCGTTTACGGAAATAGCCTGGGAATAGGGACCAATGGCAGCGGGTGCCTTGACTGTTGAGATGACAGATCGACTCATTTTAGACCTCTGTAGTTGTGTTAATCTGAGTTTTTGATTCTCTTAAGATAATTATACACTGTGAATTTTGTTACACCCATAAGATGTGATACTTCTTCGACGGCCCCTTTGAGTTGAAATGTGCCGTTTTCTTCCAGCAGTGCAATGAGCGTGGTTTTTTCCTCCACACTCATTGTGGTTGGATGTTTCCCCACTTCCTTTACTCCTTGCATAAACATTGCCTCCACCGTCTCTCCAGGGGAGTGGGCAAAGGTTTCTGTATTCTGACCTGCACTGATTTCCAACTGATCGATAAAGGGCATCAGCGCCTGGCTTGCGTTGTAAAAATCCGTAGTATCAAAATTTATACAAAAGGCTGCAACAACGGTTCCCGTGGAGTCCCTGATGAAGGTTGTGGCTGATTTTAAAGACCTTCCATCCCCTGTGGTTGTTTTATAGTTATGCATGTTCAAAGGGGTTTTACCATGTTGCTTTAACAACTTGATCAACAGATCAGTTGCCGGTGCCCCCTGTTTTCTGTGGGTCACGTTCCCCTGGATATAGACTAGAGAGTTTTGTAACGAGGTCAGGTCATGGATGCATGCTTCACAGTTTTTGCCAAAGAGTGAAACTATTCCATCGGCAAGGTGTTTGAGGTTCTCAAGGATTGACTCAAGTTCTGTCATGGTACTGAATCCAAAGTTAAGAAGGAGTTTTGTGAATATGCTCTTTAACATTTTGGACATTTGCAGAGCAACTGTCAATAAAAAATGTTGAAACCTTCAAAAAGAGTTGAATTTTACTCTGGACGAAAAACAAAAAAGTCAAGCCGGATCTACTGAAGATATTTTATTATTGAGAATTATTTTCATCTGACTTGTAAAAAATAACTTTTTTGCTGATAATGAATTATCAAACAGTCGCATCAATCTATCTCAACCTGTTCAGGAGGAGAACGATGGCCGAAAAAAGGAAAAATTCGCTTCATAACCACATTACTTCCGTCAAGAAGGGCGAGAGAGTCTTTGAAAATGCCTTTCAGGGTGTCAGTCGCATGGTGCTGGAGGGAGATATCGATAAAGTCGTGGTCAACGGCAAATCTACTTTCGATTTTAGAATTTTCAGGGAAGGCAAAAAGCATATCATAGGGATGTACGATGAGATTAATTCCTTTGTCTCCTTTGTAAAAGACGCTTCCCAGGGTGGTTCCTCAAAAGAGATGGCTTTTGTTCTGGTGGGTGAACCGGGCAACGGTAAAACATTTCTTGTTGAATACCTCTGCAATATGTATAGAGATTTTCTCTCTATTCCTAAGAATAGAAAGTATACTTTTCGCTTTGTGGGACTGGATAAACTCGGATCCTACGGTAATATTAATACCATTGAGTCCCAGACCTATGAGGACCCGATGGTATTGGCTATGAACCTATACGAAACCCGTGCCGAGTCCGCCAAATATTTGTCACGACGATACCGCGTATCAGCAGCTGTAATGGAGACATGGTTGGAAAATTACAGGCCTCTTGGTGCATGTTCAGCATATATCTGGAACAATATTCGAGAATACACTGATGGGAAGTTAGAAGATATGCTCGATTTTGTGCAGCTCGTTCCGGTGCCCCTTATTGAGAGCTTAGGTACAGTAACCGGTAAATATCCGGCTAAAGATAAGATTACATCTTCCGCCGTCGACCTGCTTGGCGAGGAGTCTATCCAGCGATTACTTCATATTTCTGATACTAACAATCCGTATCGGTTTGATCTCAGGAGAGGGGCGCTGGCACGGGTGGCAGGAGGTGGTATCCATTTTAGTGATGAGATTTATAAGAATAAAAAAGACCTGGTCCAGGTGTATCTTGGCATTATTCAGAACAGATCCATTGAGATAGACGGTTATAAATGGCCGATTGATTCCCTCATTGTGGCAACAAGCAACAACTCCGAGTTTAATCGCTTCCTCGAAGAAAAAGAAGAGGCTCCCATCGTTGATCGCTGCAGGATTTGCTACGTCTCCCATAATACCAACTATGGGCTGCAGAGAGATCTCACCTCCTATGCAATAGGCAATGAATCAAAAACCACCCTCACCGGTGATGCCATGCATCAGGATCCCAATCTGAATTATGCGGCCTCGGTGGGCGTGGTCCTGAGCAGGCTGCCCCGATCAGAGAAGCTGACTCCGATTGAGACCATGAAACTTGCCGCCGGGGAGGTTGCAGGTGAAAAAAGTTTAAAGACTCTATCTGAGGTGATTGACACACTCAGTCAGGAACACGATATAACCAAACGGTTTGGTCAGAAAGGTTTGGGGCAGAGAAATCTCGGTAGATCAATTCAGCTCATGCTTGAGAGTTCTGAAACAAATGAGGGCAAGTGTATGTTTGCCTACGATGTCTTTCATGCCATTGAGCGGGTCATTCTCGACTATGTCTCCGAGGCAAAGGACAGGGCAAAATTTCTCGATGATCTCAAGATTGCCAAAGGTCTCTACCGTGAGCGCATCATGACTGAAATGTTCAATGCCTATATGGATGAGCCTCTTGCTATCCGTAAGGATGTGCTCAATTATGTTAATATGATTATCGGTATTGATGCGGAGAACCTTGGAGCGGATAAGATGTGGAAATATAAAAATCCACAGACCGGGGAACTGCAAGCCCTTAAGATTGATGAGCGCTATATAAATTCAGTGGAGGATTGTCTCGGCCTGAAAACCAAAGAGCAGAAGGATTCTTTCCGGACCTCAATCAGAAAGATCTACGGTCAAAAAATTTCTGTGCGCCCCGATTATGACTTTATGGACAACCTGGAACTGGTGAAAGCGGTCACCGATGTGCGTCTTAAATCAGATATCGCGGGTTCAGGGAGCCTTATCGGGGCACTCGCCAACCGAACCAATGAAGAAAATCAAAAACTCTATGATCGCATGATAGAGACGATGCTGAATAAGCTGGGCTACTGTACGACATGTGCGCAGAAAACTATTGAGTATTTTTGCACCCAGGTAGATGAAAACTAACCCTGCAAAGAGGACGTGAGGGCCAAGCATTGAAGTTGCTCCTCTGTACTTGTTGCTGAATTGTGGGGGGAGTCTGATTTCAGGATGTAATAATAAACGGGGTATCATCAGATGAAAACCAAGCTCCATGCACTCTATCAAACCCTGAAAAAAAGTGGTCTTTCTCCAGAACAGGAGAAGAAAATCCGCTATGAACTGGATTTATTGGAGTTTGATGGTGATCACAGCTACGCTTCAAAGCCATCCCCCCGGAGCATATACAGCTACAATGATCTGGAGATGCTCCATGATGGCTCTCCACCCAATCTTATCGCCCTTACCACGGTACAGTCCCTCGACTATCTGCTGGAAAAAGACAAGCAGCGTGAAAAAGATGGTTTCCCGAGAAAAATTCGGGTGGGAAAGATGGTCAAACCAAGTCAGGATGGCGACGACAAAGTAGTCATTGTACCCACAACGGTGGAGGAAAAGCTGCTCCATGATAAGGTGCGGCTGGATGAAGAAGGTGAGGGGAAAGGTGATGGCGACCCATCTTCCGGTGATGGTGGAACTGGAGATGGTGAAGAGGGCGAAGTTATAGGGGAAGAACCGGTCAGGCCAGAACAGGGAGGTCAGGGCGGAGCCGGCCAGGGTGAAGGCGGTGAACATGATGTTGAGTCCAACGCCTATGATTTAGGTCGTATTCTCACAGAGCAGTTTGAACTTCCTAACCTTAAAGATAAGGGGAAGAAACGCTCTCTCACCAAGTACACCTATGATCTTACCGATAAGAACAGGGGCTTTGGTCAGGTTCTTGATAAAAAAGCAACTCTCAGAAGAATTATTCAAACCAATATTGCACTTGAACGGATTCATGCCAGAGAGCAGGTCGATACCGGGTCACTGCTCATTTCACCCAATGATCGAATTTACCGCATTCTTTCTAAGGAAAAGGATTATGAGTCACAGGCTGTAGTTTTCTTTGTCCGCGACTACTCTGGATCCATGGGTGGTAAACCAACAGAGCTGGTGGTAAATCAGCATGTCCTTATCTATTCATGGCTTATCTATCAGTATAAAAATCAGGTAGAAACAAGGTTTATCCTCCATGACACCGAGGCCCGTGAGGTTGACAATTTCCAGACCTATTACAATTCCACAGTTGCGGGGGGCACTCAGGTTGCCAGCGCTTACAAACTTGTAAATGAGATAGTGGATGATGAGTCGCTGGCAACAGATAATAATATCTATGTGTTCCATGGAACAGACGGTGACGACTGGGACACTAAGGGTGATAAAGCTATACCTGAATTAAAGACAATGCTTAGTTATGCCAGTAGGGTAGGAATCACTATTGCTGAAAACGGCTATGGTATTTCAGGGCAGACCGAGGTGGAAAAATATATCAAAAAATCCGGTTTGCTCGAAGAGAAAAAGGATTTTTTGCGCATGGATGTCATTACTAACGAAACCAGTGAAACACGGCTTATAGAAGGAATCAGGCAGCTTATCTCATAATTTGCCGATTAACCAGAAGGTTTCCGAGAACATATGGTGTGAGGTGATATGGAACTTGTAAGTCAGCACGCAAAAAAGATCATGGAAGGCTGCAAAGAGCGGGCCCGTGATGCTGGTCTGCGGTTTCAGGACGACAGTTTGGAGTATATTGTTACCAATCGCGATTTTCTCCAGTTGTCACCTAAGAATATGATTCCCACCCTGTACGATTTCTGGGTACAGGATGTGGAGGTTATGAAAGAACAGGGACAATATGAACTTTACCCAAATAATCCCTATGAGACAGTAATCAACACCAGGCCGCCCATCTCCTTTTACAATGATAATAATCCTGACTGGCTCAATGTGATGATATTTTATCATGTTATCGGTCATATAGATTTTTTTCAAAATAATCTCTATTTTCGTCATACCTGGGATTACGATTTTGCCGGCAAAGCCCTTTCCGATAAACGGCTGATTGCAAAGCTACGTTCTGAGCAGGGACGATGGGTCGATTATGTTATTGAGTTTGCACGATCCATTGATAATCTGGTGGGATATTTTGACATGCTTGGCACCTTTACCGCCGAGCAGAAAAAACTTACAAGAATAGATTTTTATTTTGATGTTTTTATACAAGAAAGAGAGGACAGCAGCATAGCGGGTTATGTCAGTGAAATTGAGAAGTACAATCAATTCTTAAGAGACTTCAAAGAAGATGGCAGGTCACGTTTTTTAGATGACGTAAAATTAAGATATGCGGAGTTTGAATCCCTGTATAATAAAGCGATTTTGGAGCGTGAGAAGGGCGGAGGGCGACTTGATCTGCTGCAGTTTATCATGGAAAAATCAGAATTTCTTAACCGGGAAGAGAATAAATGGATGCTTTCGGTGATAGAGGTAGTGAGGACAACATCCCTCTATTTTCAGCCACAGATCAGAACAAAAATTCTCAATGAAGGCTGGGCAAGCTATTGGCATGAAACGCTGTTTCTCCAGGATGACAGAATTAGTGGCCATGAGGTCGATTTTGCAGCCATTAACGCAAAGGTGACCTCTCTGCCACGGGTTGGCCTTAATCCCTATGCCCTTGGGATGCGTCTTTTCTACTACCTGGAAGAACAGGCGGATAAGGGTCGGTTATCCTATGATTACCATCGCCTGGCGGATCAGCATCAGCGAAAAAAATATGATACCAGTGTAGGATCAGGTAAGGATTTTATCTTTGAGGTCCGTGAGAATTTTTGTGATGCGATGTTTGTAAGTACATGTATTGATCAGGAATTTGTTGATATGCATAAACTGTTTGTTGTCGATAAACGGCTCAATAAGCAGCGAATGACCTGGGAATATTATGTGAAATCGAAAAAGGCGGAACATTATAAGAAGATGGTTGCGGATTCTCTGTATCATCCTCCATCTGTAAAAATTGATATTAATGAAGAAGGCGATGCCCTGGTGATAAATCACCTCTTTGAAGGTAAACCACTTTTTCGAGATTATATCGGTGGCACGCTTATGGGTATTGAATTTTTATGGGGGGGAAAGGTGGCACTTTTTACCTATGAGCCGGAGCCGATAAAAAAACAACCGAGCCAGGGACCACAACCCCAGCAGGAATCTGCTCCCAGGGAAATTAAGTGGAAAAGGGTGAAGTACACCATGACGGATAAGAAACTGACGAGGGTGTTGATAGATTAATCTGGAGCTTGTCGCACGATCCGGTGTTGATTACTGAGAAAGGGGAATTAGATGCGCAATTTGACCAGAGCATTTGGTAATTTTGAGAAAACCAGGGGGCAGTGGAGGCAATCCCCGGTTCTCTCGTTCGCAGATTTCCTCCAGGAGGTGGTTAAATATCCGAACCGGGTCATTCGAGATGTGTATCATGTCTATTCAGATATGATTGACGCCTATGTTTGCGATGGGGTTGATGAGTACGGAGATGATCCCGAGTCGATCCAGTTTCTTAAATATGACTGTAGCAGGCTGTTTGCCGATGGTTCCGATAGACCTTTTTTTGCTGACCGGCTCTTTGCTAACCGTTTGATGCGTCACGTCGACAGCTTCAAAGTTGGGGCAAAACAGAATAAAATATATATTTTTGACGGTCCACATGGAAGTGGAAAATCAACCTTTCTCAACAATCTGCTGCGAAAATTTGAAGAATATTCAAATTCACCTGAGGGTTCAAGGTATGAGGTGGTATGGCGTCTCAAGCATGAGCACCTGGTAGGCGGAGTACACAACTATAATTCTCTCGCAGAAAAACTCGCCTGGGTACTCGACAGCGACGGCAAAAAGAATCTCAGTGAAGAGGCAAAAGACAACGGCTGTGAGGATACCGAATCTGGTGACTATTTTCATGTTCCCTGTCCAAGCCATGATAACCCGCTACTGCTGGTACCTAAAGAAATCCGACGACAGTTCTTTGATGACCTGTTTGAGAACGATGAATTTAAATGGCAACTCTTTACGGAAAAAAAATATGAGTGGATTTTCCATGAAGAACCGTGCACGATCTGTGTTTCATTATACCAGGAGTTATTAAAAAAATACCGGGATCCAATCAAGGTAATGGAGTGTGTGTATGCCAGGCCCTATATCTTTAACCGGAGACTGGGGGAGGGCGTATCTGTTTTTAACCCGGGAGACAAACCCCTCCGTAATACCATAATGAGTAACGAGGTTGTGCAGCGTAGCCTTGATGCCTTGCTGTGTGGCAGTAAGCATGTGAGTTACCTCTATTCGAGGTACGCAAAGACCAACAATGGTATTTATGCCTTGATGGACATTAAGTCCAATAATACCGACAGGCTTATGGAGCTTCACAATATTATCAGTGATGGGGTACACAAGGTTGAGGACATTGAAGAACAGGTCAACTCACTGCTCTTTGCCCTGATGAATCCAGAGGACAAAAAACTCCTTGAGGACCTTCATGCTTTTGCCGATCGGGTTGAGTATATTAACATCCCCTATGTACTTGACTTGCAAACTGAAGTTGATATCTACCGTGAAAATTTCGGCAAACATATCAATGAAACGTTTTTACCAAGGGTACTTCATAATTTTGCAAGGGTTATTATCGCCACCAGGTTGAGGACAAAATCCGATGCAATGGATGAATGGATTGGAAAATCCGACAAGTACGAACTCTATTGTGATACTAATCTGCAGTTGCTGAAGATGGAAATCTTTACAGGGTATATTCCCGGTTGGCTTACAGAAGAAGATGTTGCCAATTTTACAGCCAAGCGCAGGCAAAAGATAGTAGCGGAGTCTGAAAAAGACGGCTGGAAAGGGTTTTCCGGCAGGGATTCAATACGTCTTTTTAATGAATTTTATTCGATATATGCAAGGCCTGATAAGCTGATAGATATGTCGATGCTTGGCAAGTTCTTTCGAAAATATTGTAAAGAAGACCGAGATATATTGCCCATGGGTTTTCTCGATTCTCTGCTGCGAATGTATAATTACACAGTGCTTCAGGAGGTTAAAGAGTCACTCTATTATTATAACGAAGAACAGATTTCAAAGGATATTGTTAACTATATTTTTGCCGTCAATTTTGAGCCTGATACCGTCGAATATTGCGAGTTTACAGGGGAAAAGCTAGAGATAACAGAAGAGTTTTTTGCAAGAATTGAGGCCCGGCTGCAGGTTGATTCAGGGGGCAACAATACATTTAGAAACAATGTACAGAAGACCTATAGCACAACAGCTCTTCCCCAGGAGATGCTCCGGGACGGACTTGATATCACGGAAACTTCACTGTATCAGCATCTTTATGAAAAATGTACTTATAATCTTAAGGAGAAGGTGCTGGAGCCATTTCTGAAAAATGAAAATTTCAGAAGGGCTGTAAAGGATTATAATCATGAAGATTTCAAAACATATGATGAAAAGATACAGAGTGATGTGACCTATATGATGCAAAATCTACAACATAAATATCGATATTCACGGCAGGGTGCCAAGGAGATCTGTATCTATGTTGTAGACAATGATCTGGCGAAGATTTTTTCAGAATCAAAGCCAGCGGTCAGTTAGTGCTATCATTTTCGTTTCAAGCCATCCTACTCTATTCTATCGTTGAGCTCTTTTGATCAGCGCTTCATTTTGCTGTATAAGAGTTCGGTTTGCACCCGCCAGGCTATTTGATTTAAGGCAGAGTTGTACCGCTTGGGAGTATTGCTTTTTCCTGTATTTAATCAGGGCCAGGGTGTGCCAGTAATATCCGTTCTTGGGCTCTATTCGCAGGGCTCTTTCCATAGCAAGCTCGGCCTGGCTAAAGTTTTCTTGTGTCAGGTGGGTTTTTGCCTTCCGGTATAGGGAGGCGGCAGCACCGCCGAATGGATTTGCAGGAGATGTTACTTGTGGAATTTCTGTGGTTGGCTGGATTTTTTTCTCTGACACCGCAGGTTGTGGATGGTGTATTGCCGGGGAACGTGGTGTCGTTGTTACTCCCCCGCAGCCGTACAGTAAAAATATCGCGGACAATAGTAGTGTCACCTGAAGGATTGTGTTCAGAATCGGGCTGTTTTTTTCCATGGTAGTTTGTCTCTCTCCTGGTTGTCTCTATTATTGGAATAGATCGTTTAATGTCTTGAATATGTTCCGCGCTCCATCTTCAATTACCTTCATGTTTATTCCTGTTGCTGTGCTCTGCCTTGTTGCTGTGTTCTGGTTAGGTTCAGTTCCAACAATAAAGGGTAGCAGGGTGGATCTGTATTGTCTTGCACTGTTTTCATGGTGATTGTCTGTGCTGATACGGGCCCAGACAATATCCTGTGAGAGAGAGGTCGCTGGTGCGCCAGCATCGCTATCAAGTCTTTCCATAATGTTCCCCCAGACCCTGAGAGCCCCTGAAGCCCCGGTAAGAGAGGTGGGTTTGTTGTCATCCCTGCCCATCCAGACAACGGCAAGATATGCGCTGGAAAATCCAGCAAACCAGCTGTCCCGCAGCCCATCGGAGGTCCCGGTTTTTCCGGCATAAGAATGATTTGAACTAAAAGGGTAACTGCTGCCAGTACCTTCTGAAACAACTCGCTCCAATCCATGGGTTAATAATTGGATGACTGGAGGTGAAAAACGTTGTTCGACTTTGAGGCCATATCTTGTGAGCAACTTGTTATCCGGGGTGATGACACTTTGAATCGAGCGCAGGGGCAGGTGGAATCCTCCGGAGGCAAGGGTCTGATACAGCTGACTTACCTGTAAAGGTGACATGTCGATTGACCCCAGAAGCAACGAGGGGTAAGGGCGTAGCGGCACTGTGCAGCCTAACTCTTTCAAAGTGGAGATAACGTTTTCTAATTCAAGGTCCATCCCCAGCCTGACCGTGGCAAGGTTGTACGATTTGGCAAGTGCCAGGTATAGAGGAGTCCGGCCATGTTCTTTTTTGTCGTAGTTTTGCGGGCTCCAGCCACTGTCACCATCTTCTATATGGATTGCCGTATCAGAAAGAGGTGAGGCCAGTGTGTATCCCCGCTCAAGGGCGGTTAGAAATACAGCGGGTTTAACCAGGGACCCTATGGGGCGATTCGCATCAATTGCCCGGTTAAAACCTGACGCAAGGGGGTTTGTTCCCCCAGCCAGGCCGAGTACCTCTCCATTTTCTCTGCCGGTAATAACCACGGCGCCCTGGAGTTCTTTATTTTTGCCGCTGTTGCTGAGGGTGGCTGCAGTGTCAGATAAACTTTTTTCAATTTGCCACTGGATCTGGGGGTTAAGATTTGTCAGAATTTTAAAGCCGTTACCCTGGAGGTCTTCTTTCTGGTATTCTGAGAGCAGTTGCATTCTGACCAGATCGAGATAGGCTGGAAAACGGTTCAATCCATTTCTCTGCTGGTCAATATCGTAAATAGATTCAGAGAGGGCCGACTTGTATTCACTCTGGCTGAGAAGATTATCCTGCCATAACAGTCGCAGCACCAGGTCCCTTCTATTTCTGCAATTATCCGGATGCCTTCTGGGGTCATAGGCGGAAGGTCCCTTAACCATGCCGATGAGGGTTGCCATCTGTCCTACGGAAATATCCTCAAGAGCCATGTGGAAATAGAATTGGCTCGCAAGAGCAAAGCCGTGAATGGCTCTTGCGCCGTCCTGACCAAGAAATATCTCGTTGACGTAAGCTGTCAAAATTTCGTCTTTAGAGTAACGAAGTTCGAGAAGAATGGCCATAATCGCTTCCGTCAGTTTTCGTGACAGGGTACGCTCAGGGTCTAAAAACAGGTTTTTTACCAGCTGCTGAGTGAGGGTAGAGCCTCCCTGGACGGTTTTTCCAGCAGTAATATTTGCTGTTAGGGCTCTTGCGATTGCCATAGGGGAAACACCGAGATGGGAGTTGAAGTCCTTATCTTCAATAGCCATCAAGCCTTGCCGAAGGAGGTGGGGGATTTCCGGGGATCGCAGTACCAGTCGGTCCTCATGTATTTGTGGGTGGAAGCTGCCAATTTTTGCAGGATCAAGCCTGATAAATGACAATTCTTTTCCGGTCTCGGGGGATCGTAAGCTATCTATTCTGTTGCCGTTAAAGATGATCTGTAGTTTTGTGGATCTTTCAACGCCCCCCGGGAAGTGGAAATCCCGTGTTGTCAGCGTGAAGTGAGATGCGTCTCTCCAGTATCCTCCAGGTGCTGTGACAGGATTCTCTTTTCTGTAATCGGCCAATTGGAGTTCTTTTTCAAAGAGCTCCGGGGAAAGGTTCATTGTAGGGTAGAGTTCAAGGGGACGGGCGTAGACAATGGTTGGCAGTTGCCATTTTTTGCCGTCAAATCTCTCTGTTATCTCTTTATCCAGTCTCTCTATAAAATAAAATGCATGGTACCCGCCAACTACTGCGAGTACCAAAATAAGGACCAAAATGGTTTTTAGTAGTAATGATTTGCTCATGGGGTGGTCTGTCTATGTGGCTTAAAAGAAAATAAGTGATGGAAAAGTCGAGGTGGCTATCTTACCTGAATACCATAGAAGAGCACAAGTGAACAATTCTATGGTATATTTCAATCGTCAATCCAAAACGAGAAACAGGAGAAACAGGGGACAGACCACGATTATAGCTTTCCCAATAAGATAATGTACCGGATAAACCGGTGATCATCATGTTATGTCTCAGTAAATATTAATTGATATGAAAAATATATATTCATCAATACCAAATACTATCGAACAAGAAATATTTGAAGACTTGCTAAAGTCTGAAAATATTCGAATTGAAAAAATAATTTCCAAAGGTCAATCATCACCAACAGAAGGGTGGTATGATCAAGAA
>JAAELB010001123.1 GCA_024227155.1 Desulfobulbaceae bacterium
AAACTCATTGACAATATAATTATCCATTGTATATTAGGCCTCGCATCGCGGGGTGGAGCAGTTTGGTAGCTCGTCGGGCTCATAACCCGAAGGTCGGAGGTTCAAATCCTCCCCCCGCTACCAAGTTAGATTAAGGACTTAAGGTAACTCAGCCTTAAGTCCTTTTTTGGTTTTAAGGCCCTGGTAAGCAAATAGTAAGCAATTTTTACTGGATGAGAGTCTACTTTTGTTTTTCAAAGAATTTTAGTTACTCTTTTCCTTATTATACAACTTTTCTTCCGGTTATCCGGACCAGCTACATACTGTCAGTAGAATACCATTCCCATCAAACAGACGCATCCCCCCGCCACACATACAGTTCGTTGGGATTCGGGTTTTTCTGGTCTTATTGGAACATAATTTGCATATATTTGCCGAAGAGAGAAAAGCTAATCTGTAAACCGTATACATAATAATGTTTAACATCCAAATTAAAGGAGAGAATTGATGAAGAGATTGTTAGGCTCATTTGCGGCAGTTTTTCTGCTGTTGAGCATCATATTACCTAGTAACTCCCTCGCTAAACCTTTCTGGGCAACTGATGCCATTTGGGGGTGGGGAGAAAACGCAACCCCTGGGTCAGATCGAGGAGAGATCAGTAATGCTTTAGGCCGAAAAGATGGCAAATTCCTGAGTCTAGGCTTAGGCGGAGTAGCAATTTTCGATTTTGGCGTTGAATTTGACACAACCGCCTTCATTTTTGAAACAACCTGGGGTAAGAGGAAAAATTATCTAGAAGAGGCTGTTGTATGGGTTGCAGGCGCAGATTATGAGCCTTATTTCGAAGCCCAAAAAAATGCGGCCCCTGACGGACAACCTTATGCTGATTTCATAAGTCCCATAGGACCAACGGGATGGTTTGAATCTGCAGGTGTTATAAATAATCGACGAAAAAAAGCCAAAGTTGATCTCAGTGGCTTAGATGGACCATTTCGCTACCTGGCAATCGCTGATTATGCTAGAACTGAGCACTATTTGATGAAAAGAGACGGTTTCGACATAGACGCTGTACGTGTTACACCCGCACCGGTCCCTGAGCCAACAACCATGCTCCTTTTTGGGACAGGTATTCTGGGTCTTGCTACCCTTCGAAGAAAAAAGAAGTAAATTTTTACCCAGCACCACCTAATTCAAGGCAGAGCTGTCTCGGCTCTGCCTTTTTTTTCACGATTTTTCTATCCCCTTCAGCCTCATCCCCTTACATCTCTTCCAGAAATATAAGATCAGCAAGACACTGCAGCCTCCAGCCAAATCTATTAGCACATCAGCAATCAGTGGGCTACGCCCATCCACAAAAAACTGAATACATTCCGAAGCAACGGCTACCATACATACTCCCAAAAGTATCCTAGCTGTACAGATAGTCGGCTCAAGCAACCTCATCCCTAGAACAAGAAGAGCAAATAAACCAAAATGTGCCACTTTGGTAATATCAAACAATTCTGGCAGGAAAGTGACCCCCATCAACGATTCCAGATAATGAATCACCTCCAGAACCATCTCTTTTCCAACGTTTTTCGTCTTTCCGGAAACTGAAGTGCCAGCAACTATTACCGTAACCATTCCAATGAGCATTATCTTAAAAGACAGAGCACCACGTCTTTTGAGAAATGACACAAGAAGAAGTATAATAAAACCCCCCCACCCCATGAGCAGAAATCTTTTCGCCCAAACGTAGATAGCTCTCTCCGTTACTATGTGAAGTGCTAAGTCACCCACTTCAAGAGCCCCAGCACAACGACTCATCTGCACTGCTACTTTCACCTCCGTGGTAAATGGGGCAACCAAAAACACCGAACTATAGCGATTAAGACGATTCATCCCTCCAAGGGCTGCCAATGCATGGGGTATGTTGTACTGGGCCTTGTTGTCAACATACTGAATTAGTACGACTCGCCCCCTATTCCACGATTTCACACCTTCAATGATATCTTTGGTACCTATGGTTGCCTGTAGAAGGAGTTTAGAGCCAGGAGTAAGACCTAAAAGACGTTGACTAACCTGTTGAGACAGTGTTGCATCTTTGGAATGAAGAGTAATTCCCCCTGGTTTGATCGTAATCTCTCCCACTCCTGGGCTATGCACCTTCCACTCATCAAATCCATGAGTAAAGTCATTATTGCGTAGAAGTTGCCTCCCAACTTTTTCGTACCGTTCTACAGAAAAACTGGTAATAAGTGTGATTATAAAAAGAAGAAAAAAAAGTGAGTTCACAGATCTTGATGAAAAGAGCGCCGTTCCCAGTGTCTTCATTACAAATTTTTTATATACTCTGCAACTCTTTTGGGCAGCTCTAAGAGACGGTTGAGGTCATGGGGACGAATGAGTTTATAACAGGGAACAGCCTCGATCAAGGCGGCCGCATTTTGAAAATAGATGGCGGTATCATCGGGATATTTCGTTCGAGGCGCTGGACCATAGGAGTATGGGCTAATACAAACCATCGCCTCCCTTGCTGAGATGTCCTCAACGGCAAAGTCCGGCCCCCAGTCGAGAATAAAGATTCCACCCAACGGAAGAGATTCGGAGCAAAACTCATCTGTAGAAAGTTCAAACAGCTGTTTGGAGCTATTTTTTGCCACTGTTTCTAAACGAGATGGAGCAACCCCACCATACGCTACAATTTCCTTATCTACCTTCATCCAGGCAAAGGAGGGAATAACCCTTGGCAATTGGCCATTCCTGGCAGCCAAAGATTGCTCGATAACAACAACATCATCGGTGAGAAGAGGAAAGCCCGAGGTAACCATAGCCAGTGCTGCAGTTGACTTACCGGCCCTGCTCTCACCTAAAAAGACATAGGCCTTCCCCTGAATATTCACAGAGCTGCCATGCATGACAAAGTATCCCCTCTGAAAGAAAAGGATGCCCATGGGTGTACCCACGGTACTGACCGAAAGAAACGACTCATCGACTCCAGGAGCTGGCTTTACACTGATATGCCTGCCATCCTGAATGCAGAAACTACCCACATCCTTATAAAAGAAATATCCTTTCTTCCTATTAACGTCAAAGCAGCTATCTTCCTGCAAAGAAGATGGTATCTGTAGATCTGGATCAAGAACAACCGACACAGAAGGCCCAGAAGAATGGACCACTAAGGGAGAAACGGCAGGGGCAGGGAGCTTAACTTGGGATTGAACATTGAGATGAAACAGTGAGTAATATGTATCCACAACAGGTCACAATATAGACATATCCAAGATCACGAGCGTGAGTTGGATATGTCATTACTCTTTTGAAAAAAAAACAATCTTTTTGCTTTCTGAAGTATCCGATGTCTCAAGGCGCACCAGGAGAGACAGGCGGCTTATGCGCATCATCTGGCCCGAAGGCAAATCCATCGGCAACTGTAAGCCATTTGGACTTGGTGATTTCTTCTACATCACCATATCTCTCATGGGTAGGTTTTTCCCATATTTTTTTCGCTATGACTTTATTCATTTTCTCTATCCTTTGTGAAATATTCGTCTTACAAGCTTACCTTCTAACACATTGACGGACTCTTTACAATAGGTATAATTATCTATCTTCTACCTTTTTCCATTATTCTTCTTCTGCCCCTAGCCATACTCCAAGGGCCAGGAGAACATAGAAAAGCGTACCTTCATTGTCTGTCTGTTTTTCCGAGGAAAAGTGGCCTACCTCCGCGATCACTTTTTCTGCCTTGACAAAATCCTCCAGGCCGCTTCCCGACTTCAACTGTTTTTTCAGGAGCACCGGGGCGTCTTTTTTCATATATCGAATAAAATTCGGGCCAAGATTCGCCTTCCCCATCCTCCTCTCGATCTCAAGAGGAATAATACCATGCATCGCACGCCGGAAGATGGCTCGACTCACCCCATTTTTCAATCTCTGCTCCATGGGAAGAGCCAGGCAAAATTCCATCAGCCTCCTGTCCCAGAAGGGATACCGGCACTCCATCGGCAGTTTCCCGGCCACGGTGTCCACAAGCTCCATAACATATTGCAAGAGCGGCGTCTGCAGTGAGGCATAATGCTTATACCTTCCGGAAGAGAGAGGCGTTGTCTCTACCCCAAAGTTCCCCTTCCTTTGTTGCCAGTTACAGGACGCTGCAATGCCATCGTGAAGAAATTGCAGATTGGGCAGTTCTCCGACCACCCTCCTTCCTCTGCAAATTCGATACCACTTCAACAAACTATCAGGACAAAAAGGTTTAAGGACATATTTCTTCAGAACACTCTTTTTTGAGGTCCGCAACCCCAGGTTTTCAGCATAGGCCTCTGCCTCCCGAAAAAGGCTGGGCAGCCTCAGATATCGGCCCAGATCATACAGCCTGTCTGCACCATAGGCCACGGTGGTGTCGCCATCAAGGCCATCCAAAAATACCCGAACCCCTACATCACAGGCCTTTGTATACATCCCATGGTGAATATAACTGTTAAAGGCGGGCATGGGCTCTTCATGCCTGTTTTTATAGAGAAAATCCAAGGGACTCAGCTTATCGGCATGAATAAAATGAGGCTGTATGCCGCCGCCCTCGATCACCAGGTCCATATAGCGGCGCTCATCCACCATCTTCAATTCATCTGGTCTAAGCCCTGGAAATATAGCGGAAAAGGTATGAAGCTCCGTTCCACTCTTTTGCAGAATATCCCTGGCCACACAGGTAATAGAAGAGGAATCAAGCCCTCCACTCAGGGTGGAGCCGATGGGAAAGCTTGTGCGCAACCGACAGCGCACCGCTTCCATAAATATTTCTCGAAAAGCTTCACCATATTCCTGATCGGAGGAAAATTTTATCCGTTTTTCCGGATTAAAACTCCAGTAAGATGATACCTTTACCCCATCAGCCATTAGCACAAGAGACGAGGCCCGTGGCAGACGATAGATGTTTTTGTAAAAGGTAGCTTCTACATCACCATGAAAAAATACAAGCAAATCCAAGATACGCTCCTGGTTCACCTCGGGCTTCTTACCCAGTTTTTTATCTAGTAGAGCAAAGATACCTTTTAACTCAGAAGCAAAGACAAAAAGCCTTCCATCCCAATAGTAATAGAAAGGCTTGATGCCCATATGGTCACGCCCGCAAAACAAGCTGCGACGCTTTTCGTCCCAGACAGCAAAGGCAAAATCACCAATAAACTTTTCTGCACACCCCTCCCGCCACTTTTGATAACCGGCAAGGATGATCGCACTGTCGGCTATTCCAACTCCTCCCTGACTGCATTCGATACCCAGAGCTGCAATCAACTCCTCGCGGTTATCAATACGACCATCAAAGACCAGGGTGAGCTCTGATTCGGGATCATGGAGTGGTAGTTTTTCATGCAGAGATTCTGGTGTGGTATGCAGGACAACATTACCCAGACCAACATTATCCTTCTGCCATATGCCTCGGCCATCCGGCCCCCGATGCCCGATGGCAGACACCATCCCCTCCAGCTCAGATGCCTCCACCGGCCTGTCATCCCCATGGAAAACACCGCAAAGCCCGCTCATTGAAAAGCACCGCCGGAAAAGAGTGGCAACTCCTCATACTCCTCTAAATTGGGGAGCGCCCCGACAACAACATTCCCACCAAGGGTAAGCCAGGCATGGGCCTCCAGGCCTTCATCGTCCTTCTTCCAGACCCCCATATGAAACTCGGTGAGATACCCGTTCTCGGCATAGA
>JAAELB010001124.1 GCA_024227155.1 Desulfobulbaceae bacterium
CACTAGTTCTGGGTGAACTAGCTGGTAGTCATTGATACCAGTAGCTATGGCAATTTGCAGCTGAATATTAGCTATGCTGATTTGATTGTTTATCAGTCCACTCATTACTTGTTCCATCAAAATTTTACACGGGGATCCCCACCAGACCTTTCCTTGATGGTCTAGATAGAGAAACCCACGTGCAAAACACTGGTTTACAATATCATTGATGTCCATTGGTTGTGGTACACCACTCTCAGATTGACTGAAGTAAATCTGATGGAGTATATGTTTACTAATTAACGTGGACATGTGCACTTCCTCTGGTGTTAATTGGTTTCTGACCTGGGTAAGCTGTTTTACCCCAGCTACAACTTCCATAATGGTAAATGATGTATCAAAGGGGGCTGTAGAAAGAGTTCTACCCCTCACTTCTTTTGTCAACACCTCCCTTCTAGGACTTAAACTTTCTGTTACCCCTTCTGGTTTCTCTAGTGGGACACTCTTACTAACAGTATGGTCATGGTTTTCAGGAAATGTTCCCCTAAAATCCACCCCCATCTGCTCAGTTAGGGCTTGTGAAGATGGACCAGGATGAATTCTATTTTCTGGGGTATCACCTGTTCCATCTACTTGCATTAACCAGATAGGTTCCCTACAGGGATTCCCTCTTAATTGAGGTGTATACGTCCTTGGACTGGAGTGTTTAGAGTTAACTGTCCTCATGATTGTTGGAGGAGAGCAATAGACAGGTTCTATTCCCCCTTCCCTATGTGAACAGCTTACAGCTCCCCTAGAATGATCCATGACCATTCTAGCTGGTGTGACCATATCTTGGTCTCCATTCGCTTTTGATACCATGTAACTAGGGGCTTCCCTCTGTTGATTTTGGTACTGATCGATACCATCCGTTCCACTTACCCTATACTCACCTAATCTGTAAGCTAGGCCCTGAGATTGACTTGCACTCGCTAACTTACCATTTAGTGAAGGTAGACCCCCATAACCACCAGTATCTTTCAACTGGTTTGGTGTATAGGGTCTGTCCTGTTGAGCTGATCCTCTGGAAATTGATACGACTTCAGTACTACCAGTATTGTCTAACTGGTTTTGTACATCATGTCTATCATTTTGTATGAGTCCCTGTGATGATGATACCCCGACCCTACCATTAGTATTTCTCATTTGGACTGGTAGGTCAGGGTTATCAGACTGCATTGATCCACTTGACATTGGGGTTCCAGACCTTCCAAGCATATGCTCTTGGAATTGTGTCTGAACCCTCTGAGATGTCTGATTCTGAAAAAAATGATCCACATTATGAGGTAATACATTTGCTACCTCTGATTGATTCCTTACCATAGCTTGTAGTACATTTCCTGTGGGAGAATCTAGCCTCTGCACCATCAATGGTTTCTGTGCTAGACTCCCCTCTGTCGACTGCATTTCCATTGACTGTACGGAATCATCAACCAGATCAGCATCTTCATCCATCTTCACAGAATACGTCCCACTAAATAAAAGTGAGTCACTAAATATCAGTGGATCCGCACCCTGCAATCTTCTTGGTTGCCTAGCGTTTACGTCCTTCTTAGGGACGACAACCCGTGGTCTCCCCCCGTTTCCCCACCCGGGTACTTTGGAGGCTAACACACTCATCATCAAAGGTGATCCCACACCTTGACCACGACTACTCCTATCCCAACCCCTACGGCCGTCAGAATGAACAGGTTCTACCATACTAACAGTATTGGTGCACTGCCTGACATTCGAAGAGGTTAAGCTAAGAGCTGGTTTAGCTGCCAGATGCATATAGCCTAAACAGCCTACCCGCGTCGATAGGACTAAACCACTGCTGGTCCGTCCACATGTCGGATCTCTCGCTGG
>JAAELB010001125.1 GCA_024227155.1 Desulfobulbaceae bacterium
AGAGTTTTGCTCCAATAGTAGAACTGTGGAGAAACTTCCATCTGTTTGCACCATTCAGTAAATGATAATGCTTCCTCAATGTGAGACTCTTGGAAGGATGTATAGGCTTTACTTTTGAGAAAGTGAAGCGCAGCAGCAGAAACTTGATGTGCCCACTGTGACCGAGCAGTGTCATGTCCTCTTAGCAGGTTGTCAGCTCTTCCTTCAGTTGTAACTTTTGCTGCATTAATTACAGCTGTCCATCCGCTATCTTGTAGCCAGTCACCTATAGCGCTGATCTAGTGTCAGTACTGGTGTTTGGAGAGGGTTGAGGTGAGTGGTTGTCTTTATAGCAACATTCATGCCATGTTTAATCATTGCCAATGAGTGAGCATTTTCTCTGAAAAGTGGCAATAATGCAGTCTTTGCAGGTGGTCTTACTTTGTCTTGAGTTTCTGCAAAGTGAGCTGACCATGAAATATTCATGTTTCCAACATCTTTACCCAACATCTCGTTACATGCAGTAAGCCAAGTATATTGACTGCTATCATCATACACTCTCTCTCCACCAAGTATCACTCTCCCATTATATATTCGTGGTGCTGGTGACTGACTTGGGAAAGCTTCAGGAGGAACACTAGTG
>JAAELB010001126.1 GCA_024227155.1 Desulfobulbaceae bacterium
ATATAAGGAAGTCCAAGAGCAATCACTAACCACGGAATTATTGCTCCAGATTTTACTGTGTGAATAAAATCTATATCACCCTTCTGGTATGTGTAATCGTGAAGAAGGCTAAGAGTCCAAAGACCAAGGGGTATTGCAAGAAGAAAAGAAGAGACTGAAAATAGTAGAGTACGTAACGATAAATCAGGCCTGAATTTTCTTAATATCCCCCAATTTATTACAGGGATAAGCGGCCATATTATGAATATAGAAAACATCAGTATAAGGCCGAGTATTGGTCCTCGTGATGCCCACATAACAAATCCAGAAGGTCCGCCAAGAAATAGTGATGTTAGACCAACGACTGTGATCAAATACAAAATAGGTGCTCCTGCAACCAGGCACAATCCAAACTTCATTCGTCTGAAATGAGGGGTAATGGCGCTCCAGTATATTGCCCAAACTATGAATAATAATATACTAAACGGAACTGCCCAGTGAAAATAGCGGATCCATATCAGCCCAGTCCATCCGTGGATTTCCAATTCAATACGCCAGACAATAGCAGCCAAAATGGCAATAATGATTAATGATACAAATTTCACGAATTCATTTACCCCATTAACTCCTTGGATTCATGATGCTGACGATAACGCCGCGCATAACCGGTCTTTGGGGACGCCTTGACCGGAAGCACGAACGTTGATGTTGCAAGGCACGTTGATAGCGGGCAACCAACTTAATTTTGCCCGCGTCCCCAAAGTCCGGTTAATGCGCATTGTTAGGCAAATCGCCCTCTTATCTGATAATTCCGCCTGCCTGTCATGAGGTTATTTGGCTTGTCCATATTTGACGAGAATATCATGATAGGCTTGCGTCTGTTTAAAGTGAACTAATGCCTGACTGAATTGTTCTGCTAAGTGATCATACCCGTCCTTTTTCGCAAACCCAAGATAGTATCGGGTTGGGAACGGCCTCGGCAACTCTAACACCTCAATCTGATCCAAGAGCTCCATCTTGTTCGCAATATACCGTCCCACGATTTGATTCTCCACCATAATATCAATCCGATCATGGACCAGCTTTTGAAAATTTTGTTCCATCGATGTCACATCATCGCGCTTGACCAACACTTCAGCCAGTTCCGGGGGATATTCAGAGCCTAATTGCGCCCCAAGTTCATAGGATTTCACATCGTCAAGCGTGTCAATCTGCGGGCGATGCCCTGTGTGATAAAAGAGAATGAGTGAACTATCTGACAATGGTTCTTCAGGAAAGAATAAGTAGGCACGTCGTTCGTCAGTGATGACGAGATCAATGAGCGCATCCGCATCCTGATTTTGCATCATGACTAAACACCGTTTCCAGGGATAGAATTTGATGTTGATAGGAATCTTCAACTGCTGAAACACGGCCTCAGTGATTTCATAGTCTAACCCTTTCAACTCGTCATCTGGTGAAAAGACGAACGGTTCATAGGGATCCGTGATAATGAGGAGGGGATCCTCTGCCTGTCCCCGTTCAATACAGGTGCATGTCACACAGATGATGAGTGTCATCACGACCATCATGATGTGCTTCCAGTTCATGATTCTGTCCTCCTTGACATCGTGTGGGTGCGTATGATCTTCTTCGCTGAGGCTTCCTTGACGCACCCTGTTGCAAGGAAGTCTCGCCTTTCAAGACATGATTCATCCAGAACACCTTGTTCTCTCTTTGATTGACTCTTCTTCTTTTCACTGCTTGATACAAGCCGTTGCCATTTCCCCTGTTGTCCATCACCTCTTTTCATATGGATAGAACCTGCCTAACGCCTCGTTTCACCTGCACGGCGGGGCCGCGTCCGTGTGAAAACGGAGGTTGTGTCAATTTTCTAATTATTTTTAAGCCGTTCCATTATTTCTATAACCGAGGCATTCAATATCACTTTGTCTTCAGAAGGAGGATGTTCTTTTATGATCTGATCAAAAAGCTTATGAAATTTGGATTTATTTTTTATAAAGTGGCTGCGTAAAACAAAACGTTGAGTATTTTTCTTAAGTTCAATTTGCAAATCATCAGCATCAATTCTCACTCGACGAAGGTCATGAGGGATTGAATATTCGACAGCGCCGTCCTTTTGAATTACTTTTATTGTATTGTCAATTACTTTTATAACAGTGAATGACCTAAGGTATCGTAAAAGAAATAGTGGAAAGCTCGCAAATATTATCGAAAGCAATGCACTGCTTATGATCATAAATGCAGTGTCAAACGTTATGGTAAAAAATAAAAACATCAAACTGAAAAACGACAAAATAGATAACGGCACCCACTCAATCAAAATGCTTTCTTTTTGGAATGTATGTTCCGTAATCATATCCAACACTATTTAAGGGTTATTTTAAGGCACAACGCTTCGGCTCACAGGCCGCGAGATTCGAGCGGTCCTTTGTGAAACCGCATGTTCTGTCCCACAGCTTGTTTAATCAGCCGAATAACCAGCAAAATAAATTTCCGTTGGTTTTCCAGATTCATATACAGTTACGCAGACACCAATTAATCTATCGCAGAGTTCAGCAATTTTATTATTTGAATCGGCAACGTCTTTCCTGCTTGGTATTTCTGTGCCAAATAGCTCTAGAATTTTATCTCTTCCTAAAGGAGTTATCTTGCACATTTCAGGTGTTTCCGAAAAACCATCGAAATCCAATATCGATTTAGTCCCCTCGGCTTCGTTTAACAACATAATTTCATTAATTTTCTCTTTCAATGTCTTAGCTTTAGGCAAATTTTTTAATTGTTTAAGTTGTTTCTGGTATCCGATAAACATTCTATCTAGGGTCTCTTCAGGTAGTTCATATGGGAAATTATCGCAAAAATCTTCAAAACTTTGTGTTATCTTCTTAAGAGATTTAATCTTTTCTTTTTTAGATTCGACTTTAAAATAATCGCCACTTTCTAATACTGATTTTTGCAATTCTTCTAAGGCTGTTTCTAATTTATCCCTGTATGGTGTAAATTTTTCCCAGAATTCAGCACCCATTATTGACCTCCTAATGAATCCTTTGAACAGAACGCCTGCATAACTTGCCGAAAATACAGAGCGAAGCGGCGTATTTTTGGTCAATGTTGATGCGATTGTTAGGATTTCTCTTAAATAAATTTATGTGCCATATACACAAAAAGAAAAACAGCAAGTAGAATAATTAATGAT
>JAAELB010001127.1 GCA_024227155.1 Desulfobulbaceae bacterium
CACAATTTGATGAGCAGCAGAAAATTGATCTTTTGACAGGACTCTTCGAGAACTATTATAAAGGTGTCCCTCAAGATAAGGTTGTTTTTGATACTAATCGTTCGTGGTCAGCCCGGATGGGACTTTTACAACAACTATTCCCAGATTCAAAGGTTGTATGTTGTGTACGAAACGTCGCCTGGGTGATGGATAGTTTTGAACGTTTGGTACAGCGATATCCGCTTATCTATTCACGGCTCTTTAACGATGATGGTGAGCGGGCTACGGTCTATAGCCGAACTGAGGCATTGGGCCGTCGTAACAGGGTAGTTGGCTATTCTGTTGCTGCTCTTCGTGAGGCTTTCTATGGTCAATATTCTTCATCATTACTCCTTGTTGACTATGATTTGCTGTCACAGTATCCAGAAAAATGTCTGAGACTGGTCTATGATTTTCTTGGCGAGAAACATTTTGAGCATGATGTGGAAAATGTGGAATTTGAGGATTCAGAATTTGATAGACAGCTGGGGCTTCCTGAGATGCATACCGTACAGCGAGTGGTTAGCTTTAAAGAG
>JAAELB010001128.1 GCA_024227155.1 Desulfobulbaceae bacterium
AGGGAAGAAATGCTGGCTACACCCCCAGACAGCAGTCAGCCCAGGCCCCTAACCAGGGTGCGCCCGGACCTTTTGCAAACGGTAGTGGAAGACATAACAAAAGGACTTGTTATATTTGTGATAGTCCAGACCATTTTGCTAGATTTTGCCCACAAAAGAGAACTGATAATAATGTTATGGGTGCTGTAGGTAGTGATGATTGACAAATAGCTCGGCCCCCTACCAGACCTTTGGTGACTGAAGTTACCAGGGGGCGATAGAAATAGGAACAAAGTTACAATTGTAGACCCCGAGATGAATTGGCAAAATATTAATTTACACCCCAGATTACAGCGTGCAAATCAGTTAAACCTTCCTTCCAGATATGCAGGTGCTCATGTGCAAGAACGTACACCTGTGTTTCCCCAACCAGACGAATTGATGGAACCCCCACAAAGACCCCCAAATAAAATATACAAACCTGACAAACAATTACCCATGTTATTGCTCCCCAAACCCAGAAACCAGTCCAAGAAGAGGAGATGTTCAGATGATGAGGAGGCCACCAACTTGGCTACTCGTAAGCGTTCCGGACAGCAGCCCAATCCCGTGAAATTGCCCATATTACCACAATATCAGCCCACCCATGTACATTTGCCCGCCTTGCCACACAATCCCCCCACCAACACCCATGGAAAAAAGAGACAGTTAGAAGTTGACAGTAATACTGATAATGTGAATAACATGAATTCTAAGCATTCC
>JAAELB010001129.1 GCA_024227155.1 Desulfobulbaceae bacterium
ACAAACCTATTGTTTACGACAAAAAAGCAAAGCAACTAAAAGAATTTGATGATCCTTCAATTGCTTTTGAAGATTTTGCACTTTCCGGAGAATATAAATACAATGGCGAAGAATGCCGCCCTTGTTTTTTAGCTTTAAAAGAACATTTAAAACAATTCACACCTGAATGGGCATCTAAAATAAGTACTGTTCCTGTAGCAACTATTCTTGAAGTTGCTAAAGGTTGGGTTGATAATGCTCAGATTGGATCTACAATTACAATCGAAGGAAAAACATTTCCATACAGACCAGTTTCCTCTGTAACATTCCGTGGTTCTCAAGGGCATTCAAACGGAATACATCAGGTTGCTTCAATTGACCTTATCAGCCAGTTGGTTGGTGCGGAAGACGTACCTGGAGGAACTATGGGGTGGCCATCTATCAGACGTAAATACCCTGGTGGTCAATACGAACGTCTTCCTAAAGTTGGCAAAGATGGAGTTATTGTTCCTTCTGTATTTTATTCACATGATCCATGGCCAGTACATGAGCCAAGCTATCCATGTACAAATTCAGGATGTGTTGAATTCTGGTCACATTCTACTCTTTCTCACATTCCATATGTTAAAGAA
>JAAELB010001130.1 GCA_024227155.1 Desulfobulbaceae bacterium
AGTTTATTCCAGCTTCGAGGAATCATCAAAGGATGATCTTATTAACTGGATGGGATATGGTGATCATCTCATGGATATCAACCTCTGGGGCTATGGTGGTCTCGGTGCCAATTGGGGAGAAACTTATAAGGTAGATGAGTGGAACTCAGCATCGGTAACCAACCCAGACTGGACACCATATATTGATCCTTGGCCCTGGGGAACAGCGCCTGATAATAACAATGGTGACTTGCTTGGCTGGTGGGTGCCTTCAGGCGATTATGATGAGGGCATAAGCTTTAACCAGAGCCAATATCCTACCTTTAGCTTCGCCCTGTCTCTGGATACTGAGGATCCCGCTTTTGGGGACGATTCTCCATGGTACATGGACGATGAAGGTTTGATGGTCTTCTGGTTTGGTGCCGAGGCTATGAATTGGCAAGGGTTATATACTGGTCGCTACGAGGGAAATATCCTCCTTCGGGGTGAGAAAGTAGCACCGGTTCCTGAGCCAGCGACAATGCTGCTATTCGGCGCAGGGCTTGCATGCCTTGTAGGAGTAAGTAGAAGGAGAAAGTAAGCTTGTTCCTGAAGTTAGTACTTTGACGGGATTCATTCAAAAAATACAACAGATAAGCGTAGATTTTGTAACTACTCCAAAAGTGGTGGTAACATCCACAAAATCACTTTTTGGATCGAAGTCTACGCTATCTCCCGATAAAAGAACTCGGGAACGACAACAGGGATTGATTGCACATGTCATCCCCGAACGTTTTTATCGGGGATCCAGTAGTTATTTTACCACCACTTTTGGAGTAGTTACTAGGTTTTGAATGAATTTCTAAGGTACTAACCCGACTAGTCGGAAACTTTTTAGAATCGCTGGATAAGTGCCTCTAAATTCTCACTTCGTTCACTATCTGGTGGTAAAAATACGCTCTTGATTTCATAAGCAATTCCTGAGTTTCTTGTTATTTATGACAGAAGCTCAGAAATAAGGTACTAACATGTATAAGTTGTAATGAAATCGTTGATAAATGTTTGTTGCGTTGAGGTGAGCTTTCCAAACTTTATGCCACATCGTCGAAATGGAACATAGCTATTTCTATTAATGATATCATCAGAAGCAATCTCAAAGGGGATGTCATGCATACAGGTTTTATTCTCATAATAGAGCGCTAACTTTTCAGTCTCAATAGCCAGTGTTTCTTTGCCCAAATATTTGAATGCCAGGCCTTTTTTGCTGATGTCAATTACATGTACGGGACTTGAGTTCGGATAAATTAAGACGAGAGCTCGATGTTGTGCGAAAAATCTTTCACATTCTCTCATTTCAACCGAATTAGTGATTTGTCCTGAGTACATTTATAACCTCTATTAACTGGTAATTGTCTGGCTTAGTTTGTCATATAATAACAATTTACTCTACTCGTTATACCAATGTTGATGCTATAACAAAATCAAAAAGACTTCAGCTACCACCACCAACAGTAACTTCTTTAACTGTCAGTACGAGCAATTTAAAATCCAGCCCAAGCGACCAGTTATCAATATATTCCAGATCCATATTCATCCACTGTTCAAAAGACAGCTTGTTTCTGCCGCTCACCTGCCAAATGCAGGTAAGCCCAGGCTTCATCGACAACCTGCGTCTTTGCCAAAGTTTGTACTCTTCAACCTCAGCGGGAATTGGAGGGCGAGGGCCGACCAGGCTCATCTCTCCCTTTAGGACGTTAAAGAGTTGCGGCAACTCATCGAGACTGGTTTTGCGCAAAATTGAGCCAATGCCTGTTATCCGTGGATCTTTTTTAATCTTAAATACCGGCCCATCCACTTCATTTTCCGTTATTAGCGTTTTTTTCAGCTCTTCAGCGTTAACCACCATGGTGCGGAACTTATGGACCTTGAAGCGTCGACCATTTAGCCCAGATCTTTCCTGAGAAAATAATATCGGTCCTTTGGATGTTGCCTTAATTGCCAGGCCGATTAAGAGAAAGACCGGGGAGAGCAAAATAACGCCTACGAGTGTACACACATAATCGACGAAGGATTTCAGCAGAAGTTGGTTGCCGTTTTTGGGTACCGAGGAAAGGGCCAGGGTAGTTACCCCGAGAAAGTCTTCAATATTGACCTTAGCGGTCTGTGGAAAGTACTGAATCTTATGCATTTGAAAGTCCGGCAGCACACGAATGTTCTTGCC
This sequence comes from Desulfobulbaceae bacterium, assembly GCA_024227155.1. Classification (GTDB taxonomy): domain Bacteria; phylum Desulfobacterota; class Desulfobulbia; order Desulfobulbales; family Desulfocapsaceae; genus Desulforhopalus_A. The sequence goes on from JAAELB010001130.1 coordinate 2,180, forward strand.
CATTTCTTCTGCATAATAAATATACTCATGTATGTTTTTAACTTCTTTTAAAGGAAGAGCAAAGACGATTTCGTCTATGGTCTCCTGCTCAAGTAGAGTCTTAAACCTGTCAAGGGTGCCGATGATTTTGACAGACTCGTATACCCGGTCACCAACCAGCTCTTCCTGATCGCAGGTTTCTAAGCAGCCGCGAATCCGGTACCCTGTTTCCCGCTGACGTGATATTACCTTAATGAAATCAATGGCCCGCTGTCGTGAGCCAATGATCAGGACACTTCTGGTGTTGTAATTTTTTAAACGGGTACGTGCCAGCACTTTGTAGAGGGTGATTTTGAAAACTGCCAGGCCAATAAAAGTATAAGTGGCAAATATCGCCACAAGCAATCTGCTGATCGCCTCGAAATGCATTATGTAGCAGAGGAAAATTATCCCTGCCATGCCAGTCATCGTCGCCTTGAATGTTCTGGAAATTACCCGCCTCAGTGACAGGTTGCGGTATTGAGCATACGCCCCAAAGAGTTGCAGGCTGATATGAAAGCAGCACAGGGCCATTAGGAGAAGAAAATTATAGCTATATGCGTTGGCAAGTCCACCCAGCCCACCAGGCAAACTAATTTTAGTAAGGTAGGCACAATAAAAACTTATCGTGACAATGGCAAGATCAATAACTTGATGAATGGCGTATAATAACCCACTCTGTTTACGCAACATTGTTGTTTGGCCTCGAATTTAAAAAAGCTGCATGGAATAGTGACAGTGCTACATTGTAGTGTTTTGTGAAGTGCTGTTTCTGTCATTAATGATTCTAGACAATTTAGTCTATACGAAACATAATGTAAATGTAAATAGGTATATATACCTATAAAATAAATACGTAGAAATACGTCGAAAAATGAGAGGGGTGGATCCTAGCTATTTGATATTAGGGAATTAATTTGTATTAAACAGAGTGGTGAAATGAAAAATAAGAGTACTGTCTCTTGGTTAGAATGATTCGCACAGTTGAATGTTTATTGATTACTATATGGGGCTAGGTATTTCTACCATTTACTTTTTGTTAATATCGGGTACAGTTGCTCTTTTTATGAATGAATTTCGTGAAGGCACTTATCCAGTGATACTAAAAAAGTTTCCGACTAGTCGGGTTAGAAGTTTCTCAACTCATAAAGGTAGATAGACCACCGTCATTCCAGGTAGGCCCGTCGTCATTCCAGGTAGGCCCGTCGTCATTCCAGGTAGGCCCGTCGTCATTCCCGCGAAGGCGGGAATCTATACGTCTTTTACTGCGAAACAGGATCGAAGTCTCCACTTACCTGCCGCTAAAAATATGCGGGAATGACAGCAGGGGTGGCCGGCTTCGTCATGCCCGAGGTAGTTATCGGCAGATAAGCGTAGACTTCGATCCAGAAAATACTACCTGCCGCCTCCGTGGAAATGATATGGATGCGATTTTACTAATTAACAAGGCACTGTACGGTGTAAACCCTAAAGTGGCGATTTGGACGCATCCGTCACGCCCGAGTGCTGTAATCGGGCATC
>JAAELB010001131.1 GCA_024227155.1 Desulfobulbaceae bacterium
TCCTCCAAGGGGTAAAAAAGAGGAATGTTCCATTGATCAAATCCTAGATGCCAAAGAGTATTACCAACCTCTACTGAACTTGACTATGAGCTATGCCAATAAGGGTTGGCATAAAGAAGCCATTGTTACTGTACTCGAAACAGCATTTAAGGGTGCTCTGAAGAGTAGGCCTGATCAGGATATGGAGGTTTATGAAGAAAGGTTCAAATCAATTGGAAGGATGACTGATAGTGCCATTGGCAAAGTGAGGAGTGAGAGCAAGGGGAAAATAACTACCTTGGCGCAACTGGATAGAGAATATGAAATCACCAAGGAGGATACTAGCAATATTAACACACAATGGGCCTACAAAGGGATCATTCATGAAGGGGCAATTGTAACTATTGCTGCTCCTGCTGGTGGGGGTAAGACTGGTATATTTTTCTATGGGATCTGCCCTGCTATGGTTAAGAATGGCTATGATGTAAGATATGTTGATATGGATAGTCCTGCTAAGGATTTTGAGCAGATGAGAGGCTTTGCTGCTGAAAATAATTTCAAAGTATATAACCCAGATCTGAAGACAGGGATGAGCATTTCAGAGTTCATGAAGAGTCTGGATGATATTTCTCACCAATCCTCTGATTTGAGTGGTTCTGTATTTGTCATAGACACTATGAAGAAGGTTGCAGAGCTTATGAGGAAGCAGCACACAGCAGATCTATATAAGTTGTTCTATAGGCTGTCCACACAAGGTGCCACAATAATCCTCCTTGGCCATACGAATAAATACAAATCAGATGGAGAGTTGATATTTGAGGGTGTGGGAGATGTTATGAGCGATACTCATGACTTGATATATCTCTATAGCTATAGACCCAACGACAGGGAGCAAATTGCTTCCTTCTATCTGTCACCCCCAGCTAGGAGTTGACCCACCAAGCAGTGAAAAACTGACCCACCTGACCGGTAATAAGTAAATTTATCGCACCGGTTTAAATACCCATCCACTTTTCTTTTTTCTTATCTTCCCTTTTAAACATTCTGTTGTTTTCCTGAATCATTCAGGAGGACATCATGGCAAACACCGGTTATATCAAAAAACGTCCCTGCAAAATATGCAGGAAGTGGTTTGTGCCGAATCCACGTCTTGGAGTTCGTCAAAAGACATGCGGAGCCGAGGAATGCAAAGCTAAATGGCATGCCAAGAAATGTACTCAATGGAATCGGCAGAACCGGGAATATTTCCAGACAAATCATCTCAACAAGAAACTACAAGCCAGTCAAGACCAAGAAGTATCTTCCGAAAATCCTTCCTCTCAAGCTCAAAACATTGGCAAATCACCTCAACTACCCAGAGGAGTCATTCAAGAAGTGATAGGGGTGCAACAGTTTGTAATTATAGAATATATAGCACAACTACTTTCGAGAAGAGTTCAAGAAGTGATGCGCAGGCAAGTTTCTGAAATGCCAAGGGAATCTGGGAGACTACTCCAGGATGGCTGTTCAAGATGTGATAGGAGTATGAGGCCACCTTGAGTATCATTACTCACCATAAAGGAGGGTGATAATGACAGGAACAGCAAAGGAAACTACAGATATTTCCATCTACCAATTCGGGGAACGATATGCCGTGTTGCGAATCATCAACCCTAAGGCAGACAAGGCCATGGTACGTTCCCTGGAAAGGTATGGACAGCTTACCCCGGTGGTGGTAACCCGGAACGGGTCTGGAGGATATGAACTCCTTGATGGCTTCAAGCGATTACGTGGTGGCCTTGCACTCTCCTTTTCACATCTTCGTTCTCGTATTCTTGAATTGAATGATCGCAGTAGTAAGGCCGTCATTATGCAGTTGAACTGGGTCGCTAAATCCATCAGCAACATGGAAGAGGCATTGGTGGTGCATTCTCTTTGTCATGAAGACCAATTATCACAGGTTGAGATCGCTACTTTGCTGGGTCGTCATAAAAGTTGGGTCTGCAGACGGGTAGCTCTCATAGAACGATTGTGCGATGAAGCACAAAGCAGCATCAAGCTGGGGTTGATACCTGTCAGCATGGGGAGAGAGCTTGCTCGGTTGCCACGTGGCAACCAGGAATCTCTCCTGACGACAATAAATAAACACCAATTGAACTGCCGTGAAGTCAGGAAAATAGCGATAGCTTTAACGACCAGACCAAAGCATGACCATGAATCCATCCTGTCGCGTCCCTGGGAGTTACTTCGTCCCGAAGGGGATGTGGATATCGTTCAGAACAAGAATTTCGATCCTCTTGTAAACGAGCTGCAACGAAAACTACTGGTTATGGAAAAGTATTGCCTCTCAGCCGCATGTGCTATCAGTTCCACAGAACTTGGTCAGTTCACGGAAATGGAAGAACTACTGCTCATCAACTGCTGCAAACAGGCTATAACCAGCGTGGAGCAGGTTCACAGTGACCTTCATCGCACTATCAACCCGCAAAAATAAACTATGATTACCTTTATTCGTAATCGTCGAGAGCTGGAACATCACCTTGTGCTCATGCATAGTGAGGGCTGGAGTATCAGGGGGCTGGCTAGGCATTTTTCCATCAGCCGCAATACAGTACGCCGGGTTTTGCGCAAGTATGGTGAAAAGCGGGAACATGGTCATGATATCGTCCAGGAAAAACAGAAAAAAGTTATTGTTCGGGCCAGTAAATTGGATCCTTTTGAAGATCAGATCAAAAAGCTTTTAGAGGATTTTCCCAAGATCACCGGCCAACGTGTTTTTGAGGAACTGGTAAACAGCGGTTATACCGGGGGCATCAGTATCCTCAGAGAGCGGTTGCGTACCCTTCGTCCTTTACCGAAAAAACGCCCAGTGGTTCGTTTTGAGACTGACCCTGGCCTTCAGGGACAAATGGATTGGTCTCCCTACACCATTGATTTTACCCATGCAGGCAGAACTAAGCTCAACTGTTTTTCGTATATCCTGGGGTTTTCCAGGCGGCAGTATATCGATTTTACACCTCGAAGGGACTTTCACACCCTGATCCGGCGGCACCAGGACGCTTTCAACCACTTTGGTGGTGTGGTTCGCCATTGTCTGTATGATAGCGAAAAAACGGTTGTCCTGCGCTGGGAAGCAGGACAGCCGATCTTTAACCCGGCGTATTCTGCCTTTATCACCCACTACCACTGCCGACCCATTGCTTGTCAGCGTGGTCGACCAAGAACAAAAGGTAAGATTGAGAGGCCATTTCAATATGTTGAGAATAATTTACTGGGTGGACGCAAGTTCCGGGATCTTCATGATCTGAAAGCCTGTGCAGCGTGGTGGTTACGAGAGAAATCCGATCTTCACATACATGACACCACAGGTCGCCCACCTCTTGAGTTATTTTTAGAACAGGAGCAGGAAGCTCTTCAGCCCCTGCCTCATCATCCGTATGACTGTGGTGAGGTGTTTTTAAGGGTCTGTAATGTGGAAGGATATATAGAATTCGAAACCAATCGTTATCCCGTTCCCTATGAGTATGTCGCAGATATCCTGACCATGAAGGCAACTGAGCATGAAATAATGATCTATTCGGCTGACCTTGCATTGCTGGTTAGGCATGAACGGTTGCCTGCCGGATCAGTGACCAGGGTTGATGGTACTTCTATTCATGGTCCCCTCAAGATACGTTATGGCCTGGAACCGGTTCGGGATCAGTTTGTCGCCATCGGTGAACACAGTCGTACCTTTCTTGAGGGGCTAAAGAAAAAACAGCCAAAGAACTGTGGGTTTCATGCAAGGTATATTCTACAGCAGAAGGAATACTATCACTGTGAAGATATAGATAAAGCCATGGCACATGCCTGTCACTTCCATGCCTACGATTGCAAAGCGGTTGAGAGAATCCTTAAAGCGAAAGCGGTGCAACGTACTCTCGAAGAGCTTAGAAATGAAAAAGCGGCGGCTGAGTTACGCAATACTTTACCAAAAATCCAGCAACGTTCATTAGAGGAATATGGTTTTTTGCTGGGAGGAGCAAAGAATGATGACAGAAAACAGACTGAACAGGATTAAGGAAAGCCTGAACATCTTGAAACTTAAAACAATTGCCGCTGTCCTTGACGATGAACTTGCCAGGGCCGTGCAGGAAGAAACTCCTCTCACAGAACTGCTGGAGAGGTTGTTTACTCTGGAGGCCGATGGTCTTATTCAACGCAGGATAGAACGTCGCATCAAACTTTCAAAGATGCCTGAAAGAAAACTTCTGGCCGACTTTGACTTCTCATTCCAGAAAGGATTGGACAAAGCCAGGATCATGGAACTGGCCAATCTTGACTTCGTGAAGCGAAAACAAGGTCTCATTCTTGCCGGTAACTCGGGAACGGGCAAGAGCCATATCGCAAAAGCCCTTTTGCTCATAGGGTGTAGCCACACATACAACTGTCGTTATACCACAGCGGCTGACATGCTCGGAGAGCTTCTTGCGGGTCTGGCAGATGATACGATGGATAAAAAGCTTAAACGGTACCTTTCCCCTGATATCTTGTTGATCGATGAGGTTGGGTTCGACCGACTTGAACAGCAGAGTGCATATAATGCCAACCTGTTCCATAAGGTAATTGACGGTCGATATTGTAAAAAAACGACTATAATTACAACGAATATCGATTTTGAGGAGCTTGGAGATTATCTCGGAGATCCGGTAATAACAACGGCTCTTGTTGACCGTATGGTACATCACTCCATTATTATTAATATCCAGGGGCCATCCTGGCGCCTGCATGAATCACAACAACTCAACGCTGAGTTAGCTTGAATTTCACAATGCTGTAAACTCATCCAAATCAAACACAGCTGAAAGCTAAATATTATTCCAGGATCTCCCAGCCGTCCCGGTTACCCCCCGCAACTCCAGTCGCCCTACGGGCTTCTTCCGTTGCGGGGGGTAACCGGGATCTATCCAACACTATCCAGAATGTGGGTTACTAAACCGGTGCCCGATATTATAAATATACCGGAACAAGCAATTTCACTATGGGGCAGCTTAATCAATAAAAATGGGTCAGTTCTTTACCGGTGGTGACAAGATTTCTATTTGAGAACTCCACTGTATAATAGTGTAGGTCAATTAGTAAACATTATAGCAAAAGAGGTGATTGCAGATCCTACTATTTTAAATAATAGCGACCATGAATTAGATCCAAAAATCAAGTTAGCGATCATAAACCTTAAGTCATTATGTCGACATAAACCATCTAATATATTAAAGGAGTTTAATAAAAATTCCTTTATGAACTTTGTAAAAATTTTCAACGCGATTGTAAAAGCAGACAAAAAAACAATCAATTATAGATTTATAGATGCAATCTATGTAACACTTAGATATTACAAAGTGAATTTAGACTATAAATTCTTTTCCAAACACGAGCTTGCATTAAGACAAGGACAAGTAA
>JAAELB010001132.1 GCA_024227155.1 Desulfobulbaceae bacterium
AAAAGGGGACGCCTTTGAATCCGCCGGAGGCGGTTTCAGGGCGTTCAATTTTGGTCAAGGTCAAGGACGGTACATCTTTCCAGCCGCAGGCATACCCGCCGTATTCTGAGGTTTGGAAAGAGGGGCCGGACGCCGAAATTGGCCAAAAGAGGACGCCTTTGAATCCGCCGGAGGCGGTTTCAGGGCGTTCAATTTTGGTCAAGGTCAAGGACGGTACATCTTTCCAACCGCAGGCATACCCGCCGTATTCCGAGGATTGGAAAGAAGGGCCGGACGCCGAGATTGGCCAAAAGGGGACGCCCTGAAACCGCCTCTTCACATCTGATCCGCGATGGTCACCACCCGGTCCCCCAGCATATTGACATAGCTCCCCATTTCATTGTCATACCAGCCGTAAATAACCGCCTGGGTAATCGGGACCCTGATCAAGGGGGCATTTAAAGAGGCCAGCAACTCCTTGTTAAGGCCCGGTACGTTCTCAAGGTCCACGGCCAACTCCGCGGTGCGGGTGTGGATCTCAGAGCCCTCGATGGTGGCCGC
>JAAELB010001133.1 GCA_024227155.1 Desulfobulbaceae bacterium
CATCTTCCTGATGATTGGCTTGTGGAGGCCTTGGGGGGTCAGGGACAGTTGGTCAGGGTTTGGCATGCTCGTAGAATATTTCCCTGGAAGGAGATTTCTGCTATGCATTCATTCCCTTTGTTGAAAACTGTCCATGATACCTCTATGAGGGCCATCTATTCCGTTGATGAATGGGAGGCTATGGAGGTCTGAGGAACTTCTGGGAAATGGCTAATATAATAGCCAGATCCAATAACAGAAGGGACTTTGACTCAGCAATGGAGGGGGTACGTAGCGAAATGCTGCATACTTTCGATTCCTGTGAAGAAAACTGGGGACAACATCAAGAAACCCTCCTGAGAGGGTTGGAAAAAAAGGCCAGAGTCCTTTTTCCTAATCCCGCGGGTCTTCTGACTAGAAGCCCAGAAAGGGGATTACGGGAAATGGATGACGTATCCGTAGCCAACAGTGAATGCGACCTAGGCATAGCTAAGCAGGGGGTTACTCCTTTGTATGCCAGTACTCCCGGGGAGCAATGCAATGTTATTGCCCCTGGAAATGAGCGCTGGGGTATGAATGAAAGGAGTCATCACTCTGTCCAAAGCAATGAGAGATTTATTGCTGGCTATGATGCAGAAAACAGTGCCAGGGAACTTTCCTCACCCCCCGAGGATCAGGGACAAGAACCC
>JAAELB010001134.1 GCA_024227155.1 Desulfobulbaceae bacterium
CAGAAAATGGGGTCACTGCTGCAATTTCTGCCGGTGTTCCATGTGTAGCCATTTCCACAGCAATGTCAAAATATCAAAATTTGAGTGGGGCGGTAAAAGTGTGTGGTAATTTAAAAGAAGCAAAAATATGGATTTCAAACAGTTATAGATTTGATTCATAAGTGCTAACAAAGCTTTCAAGCAACGACAGCAAGCCGGCTGGACTTCGCTTTGCTCGGCTGCTTACGGCAGTTAATGGCTGGGTCGGGTAGAAAGTACGCATTGACGAATTATCAAGAATGATTGCTATTGAGAATAAACTAGACTGAATGTGTTCGAAACTGGCAGCACACAGGATAAATCTCTATCTAACTCCCTGATATAAGAGGGAAATCCTTTCCGGGGAAGCCTTTTGGCCAAACCTCTTCCTGGCCCTGTGTACCGGCGGATTACTCATGTGAATAGCTGTTAATTCAATACGTTAGAAAATGGTGGGGTGAGATTATCCACTAAAGCTTGTGCCCAGCTTGACTGGGTACCATCCAGTTAGGAAA
>JAAELB010001135.1 GCA_024227155.1 Desulfobulbaceae bacterium
CGATAACATGACGCCAATTAATCTGAACAGAAGATAAACTGTTACCAACACCAATGTGCTGAGAAGAGATATTTGTTACCAATTGCCCCCCACCTTGTGCAGCACCAAAGCCAGTACCTTCATAGCCAGCTATCATCTGGATTGCATTTCCAGTCGACAAACTACTATTTCCATGGAAATACACATTCGTATGTGGGTCTCGATTTGCGTCGATTGCTGTATTTGGAAACTTAAGATGCCGCATTGTATCCGAAGGATAATCTACAGTCGGCTCATCCTCATTATCCCAAAATTTCAGATTAGATGTAACCTCAACGGTATTAATTGTCTGTGGAGCGCTGCTTCCATCAAAGAAACCGTTGGGACAATTTATGTTTTCTTCGAGAAGTAGTCCTCCGACTTCAGTACCGCCATCAGCCTCATAAAAAGTAATTTTATGCAAACGGTCATTGCCTGCAATTTGTAGTTCGATTCGACTTGACCTTATAGCAGCAACACCAATTAAGGTGAGAATCACCAAAATTACCATTGTGATGACAAGCAAAAAACCACTTTCATTTCGTATTTGGGGAATCATAGTTCTTTTCTTCTCTTGATAGCTGGTTAATTATACATACTTGTTTTTCAATCTATAAAACTTAGATCACATTGCACTTTCATTGGCTCTATAATATTGCAAGACGACTTGTTTCCCATCTTTGACATTGGTAACAGTCACCACTACCTGCTTAATATTATTGACAGGAGAATTGTCCGTAATAGCTCTTGAAACAGTGTACTTATTATCCCCTGAGACATTTACCGGATCTTTGCTGATGATATTGGCAAAGTCCTCACTAATTACTTGTTCAACCTCATCACTTCCCCAGTTTGCCATGGAGGTCACCCGACTGGCACTATAATTACCTCTAATACTAGAAGTTTGTGTACTAAATAGTGCAATCACCCCTATAGTCAGAATACCAAGTGAAATGATAGCCTCAATGAGTGTAAAACCCCTGTTGTTATCTAGTATAAATAATTTGCTCATTATCAAAGCCCCTGATTTCGTATATTCACCGACGAGGTTAAAAGACGATGCCGGTAATTTCCAGGATACGTCCACGACGTCCCAGCTTTAGTTACATACGTTTTATTTTCAGTATATTTGGCATCTCTTTGTGGTGAAATGGCTAAAATGGAAATTTGCACAGTTTGTATTTCATCAATCTGCGTGGCAGTTGGATTTGAGGTTGGTGCAATTGTTGGATCGCTGAACAGATAGAAAAACTCGACAGCCTTGATGTTATTTGCGATTTCCTGTCCCCCTCTACTTAGCGAAGCAGATATTATTCCAGCATCAGCAACACCATCGTCGTTATCACACCCATCGCTATCAATATTGGTCCCCGTAATGTCGTTCCCATCTTTGTCTTTACCCGTTGCGCTTAGACAGAAAGTAACAATTTCATTGGTATCTACGGTATCACCATCCTCGTTTAAATCCGCAGTAAAAGAAAACTTCATAGCAGTTGCAGACGTAATACCTGCATTGGCTAAATTTGTTGGATCGTAAGAAGCCATACGGATTTCCGTTGCCATGAACTCCATACCAGCCCTCAGGCTTTGTTGCATTTCTACGACGTTTCCCTGAATAGTGTAACTTCTGTTTTGCACATTGTACGCAGCATACAAGGCAGCGATAATAATACCTGCCATAACCATGGCAATCATAAGCTCCACTAAGGTGAATCCAAAATCATTTAAAGCACAGTTGTTTTTCACTCGTTTCATGGATTTGTACCCTTGTCCAAAATCAGACCACCTGCTGAAGTTCGACGAATAGTATAAATGGGGTCGCCAGAGGCAATAAGATCACTGCTACTTATTGTCACAGCATAAGCGCTTGGAGACTTGGGTAAACCTCTGGAGGTAAACCCTGCTCCAGTAACTGGAAACGTCGAAGCCTGCAAACAAACATTCTGTGTTCTCGATGTGTCCCCTGGGTCGTTCATCACGTCAAACACTACGACAGTTCCATCTTGATCATCAGTCACATTATAGCTCCCGCCGGGACAAGTCGCAGCAGCTGTAAAATTAAAAGTAACAGAAGTATTGCGTTTAATAGCGTAGATTTTTGCCTGTTGCATATTTTCTAGAAAAGTATCCGCCATTCCCTTTAAGCGCATTTTCCTTCCCCAACTTGTCAAATTCGGTGCGGCAAACAAGGCCAGGATACTAATAATTACAACTACGACCATAATCTCAACTAAAGTAAATCCATCATTTCTCCAACGCTTTGGAAAAAATAGATTCCGCACTATTTTCACAGGTATCATCATTTGAAATCCAATCTCCATGTTTCCAGGTAATCCACTCACGCTTCTCCAATGGCGAACACTCGCCCCTACCTACAGTCAATTAAACTTTGATGACGTTCCAATAAGTCTGATCCATTATACAATCGTCTTTTCAAAAGCTCGATACACCATGCGACTACCAGACCTCAAGATATTTGAATAAACTGCGTTGCAAGAATCAAACCACCAATATGGTTATTCATCAAATCAACCTTTTTCGTGTCTAATCGGTGTATTAAAACACCATGTCAAATCCATCCATTGCTGACAATAGCTAAATTATTAAATCTTTTAACAATTCAAGCCGCCAACTATTAAAATAATTAACAACATGCGAAGCAATGACAGCTCATATCTCTTGTATTTGCCCCAGGCACGAAGAGAGAAGGAGGGAGCTTCAAGTCAAAGAGCTCTGTGCTCAAATTATTGCTTTCGCGACTCTTTTGCAGATACCTGTTAACGTTGATCCCAAAAAAACAAGACTACATGATTACAAATCATGTACAGCTGCTCATCCAGCGACAACAGAAAAGTCAGATGCACAAAGCAACAATTTTAATTTCCATCAAGACAATACTCCTTAATTTTAGCCAGCAAAGACGGGTAACTAATCTCAAGCATTTTGGCAGCTTTACTTTTATTACCTTCTGTTGCCTGCATGGCACGCCCAATCATCCGTTTTTCTAAAATCTTTTGGCCTTTTTTCAGCGATTGCGTCCCTAAGAAATCATCAATGCGCCTAGTATGTTTCACGCTATCAAAAAACGGCAACAAACTCTCTTTGGTTATCTCTGTACCCTCTGAAAAAATCATCGCCCGTTCCATACTGTTTTCAAGTTCCCGAACATTTCCGGACCAGTCCTGAGCCATCAAAATTGCCATTCCTCCAGCAGAAACAGACTCAATACCCAGATTCATCTTTAAATTAAATTGATCAATAAAGTGACTACAGAGAAAAGGAATGTCTTCCTTTCGCTGCCGAAGCGGAGGGATCTCAAGAACCACAACATTTAGCCTATAAAATAAGTCCTGCCGAAAGGTACCGGATGCTACTTCTTCCTCAAGATTTTTTGCGGTGGCGGTAAGTAGTCGCACATCAATTTTTTTTATCTTTTGTGCCCCAACAGGTCTAATTTCCTGTTCCTGGAGCACTCTCAAAAGTTTCACTTGTAACTCAAGGGGTAATTCACCAATTTCATCGAGAAAGATGGTTCCGCCATTGGCCGCCTCAAAAAGCCCGACCTGGTCTTTATCTGCTCCGGTAAATGCCCCTTTTAAATAGCCAAAAAATTCACTTTCAAGAAGATTAGCTGGAATAGAACCGCAATTAACGGAAACAAGAGGACCATCACACCGTTTACTGCAACTATGTATACCCTTGGCAAGAAGTTCTTTCCCAGTCCCGCTCTCGCCAGTGATCAATACAGTGGCATCATAAGCGGCAACCTTCCTTGCCTGTTCAATAATGTTTCTTATCCCAGAGCTTTTCCCGATAATTGAGGAAAATGTCCCACCTCCCTGAAGCTCTTGAACTTTCTCTTTAAGAGCAATATTCTCTTTTTTGATACCGACATACTTTTCAGCTTTTTCTAAAATACAAGCTATCTCATCGGGTCTGAATGGTTTGGTAATAAAATCGTAAGCCCCCAGTTTCATCGCCTCCACAGCGATGTCGACAGTGGCGTATGCAGACATCATTATCACCGGCACGTCTTCAAGTTTATCTTTAATTCTGTTTAAAAATTCAAGGCCATCCATATTTGGCATTTTCAGGTCGCACAGAATCATATCCGGTGCGAAATCATTGGCCAATCGTACACCCTCTGTGCCATTACTCGCGGTAACAACCTGATATTCTTTCTTGCCTAAATAGGTGGACAACATATGAAGCATATTTTCTTCATCATCCACCAACAAGAGTCTTTTTTTCTTTCCAGCCATATATAGTATATAATCCTCTCTGTTGGATATGTGATGTGAACCATCTGATTTTTTGTTCTATATAGACATGGTTAGGAGGCAATGTCATCACTTTGTAGCAGACATGGTAATTGTATCACAATTTCGGCACCAAAAGGCTCTAGATTGTTAAATGTGACTTTTCCTCCAAGATTTTCCATGATTGTATGTGACACATACAATCCTAACCCGGTACCTTTTCCAGTTTCTTTGGTGGTAAAGAACGGATCAAAGAGGTTGTTAAGAAGTGCAGGCGCAACACCAGGTCCGTTGTCGATTATTCTTATCTGGATGTGCTTCTCTTGTTCCACTTCCAGGTTTTCGCAAATAATAACTATTTCACCTTCTCTCTCCTCACTGACTTCCCCAATGGCATCAGTGGCATTCATTAAACAATTTAAAAAAACCTGCCTGAGCTGGTCTTCATGCACTGCCACTCTATCATCGTCAGCCCTAAACTCAGTTTTGACCTGAATTTCAAAGTCCCTTTTCTGCAATGAAAAAAAATCTAAAAGGTTCAAAAGAACTTTTTGAATTTTGATAGTGCTCCCGGCACGCTCAACCATCCGTGACATATCAAGCAACTGACGAATAAGGGCATCAATTCGCTTTAACTCATCATTAGCTCGGTTGGAAAACTGCTTTTTTTCCTCTTTCTGTAAATCTAAAGTACCCAACATATCCACATAACCCTGGACTATCCCAAGTGGATTGCCAATTTCATGGGCAAGACCTGCAGAGAGGCGACCAACAGAGGCGAGCTTTTCAGTACGCAACATCTCTTTTTCATTTCTTTTGAGTTCCTGGTTGGCTTCCTCCAGGGCAGTAACGGTGGCGGAAAGGGTCTTGTTATCCTCCTGAATCCGCCCCACCATCCGGTTTAAACCAAGTGATAATTGTGAAAATTCATTATTTGATTCACCTGAATGAAATATTAAATCAGTACCGGAAGCACATTTTTCAGACAAATGCAAAAGTCGATCTAAGGGCTTAAGCACCAACCTGTACATTCTAAAAAAACCAATTGATGTGAAGATGATCGCATTTATCATGATATAGAAGATAACAATCTTCCAATATGCTCTGAGCTTTTGATAAACGGGTTCTAAAGATTTCTTGACGGTGATTGATCCGGCATAATCACTATCATTTAAAAACAGAACCCTTGTAACGTGCAAATATTTACTGCTGAAGGTTAGAGTTGCCCAGGTGGTGCCACTATAAGTAATATTGTAAATACTCTTCGTATTTTCACCCTGTAGTTCTCTCTCTCCTGTGTTTTCATTGTCTTCCAAGAATTTACACCCAACATTTCCAGGATAGCTAATAAGTATTTCGCCCAATTCAAGCTTATAACAAGACAATCCATTATCAGTTGCCAGTTGAAGGAAAAAATTATTGAGTTCATTTTCGTCAACAACCGTATCTGCTTTGTTAAAATACAGAGCTAATGAATCAGTGTGATTTTTAACAGCTATAGTCTCATTTTCTATCAACTCCTGTTTCATCAACAAGAGCCAGACAGAACTTAGCATAAACATCGACAGAGAGAGAACGACAATGAATACAGCCAATATTTGAATTTTAAGACTACGGGTTTTCATCTGTAAACTTCACCATTGGAAAATTCAGATCAAAAAAGTAACAAATTTTGTCACTAA
>JAAELB010001136.1 GCA_024227155.1 Desulfobulbaceae bacterium
TACTACTACTACTACTACTACTACTACTACTACTACTACAACTACTACTACTACTACTACTACTACTACTACTACAACTACTACTACTACTACTACTACTACTACTACTACTACTACTACTACTACTGCTACTTCTACAATCTTAACCAAATTTTAACACATGCTGCCGGACCATTCATGTACATGATATGCAAAGTTAGAGAGTGATTGAGTTACAAATGTTGAAATACAAGCCAAAACAGGTGCTGTACATGAAACTTGATTTAGGTAGTACCACTCCATTACACAAGTTGTGTAAACACTACAATGCAATAGGACTTTAGCTTTTTATAATGTTTTACTTTTCAAACACCCATTTACAAACATTTAAATTGATATCAACTTATTCTGTTGTTACAGATGATTGTAAACATGGGAAAATGGTAAAAAAAGTGTATATTGCCACACATAGCATAGGCTCTATATTCTTTTCGTCACTCCACTACTACTACTACTACTACTACTACTACTACTACTACTACTACTACTACTACTACTACTACTACTACTACCATTTCTACTACTACTGTGGATACTGTACGACTAGTAGTAGTAGTA
>JAAELB010001137.1 GCA_024227155.1 Desulfobulbaceae bacterium
CATGCCATAGTATTATTTAGGAGACAATAGTCAAATATACCCCTATAGTTATACAGTACAAATATACATATGTGTGATCAGAGACTGAGCACATGTAAAATAAATGTCATTGTCAGATACAGAATATATAAAAAAAATTTTAGGTCCAATTTTCAACACTGCCCTCACTAGCATACATGTTGGTGAGCCATTCATTGGGTCCCAATTTGCATTTACACTGGTCGTGTTTGTGGGGCGCATTGGGGCACCTACTTAAGTGGCGGGAAAAGTGAATAGCACTTCCCCGACCCAAATATATCCATTCCCAACAATAGGGACAGTTGGGGAATCGTGGGCCCACCACATATTGCACATATAAGTGGCATGTGGAGCATCGTGAAATTGGAGGGTATTTTACAGTGGGGGGCTCGTCCGAGTCCTTGTCCCAGTCCTCCTCGTCCAAACTGGAGAGGTATGTAGCATAATCAAAACATAATTTATATCTCTTTTTGTTTTCATCATAACCAGGTGGAGCTCGTGCCAGCTCAGATTCCCGTAGCATGGACTCCCACAGGTCACAAGCACACAATGGGTCATAGAGATTGGGTTTGTTATTGCACACAAATTGGTGCTTCCATGCTTTGGAATAAGCACCGCTACCCTTATTCAGGGTATCATGACACCAAGGGCAGTAACACTGTGTGCCATCATCAGACAAGTCATTGAGATGAAACTGTCTTTCCCTGTTACAGTCGCAACAAGTACGACGGGGGGGAAACATTTTAGTTCTCCGGAAAAGTTGCAATAGGACACAAAGGCAATTAAAGTATAGCAATTTCCCTTATAAAAATAATTAAATGAAAAAAAATATAAATATATATATAGAAACTCTATGCAGCTGAGGGAAGAAAAGGAACAACCCCAGGCCCACGGTACATAGAATAGCGCGTCTAGCAGTGATTATATGTCATCAATTGACGTATTCCAAATCAGATAGCAATCCAAGCTTTGATCCAATTTTATAAACTCTTTAAAAATGC
>JAAELB010001138.1 GCA_024227155.1 Desulfobulbaceae bacterium
CAACAATGCCAGCTTAGCTTCCGCCTTATTTCCAAGTGATTTTGAAACATGAGATCTCTCGGCAAGTAATTTCATCACCCAAACAGCACCAATGCTTTTACCTAGAACTGTTTCAACATCTTCAATTGAAAAAAGTTCTTTAAGGTTGCTTTTGTGTTTAAGGGCAAGCCTAATGGCGTCAATTTCTTCCTGTGAACAAATTGAAAGGTTAAGGACAGTTTTATGCTTTACTTTGCCATTTTCACGGTAGGACGTGCGGAGCAAGTTTCGCGTGTAGGTCTTGGCCCCTCTTTTTGTTTTTGAAGTATCAATATACATAGTGGCTACACTATTACACATATAGCCGCCAATGTCAAGGCATGCAGGAGAATATTTAGTGGCTACATAGTCAGGGGAGTAATTGTGGTATTTCTTCACTGTTTCATGGAGTTACGGTGATTTTTGGTGTTTAATTGAGGTGAAGATCCGCTAAGATATCGCGCAAATTCTTTCTTTATACCCGTAAACTTCTGGGCAAGCTCAGCCAGTGTGCTGTGAAAGCCTTAACTAAATTCTTCAAGATCACGCTTGGTAAGAAAATCGGCATCCCGGGAATGGTCGTTGCAATACAGTCATTCGGCGATTATGCAAGGTTTCATCCGCATCTTCACGCCCTGGTCGCTGACGGTCTCTTTTTGGAGAGTGGCTATTTTTTTGTAATGCCGAAGGCTGATCTGAAGCCCTTGCGAGAAATCTTTCGTGCCCTGTTAAAACACGACACAGGTGATTCTTCGGTTATCTACCGATCTAAGATGTCACACAGGAAGAACAAAAGGAACTTCCAAGTGTTTTCCCC
>JAAELB010001139.1 GCA_024227155.1 Desulfobulbaceae bacterium
CTTGTATTTTTCCTAAGCTGGTATGTTAAAATTGTGCTCTACTGCAGTCTTGGCTTGGCATAAAGTTGGTTTTCCCGTTTCTCTAACTTGCAGATAGGTTATAAGGGTGTTGCGTAACCTGGCGTGTTTTTGGCACGTATTTTCTTTAGTTGAATCTCTTACTTTGCAATTAGTGTCTTCACATTCCATATTGGCCAATATCAGCAGTTCGTTTTCCCCCAAATTGCACCTATTTCCATTGTCTGCCATTTCACTAACAGTGGGGACCCCCTTGCTTGAACCACTATGTTCCGTTCTAATTGGGCTAATTTCTAAAATATTATTTTTACCACCACTACTAGTAATGATGTCACATTTAACATCGTCAACAGACCTACCTATGCTAAAACTGAAAGGTTCGTCCACTTTTACGTGAGCGGTAACATATTCATCATCAATGACGCAGTTTCCTGCTATTTTGTCGCAATTAATCTGAACTGGACCGCTTCCTGGATCGCTGACTTTATCAAAGTTAGAATCCGCGTGAGTCTTGTAACTACATGCGTGATCCCTGTTTTCTTTTTCGATTCGTTCAATGTCCAGTTCAGATGTCATGCTGTTAACACCTGTATCTATAACATTACTACATACATTTATACATAAAACATCACTATTTCCTACCGTACTCGCGCGCGCACTGAGGTCCGCGCGGTGGCTCGAACTCATAGCAGACAAGTCAAAATCAACGGCTTTCATTACGTTTTTAAAGTCTGCCTGGTCTCGAGTGTCCACGCGGCCCCCTTGCACGCGCGAGTCAGTTTTGGAATTCACATTAAAATCAGGTACAATACAAATTTCTCCATGCTTATTTATATCACTGTCTCCATTAATATCCAATTTACTAAAGTCAATATATTCACTGAATTGTTTGTTTACATTACTATCAACTAAAACATTGTTGTTGAGAACGTTATGTTTTGATTTGATTTCTAATACAGAGTCTCGAGGGACAAACCCGCGACTTGCCTGACCGTTTTCGGTGTGGGTGGAAACGTTGTGTTTTGTTTTCTTTTTCCCGCCCTTGTCGACGTCACATGTTTCTGGATGTCGAGCACCGGTGAAGCTGGTCAAGTCATCGTCTGCGGGGTTCTCCCTCGTGGCTCCAGGTGGGTCGCGACCGCTGCCCTGTGAATTAACAAATTTTGCATAAATATCATTGTTCTCA
>JAAELB010001140.1 GCA_024227155.1 Desulfobulbaceae bacterium
AACCCTCTGATTTATCAGTTGATTCATATTGATAACCCTTTTTGTTTAGATGTTTATGCTTATGCGTAGTCCTTCTATTTAGCGCTTTCTCATAAGCCTCGAGATTTACCTCAGATAGGGGCTTTGAAGGGGTTTTCGAATCAAGATTCTGTGTTCGAGAACAGCTCATACTACGAAGAAGCATTAGTACTTCGGCCTGAGACTGTGCCATACTCTCGGTGAGTTTTGTGACACTATCGGCTAAAGATTTCAGGGAGCCTGAAATGGTTTGTTGTATTTCTCGAGTGGAAGAAACTATTCTATCAGCGACGTATTGTCTTTCTTCCTTAATTCCGTCAACAATTGAGTCGACTTTCTGATCAAAATCAGCAAAGGTTCTGCTATTCAAATCTTGTATACGTGCAGATACATCATTTTGAAATTGCAAACTAGACTCCATAATGGTGTCATTATGATGTCTTTGTTGCTGAAGTCCGTCTTGATTTAACCGATCAATTGCTTGAATCACAGCTTGATTGTGATGTGAAATATCAGCCAGAGTATCTTGGCCCATATTGCCGATTCTTTGAGTAACAATTTGTTCAAACGCCCGAGAACTTCGGTTATGAAACTGTTGCAAATCAGCTAAAAGTTGTGCATTGGCATTTGCGAATTCTAACATGGTTTCATTTGCAGATTGGTTTGGCGGGGTACGTAAATTGCCAGGTGTTTGGGGTAGTCCCGCCCGTTGACTGATAGCTGCATTTGCAAGTGTATTCAAATTCTCTTGAAAGGTTTGAGAGTAAGCAGGTGGTGGTACATTTGGAAACATACCTTGGGCGCCAGCTACAAGCTCGTCCCCTGAGTCTGAGTGATAAATTTGAGTTAAATCACTCGTTGCCATGCTGCATGCAATTAGTTCTCAACAATAGGTGTAGGTATCGAATCAGAGATATAATTATGAGTGAATTATATCCCACTTCTGACACCAAAATGTAACGTCTATGGATGGCTGGTGAAACACGGTGAGTGTAATGGTGAGTGAATAGTGCAGATTAAGTGATGACAATGCAGATCAATAATAATCAATTTATTATAATCACTCCAACTCCTCTTTACATAGTACTTAAAACAACTCTTGGGAATAGAATGACATAACTCCTCATTCTGCTCAATCACTGAACTCCTATAACTTCTCAAATGAACTCTAAATACAGGAATAAACTCCAAAACTCTTGGTAATTAAAGTAGTAAAGTACTGCACCAGTACGTGCTTGTGAAATAACTTGATACAGTGACCACTGCCTAGATTCCGATGACAGACTGGGCGGATACAACTAAATAAATGAAACATCTGTAAAACCCATCTGACTGGTGATCTTAAACAGGGGAACACAACAATCCGATTTATGCTACATTAAAAAACAACATAACGTAGATGATGAATTTTGAGAGAGACTGGTTTAGAATGCTTGACCCTCCGCGTGTGATTTACTTTGTGCACGAAGTGGGCCACTTGCACCCCTAACTGCAAGCAGAGAGAGGCGTCCCACGAAACGTGCACACTTGTTGCCGGACGTGAAGAATCGCCTTCTTAAAACTGTAAACTGATGAAACTGATGAAACTGCTGTAATTCTGCACAAAAGCCTGCTACTGATGTTGATGTGGACGTAAGGCTACAACTGCATCAGGAACACTGCTACTATGAAGAAAGGCCGTCTCTGGAAACCTGCTATGACATGAAGGAACTGTATCCGGGATGCACGGGCACTGCACTTTGAAGAAAGGCTGTCCTAGGAAACTGCTATTCTGTGAAGAACTGTAGGGTTGAGCCGGAAACTGCTGTGCTGTGAAGAACTGTAGGGTTGAACCAGAAACTGCTGTGCTGTGAAGAACTGTAGGGTTGAACCGGAAACTGCTGCCTTGATCCAGGGGAAATCAAACACGGAGCACCAAACGAATCTCTCTAAATAGTTAGTAAAAATGAACACTAACCAGAGCACAAACTGGGTTGTTGTGCTGTCCTTTCAATGATCTGACAGGTAATTATATGGGATATTAGCCAGAACTTACAGTGTTTAAAGGAAATTACATACTTATATTTAACTATAGCAATTTAACCCTAAATTATGGGAACCAGTTAATTACATGAACTGGTAGCTAATTAAATAAAGTAATTACTGGTGTTAACAATTAACCACCATACTATTATGGAAATAGGTGAAAATGTTGGTACAATGACCACACCCACATTATGTTTTTGACAGAAGTCAATTTGGGAAAATAATAGAGAATTAATTATAGACTAACAGGCAGGGTCACCCAACACATATATACATCACTAGAACCGATGATGCTTATAGTATCCATTAAACCTAATGAAATTGCACGTCAAACACTTTTAAAGACATATTTAGATAAATAACACCACCGAATTAACAATTTGTACCTGTACACAAGGTCCTTCTAGTGGAAATGGAAACAATGTTCGCGTATACGCAAAAGGCAGCTCGATCAAAGATGGCGGACATCAAATGTCAATTTGCGATGAAAACTACT
Organism: Desulfobulbaceae bacterium; assembly: GCA_024227155.1. Classification (GTDB taxonomy): domain Bacteria; phylum Desulfobacterota; class Desulfobulbia; order Desulfobulbales; family Desulfocapsaceae; genus Desulforhopalus_A. Next base: position 2,540 of record JAAELB010001140.1, read on the forward strand.
TATTTTCCAAAAATACGCCTAAATTCATTGCTTAAATGGATAAACAACAATACGCCAAGGTAAAGTAAAAATTGCATGTTC
>JAAELB010001141.1 GCA_024227155.1 Desulfobulbaceae bacterium
CATAAAAGGTTGTCATGTTATAGCCGATCTTCTTACACGTTTTCAGGTAGCAAAAGCAAAAAGTTGGGCACCTTGGCTTCAGGAAAAACCCTCTCCAGTTCCGAAGAAGTAACTTCCTTGGTGCAACTCACGTCTGACATGATATTCTCATCGTTAGCACAGTCTACTCAAGTGTCGTACCAAAAAATTGTAAAGGAATTCAGAGCATTTATAGTCTCTCTTGACTCTGGTTTAAATGTTTTCCCAGTAACCCCAGCTCATGTTTGTTTGTATATGGCTCACCTTTACAGGCTAGGCAGATCCCCTCCTACTATTGCTACCAAGGTGTCTGCCCTGGCTTTCTGGCATAAAGTCTATGATGAGAGAGACCCAACGGATCATTTTCTGGTAAGACGCACTCTCATGGGTATGAAAAAATCAAAACCCCATTTTGACCTTAGACCCCCTCTTACTTTGTCTGCTTTACACAAAATGGTTTCTGCTGTCGCATCTTTTGGGTGGCCAGTTTATACTTCTGTTCTTATCAAAGCCATGTTGAGCACCTCTTTTCATGCTTTTCTTCGTCCCGGAGAAATGACAAGGTCAGTCAATGCCATTTCATTCCAAAATACTGTCATTTCTGTCTCAAAGTTTAAGTTAAAGTTGCTGTCCTACAAGCATTCTAAAGGTGTCCCAGCGGTGGTCAAAGTCAAAGCGACAGATTCTCCTTTCTGTCCTATCAGAGCCATTCATCATTATATAAAACTTCGTGGCTGAGCCAAGGGCAATCTTTTTTGTGATGTCATGGG
>JAAELB010001142.1 GCA_024227155.1 Desulfobulbaceae bacterium
ATTGATCTTAAGATGGACACCTGCCAAACGGCTGCCATGAAAATCAACAAGGACAAGGTGGATATCCTGGTTGATCTGGCAGGTTACATGAAAGGGGGGCGGCCTGAAATCTGTGCATTGAGGCCCGCTCCTATCCAGGTGAGATGGCTGGGGATGGCAGGAACCTCCGGTGCGGATTTTTATGACTATCTGATTGCAGATAGAATCGTGGTGCCCAAAAACCAGCAGCCCTTTTACACGGAAAAAATTGTTCATATGCCGGACTGCTACCAGATAAACAACGACGGGCAGGTGATTCCCGATTTAAAAAAACAAAGAAAAGATTTTGGCCTTCCCGAATCCGGATTTGTGTTCGCCTCGTTTAATACCGCCTATAAGATTGATGAAACCGTTTTTTCATGCTGGATGCGCCTGTTGAAAAAGGTTCCCAACAGCGTTCTCTGGCTCATGGCAGGCAGCACAACTGCCGAGGGCAATCTTTTGTATCATGCAAAAAAACACGGCATCTGCCTGGACCGCATTGTATTTGCAGCAAAAATTCCCAAAGAAGACCACCTGGCGCGTCTTTGCCTTGCAGATCTTGCTCTGGACACAAAAACCGTCAGCGGTGCTGCAACAACAAGTGATGCGCTTATGGCCGGCGTGCCTGTGCTCACCCTAAAGGGGGGGCATTTTGCCTCAAGGATGTCATCGAGTATATTGGGCGCACTGGAACTTGATGATTTGATAACCGATAATCTGGACGTCTATGAGAAAAAGGCCGCAGATCTTGCCCTGAATCCGAAACAATATGCCGGACTGAAGAAACGTCTCCTTAAAAATCATTGGGAAAAACCATTATTTCAGACAGCCGGATTTGTAAAACACCTTGAAGAAAAATATCTTGATATGTTCCATCAGATTCCGCGGGCTCCCCAGTAGCCGAAACCCATGAGGCATCATCCCCGTTAAATGTCAAAAATATGACATGAATTCCATTTGATTTGAAAATGTTAACAAGTCCATCAGTAACATCTCAATAAGTTCTGGCAAATCGCTATTTTAAAAGACGTTTATCTGGACTCCTGCTCCCCGATCGGAGTCGAGGACAGTCTCAACAGGAGTGACTACAGGGCTAAAAAATGTCCGTCATACCCGCGAAAGCGGGTATCCAGGCTTAACGTTCAACGAGACCTTTTCAATTGAGAAGTATCGGCAATCATTGGGAAAGCCGATGGTGGTTCCATAACACCTTAACTGTTAAAAACAAAAGCTGTGTGGAAAAAGGCCGTTTGTATGAGCAGACAGACACAGGCGATTAATGGGTCCTGATGCCTTAACATTCAATAAAATGACTGTTTGCAGGTCCATTGGCGGCTTCACATTAATGGTGTAATTATAACTCATTGATAATATAATCAAATAAAAATACCTGACTGTTGGTAAGAAAATTGCAAATCTTTGCTTAAACAGAACTGTATCAGGTTCAGTCAGAATTTATCGTAGTATTCGAGAAAGGAAAAAGTCATCGATATTGAATGGCTTTATTTATCCAAAACAGGCTTGTATAGCAAAGAATTAGCAGGTCTTCACCTTTAGACTCGGGATGAAGCTTTGTGTCCAAAGAAGATGGTTTGGTACACAGTATGGATCGTACCGAAAAAGCAATAATATCATATCCGTAATGCTTTCCAGGCACTGGTAGATTAAAAAGACTAAAGAGGATTCCTAAATGAAAGGCAAATTAAAACAGGGCGAAGTGCTTTTCGCTGAAGGGAAAATTGAAAAGACTGAAAAACATTTTATGAGTCTTTTGGAAGAAAATTCCGAAGACGTGGAGGTCCTTAACAACCTCGGGGTGATCCATTACCAAAAGGGGAACGTAGAGGAAGCAGAAAACTACTTTTTGAAAGCACTTTCCATCAAAGAAGACTATTTGGATACTTTGTTAAATCTTGCAGATTTATACCAGGGTATCAAGAGTTGGCAGAAGGCTGCCGGTCAATTAGAAAAGTTTATAGCGATAGAAAATCAGGATGTGGATGCCTTAAACCGACTTGGCATGTTTTATTTCGAGATGGGTGATATTGAAAAGGCCCGAATAGCTCTAAAAAAATCTCTTGAGCTTAATCCCAAACAGAAAACGATAAAAGATCATCTAAGTGCGCTTACACATTCGACGGAAAAACCAATAGCGCCCAGTATAATATCTCGTAACAGGCGGCCCACAGTCTGTGTTGGGTTACCTGTCTATAATGGGGGCAACTTTTTAAGTCAAGCGATTGAGTCTATTCTATCTCAAGATTTCGAGAATATAGAATTGATAGTTTCTGATAATTGTTCGACAGACATTACACAGGAAATATGCCTAAAATATCAAAAGATGGATAAAAGGATAAGTTATCATCGTTTCGAAGAAAATTTAGGGGCGGCAATCAATTTTAAAAATGTGTTAGGACTTTCAAGTGCCCCCTACTTTATGTGGGCATCCCACGATGACATGCGCGAACAAACATTTATTGCTAAATGTGTGGAGAAGATGGAATCAGATCCTTCAATAGCTTTGGTTTACCCGCGAACAAAAGTGTTGGATGCAAATTCGAAATTTATTGGTATTGCAAACGATCATGTTAATGCTGATCAAGATAATCCTATAGAAAGATTCAGACATCTAATATGGGAAATAGGCATGTGTAATATGTTATACGGCTTATACAGGATAAATATACTCAAGAAGGTTCGAACATGGGATGAAACGTTGTTTGTGGACAACCTAATTTTAGCTGAAATAGCCTTATTATTAGGCAAGATCGTACAAATAGATGATGTACTTTTTGTGAGGAGACTAACAAGAAATTATAATTATAGATCTCTGGATGAACGGTACGAACAGCTCATTTCAGAAATTCAGCACAACTTGTTTTCAGAAGGTATTACCTTGCCACATTGCAGACTGACATATGCCCATCTCGAATTGGTTAATTATGCAGGAATTGAAAAATCAGAAAAAGATTTCCTGATGAATGACATATTGAAGTGCTTCAAAACAAGATTTGGCAATAAAATGAAATATGAAATAAGCAGAGCGATTGAACTAATTCATAACGGCTATTTTTACTATACATGGAACAAGAAACAATCATCCAACTGGCATTCAGGTAATTTGAGAACAAATGATTATTTTCATATAGACAATTTGTTGAGGCATTTGAGAGAAGCACTTTTCATATTTCCAGAAAGAAGAGATTTAAAGGATGTTTATGGAATGTGCCTTAGAAAAGTTTTTAATTTTAAAGGCATATCACCATAAATGATTATGAATATAAAACCATCAATTTTTTGGAGAAGCTATAGATGAAAGTAGTGATTCTTTGTGGTGGATTAGGCACTCGTCTTCGAGAAGAAACTGAATTTCGCCCGAAGCCAATGGTGGAAATTGGTGGTAGACCAATACTATGGCATATTATGAAAACATATGCTCATTACGGATATATTGATTTCATACTTGCCCTGGGTTACAAAGGCGAGATGATAAAAGAGTATTTTTATAATTTTGACGTATTAAATAATGATTTTACAATAGAGCTTGGAAATAAAAAGGGAATTCAAGTATACAGTCATAATCCAGAAAAAGACTGGCGCGTTACATTGGCTGATACCGGAAACAATGCACTCAAGGGTGCCAGGCTGAAGCGGGTTGAGAAGTATATTGATGACGACCAGTTTATGGTGACCTATGGAGACGGAATCGCGAATGTTGATATAGAAGATCTCCTTCGATTTCATAAAAGTCACGGCAAGCTGGCGACTGTTACCGCCATCAATCCGGCATCCCGGTTTGGCGAACTGAAGATCAAGGGTAATCAGGTTGAATCTTTCAGTGAAAAGCCAAAGAACGGTAATAGCCTTATTAACGGCGGATTTTTTGTTTTCAATAAAGGCATTTTTGATTATCTGTCAGAAGAAGAAAATTGCGATCTTGAAATTGGGCCGTTGGAAACAATAGCAGCAGAAGGCCAGCTCATGGTTTATAAGCACAGAGGATTCTGGGCATGCATGGATACCATACGGGATATGGAGTATCTAAATAAGCTATGGGATACGAATAAGGCATTCTGGAAAATATGGTAGATTTTCATGTTTGATAACATATACAAAGATAAGAAAGTGATAATAACCGGTGATACCGGGTTCAAAGGCTCCTGGCTTGCAATCTGGCTTCTTAAGCTGGGAGCGGATGTTGTGGGTATATCCTTGCCGCCTCAGACTCTCCGGGATAATTATGTTGCTTGCGGGTTGAGTGAAAGGATTGCCCATATTGACCAGGATATCAGAGATGATGAAGCGCTTTGTAAACTGTTTGCTGAATACAACCCGGAAATTGTGTTTCATTTGGCGGCCCAGGCCATTGTGCTGGAAGGTTATCAAGATCCCCATAACACATACAGCACCAATTTCATGGGAACAGTTAATGTACTGGAAGCCATAAGGCATACAAAATCAGTAAAAGCCGGTGTCTTCATCACCACAGACAAATGTTATGAAAACAGGGAATGGGTCTATGGCTATCGCGAAAACGACAGACTGGGTGGAAACGATCCATACAGTGCATCAAAGGCGGCCTGTGAGATGGCTGTCGCTTCTTATATCCATTCGTTTTTAAATGGCACAAGTTCGGCAAATATAGCTTCTGTGCGTGCGGGTAACGTAATTGGTGGCGGTGACTGGGGGGAAAACAGGATTATACCGGACTGTATCAGGGCGCTGGAAAAAAACGATCCGATTATTTTAAGAAATCCAGGCGCTGTTCGGCCCTGGCAGCATGTTCTTGAACCCTTAAGCGGTTATCTGAAACTGGGTTCTTTGCTTTATAGTGACGGGAAGACGTTTGCCGGTCCATGGAACTTTGGCCCGTCCTCAAAGAATATGATAACCGTAAAGGAACTGGCTGAAAAGGTTGTTGAGAATTGGGGGCATGGCAGTATCTTGTGTGAAACTGAAAACAGTGAAAAATTCGAGGCCAATGTGTTGCATCTTGATATCTCAAAAGCTGTTAACAGATTAAAATGGCAGCCAAAATTAGATTTTGACGATACGGTGCGGTATACGGTCGATGAATATAAGGTTAGCGCAAAGAAAAGAGAAGCAATATACGAACAAAGAATTGAGCATATTATCAAATATATGGACATATGAATGAGAATCAGTGAACTGCCATTTGAAGGCGTCTTTGCCATTGAACCAGAACCGGTTACAGATCATCGGGGAATTTTTGTTAGGATTTTTTGCCGGAACGAGTTTCAGCGAATTTTGAATGGCAGAAACATCGTTCAGATCAATCATTCAATGACCCGGCAGAAAGGTTCTATCCGTGGAATGCATTTTCAATACCCTCCAAAGTCCGAGATTAAGATGGTTAAATGCCTGCGAGGTTCAGTCTTTGATGTTATGATAGATCTGCGAAAAGACTCTTTAACTTTTCTAAAGTGGTACGGAAAAATACTGTCTGCTGAAAACATGAAGATGATGTTCATCCCCGAAGGATTTGCGCATGGGTTCCAGGCTCTGGAAAAAAATTGTGAACTCCTATATTTTCACACAGAAATTTATAGCCCTGAACATGAAGGAGGCGTGCGTTATGATGATTCGAAAGTCGGAATTAAGTGGCCATTGGAAATAGCACATGTTTCGGAAAAAGATCAAACCCACCCACTGATGAGTGAAGATTTTTCTGGCATTGTGTTAGCTGGTAGTCCATAAGCTGTCAAAAACAAAGAAAGAGAAAACGCATAAATACTTAACAGTTTTATAACCTCCATAAAAAAGAGTCAGTGATTATGAATTTACGACCAGCTATTAACTATCAACCACGAGCTAGCTCATGAAATGCCGGTTTTGTCGTGAGGAGCTAACGCATGAATTTGTTGATCTTGTTAACGCTCCCCCCTCAAATTCCTTTCTAACGCGAAAACAATTAAACGAACCGGAGATCTTTTATCCTCTCAGGTTGTTTGTCTGCGATAACTGTTTCTTAGTGCAGATAGATGAATACAAAAAATCAGATGCTATTTTTAACCAGGAGTATG
>JAAELB010001143.1 GCA_024227155.1 Desulfobulbaceae bacterium
ATAACATTTGCGAAGTCCTCCAGCCTGTTCGGGTGAAACTGGTTCCCATCAAATGTTCTGTTTTGGTTGATTCGGAATTTATCTATTTTTTTCCAAGACATTAAGAGAATCTGTCACACTCATTAATGGCTCAAGTTTCCACGAAGTCCCCTCTATTTGTGTGAAAGGAAACATTGTTTTAGCGATCTCCAAAAGCGCCTCATCCTCTTTGCCTTTCTCTGTGAATATTAGATTGTAACCTTTATACCCACATTCAGCGGAACACGAAAATGTCTGCCATTTTTTTATGCCTTCGGTGGGCGGATTCGCAACTAAATCGGATATGCATTTCTTCCACGCTTCTGTCTTGTCGTTTGGCATCGTATATGTACCCATAAGTATCATCTCGTTGTACCTCCTTCTTTATTCTGTATAGCTGTAATGCAATCAGCTTTTTTAAACCTTTATCACATACCAAGCGTTTTCAACGCTTCCTCAAGTTCAAAGTAAGGCTTATACTCATAAGCGTAGCCTGGAATCCCAAAGAAATGCGCAAAGTAACTGCCAAGGAACTCCAGCCCCTCTGCCAACCTTGACTTGTCAAGTTCAAAGATTGCGATAACACGGATGCCATCTGCTCTGCTTGCACTGACATATGGTCCCAGCCTGGTCATGAAGTCTGGTATCTCTGGCGCTTCCATAAACTTTGTAACCATTGGTGTTGCAGACTCTTGGGGGTACGTAACAAGCGAATAGATTACCATTAGTAGTCTCCCTTATTTCGAATAGATTGTTATTGTGGCAGCAGAAGAACCTATCTATGGAAACCCCCACAGAGCGATTACGTCTCTATGGAGGCATTACATCGGCAGTTTAAGGCGGTTTGTTTCGATGCTAACCTCCTTCCAGTAACAGAAAAAGGTTCAGAAATTCAGATACAGAAGCAGCTCAGTCTGAGAAATGTAATTTTGATTGTGAATGGATGCGTAGTTGAGATG
>JAAELB010001144.1 GCA_024227155.1 Desulfobulbaceae bacterium
AACCACCTCTTCGCTGGTACCGATAATGCAACGAAGAAGATTCGGCTGGCCATTTTCAAGGACATGGCTTCCCGCGCCATAGCCACTTGTTTCAATGATCATTGGTGGCAGGGGGCCAAAGCTGTCTGCAAGTACCTTAATCAGTGCAGCACCGGTTGGTGTGATGAGTTCCTGGCTGAGCTCAACCCCGTAGGTCGGTACATCTTGCAATAGTTCGCAGACGGCGGGGGCCGGCAGGGGGAGTAAGCCGTGGTCACAGTTGACGAATCCAGATCCCGTGGGTAAGGATGAACAGACGACTCTGCTGACCTTAAGGAGGGTAAGACAGATGAGCACACCAACGATATCAACAATGGTATCAAGGGCACCCACCTCATGGAAGTGGACCTTGTCAACGGAAATACCATGTACCTTTGCTTCGGCTCTTGCAAGTACCGTGAAGACTTCAGTGGCCCGGTTGATGATATTCGGTTCAAGACCACTTCTGTTGATTAACTCTACAATTGTGGGCAGGGTTCGCAGGTCTTGACGTTTTTCACTGTCAATATCAACCTTTAGACCACTGATGGAGTTGATCTTTTTCTCATTTACCTGAAAATCAAGGCCATCCAGGTGAAGTTTTTTAAGCTCTGAGAGCAGCTCGCTTTTGTCTACCCCTGCGTGGAGTAATGCAGCCAGCAGCATATCGCCGCTGACTCCAGAAAAACAGTCAAAGTAGCAGGTTCTACCTGTGGAAAAAGATGTCACGTTGATACGATAGTTGTCAGTTTAGTGCCCGCAGGGATTGCCGCACCGCAGAGAAAGGCATCGACGGGCATTCGTTTTTTCCCCTCTGGTTGGATTTCTTTTACCAGTAAGGCGTTGTTACCACAGGCAACCAGCAGGCCTCTTTTATCAGCATGCAGGACTGTACCTGGCGCAACCTCACTTTCCTTATGTACGACCTCGGGACAGAAGAGGCGGAGTCGTTTCTCTTCATAAAAACAAAACGCGGTGGGCCATGGATCAAGGCCTCGAATTAAGCATTCGAGTTCGCCGGCATCTCTAGACCAGTCGATCAGGCCGTCGTTCTTTTTCATCATTGGAGCTTCGCTTGCATGGTCGTGTTCCTGCTCCACTGCAATTACAGTTCCTTCTTTTAAACCATTGATTGCTTTCAACAGTGTTTCACTGCCAAGTGCTGCCAGTTTTTTAAAAAGAGACCCCGATGTTTCGTCCGGTGCAGGAGTCATTTTCCCTTTGAGAAGCATATCCCCGGTGTCCATGCCTTCATCCATCTGAATTATGGTAACACCGACCTCTTTTTCGCCGTTGATGACGGACCACTGTATGGGGGCCGCTCCCCGGTAATGTGGCAGGAGGGAGCCGTGCACGTTGATGCAGCCCATCGGTGCCAGGGTCAGGAGTGATGTTGGTAGAATTCTGCCATAGGCTGTTACTACGATCAGGTCCGGGTGGTAGGAGAGTAAGCCATTATGGAACTCTTCGGTTTTAATTTTTGTCGGCTGGAGTACCGGTATATCGTTGGCTTCTGCGATTATTTTTGTCGCCGGAGCGGAGAGTTTTTTTCCTCTGCCCTTTGCCCTGTCCGGTTGGGTTACAACAGCTACAACCTCATCTGGACCATCAATGAGAGCCTGGAGGGTTGATGCGGCAAAATCAGGAGTTCCCATGAATATTATGCGTAAAGGTTCCATCGACATTTTCTCTCCTATGTAATCCTTAGAAATTCTTTTGTCGTTATTGTAGCAAAAAGCATTTTATCCCTTGAGCCATTTTTTAACTTTTTTCTTATAGAGACTTCTTTTCAACGGACTGAGATGGTCAATGAACAGGATACCATTGAGATGGTCAATCTCATGCTGCAGGACAACTGCAAAGCGATCTTCGGTTGTCAGTTCATGTTCTTTTCCCGTTAGATCCTGATAGGTGACGGTGATCTTTTTGTGGCGGTTAACTTTTGCCGTCAGTTCCGGAACACTGAGGCACCCTTCTTCGTCAACCTGGCTCCCTTCGTGTTTTATGATCTGTGGGTTGATTATTACCATGTGTTGTTGCTGCTGCTGGTCTTCTTCGCTATCTCTTGAAGTATCCACAACAATCAATTTCAGAGACTGACCGATCTGGGGGGCGGCGAGTCCGACGCCGGGTGCGTCATACATGGTCTCAACCATCTCTTCGACCAGGTGAGCCAGTTTTTCGTCAAAGGCTGTTATTATTTCAGTTTCTTTGCGTAAAACAGGTTCAGGATATTGGTAAATTTTTTGAATGCTCATTATTGGTAATTGGTAAAAATTGAAATAGTTTATCTGATTTCATAGGACTTCGGCAATGTAACATAGTGTTTTTTTTTCTGCTACGCTTAGAAGAGTAAGCATGTTTCTGACAGTTGTTAATAGGTATTCTGTCGTATTTCAGGGTTTAAAAAAGTTGGTGAATGTTCGTTTTTTCGGTTGCTGAACTAACGCCTCAACCCTTGAAATATCTTGACTTATAAATAAAACTGTTGTGTCATATAGAAGTGTTTTAAACCATTTAAGAGTCTGTTGATTTAGAGGTTCAGGTGGTCTGGTGTGGAGAAGAATACGTAACCGTTCACCGCCCCTTTCAAAAGACTGCATAACCAGAGTCCGTAACCGTTCGTCCAGTGCTCCAGGTTCGTTCAAGCTGGTCTCCTGGCTATAGTTGGCTATGCCAGGAGGCCTGATCGGACGAAAATGGGGTGCTGGTGAACGGTTACAAGAATACTATGGTGGTCGGCCTGTAGTTTATGGTCGGAAGAAGAAAGAAAGGTCATTGGTGTCGATTAGCAAGTGAGGTCGTTGTTGATGACGTTTCAGGACGAAAAGGAGAACGTGTTGATATGACAAAAGCGACAGAAAAACCGGTTCCAGGGGATATTGTAGAGGATCTGGTTGCAGATGTGGATACCGGAGGGCGAAACCCTAAGGATACAATCTCCCGGAATGTTCTCTTCTTTGTGCCTTTAGCCTGGACTATTTTTCAGCTCTGGTATGCCTCCCCACTACCTTTTATGCTGAATTTCTTTGTGATTAACGATACAGAAGCACGCTCTATCCATCTGGCTTTTGCCGTGTTTCTAGCATACACGGCATTTCCAACCTTCAAGAGTTCTCCAAAAGGGCGTATTCCCGTTCAAGACTGGATTATCGCCTTCGCTGCAGCCTTTTGTGCCGCCTATATCTTTATTTTTTATACAGAACTCTCAGATCGTCCTGGAAAGCCAACTGTGCTAGATTTAACAGTTTCTGTTGCAGGACTCATTTTTCTTCTTGAGGCGACGAGACGAGCTTTAGGACCTCCATTGATGATTGTGGCCGCAGTGTTCATCACCTACACCTTTGCCGGCTCGCATATGCCTGAAGTTATTGCCCATCAGGGGGCGAGTCTTGTGAAAGGTATGTCACATTACTGGCTGGCCACAGAAGGCGTATTTGGTGTGGCACTGGGCGTATCAACGGGTATGGTTTTTATGTTTGTACTCTTTGGCTCCTTGCTCGAAGCGGCTGGTGCCGGAAACTATTTTATCCGAACGGCCTTTGCCGGGCTTGGCCATCTGAGGGGTGGGCCTGCAAAAGCTGCTGTCGTTTCTTCGGCCATGACAGGTCTTGTTTCAGGGTCTTCCATTGCAAATGTTGTAACCACCGGAACTTTTACTATTCCTTTGATGAAAAAGGTCGGTTTCTCGGCTGAAAAGGCAGGTGCAGTCGAGGTTGCTTCTTCAACCAATGGCCAGCTGACACCCCCTGTTATGGGGGCTGCTGCTTTTCTTATGGTTGAATATGTTGGCATCTCCTATATCGAAGTTATTAAGCACGCATTTCTACCGGCAATCATCTCCTATATTGCGCTCGTTTATATCGTGCATCTTGAAGCCTGCAAGCTTGATTTGAAAGGCTTGCCAAAGAGAAGTACAAAAACCCTGTCGCAATCTCTTGTTACCTTTGTTCTGGTTGTGCTCAGTCTGGTCATTATTGCTGGGTTGACCTATTATGGTCTTGGCTGGATCAAGACTCTGGCAGGTGATGCTGCAATATGGATTATCTGTGTTCTGCTGGCTGTTTCCTATCTAGCTCTTATTTATTTTGCCTGTAAAGTACCTGATCTTGAAGTAACTACCGAGATCACGGAGCTGCCAGCCCTTGGGCCAACAGCCCAGGCCGGCTACTACTATTTGCTGCCAATAGTTGTTTTGATGTGGTGTCTGGTGGTTGAAAGGCTCTCACCTGCACTGTCTGCCTTCTGGGCCACCGTACTGTTGATGGTTATTGTACTCACGCAACATCCACTGAAAGGTTTCTTCCGAAAACTCCAGGGTGCTGATTATGGCTTTGCCAGGGGGTGGGGCGAACTTATCACCGGTATGGTTTCCGGTGGCAGAAATATGATAGGTATCGGGGTGGCAACTGCTGCTGCTGGTATCGTGGTTGGAACTGTTACACTCACCGGCATTGGTCTGGTCATGACAGAATTTGTGGAGTTCATCTCAGGTGGTAACCTGATGCTGATTCTGCTTTTTACTGCGGTTATCAGCCTGATTCTTGGAATGGGATTGCCGACTACGGCAAATTACATCGTTGTGTCAACGTTGATGGCGCCTGTCATTGTCAGTCTGGGTGCCCAAAATGGGCTTATTGTACCACTCATTGCAGTGCATCTTTTTGTCTTCTATTTTGGTATCCTGGCTGATGATACACCGCCGGTGGGGCTTGCAGCTTTTGCGGCTGCAGGAATATCTGGAGGAGATCCGATCCGTACGGGTATACAGGGTTTTACCTATGATATCCGTACGGCAATTCTTCCCTTTATTTTCATTTTCAACAATGAACTCCTGATGATCGGTGTGGCAAACTGGTTCCATCTTGTCGTGGTCGTTTTCGGCGCAGTTATAGCAATGCTGGTATTTGCCGCTGGAACCCAGGGTTGGTTTATAACCAAATGTCGCTGGTGGGAGACTGCAGCCCTGCTGCTGATCGCTTTTACTCTATTTAGACCCGGTTTCTTCTGGGATAAGGTGTATCCACCACTCACTGAAAAATCGCCCAAAGAGCTGGTTCAGGTGTTGGATAACCTGGATGCTGGTTCCCAGTTACGCTTAAAACTGAAGGGCGAGAATATGAACGGGGATGAGTATAAAATGACGGTTATGCTCCCCGTAGGGGCCGAAACAACGGGAGTAGAAAAGCTCAGCGCCCTTGGCATTGAAACCAAAGAGGAAGACGACAAAGTTATAGTTGATATGGTTGGCTTTGGCAGCCCGGCTGAAAAGGCCAAGATAGACTTTGACCAGGAAATCCTCTCTATCCAGATGCCAACTGACAGGCCCAATAAAGAGTTGATGTTCTTACCTGCCCTGCTCTTACTTGCTCTTATCTGGTACCTGCAGAAAGGCAGAGCCGCAAAACTTCAACCTGTCTCCGCATAATAGATCTCTGGACGGGGCAGGACTATGTCCCTCTATCATAGAGGGACAACAATATATCGGAGTACATTATGGTAAAAAGAATTTTGGTGCCAATTGCATTCTCACAATATTCCAAAGGTATCGTAAATTATGCTGCTGAGCTTGCAACCGCCACGGGGGCCGAGCTTGTGGTTGTCAACGTGATCAATGAACGTGATCTTGAGGCGGTTGATAAGATCACCTCCTTTGGCTACAAAGTTGATGTCGAGCATTACGTCGAAACCATTAAGAAAGAGAGGCAGGAAAAGTTAGATAAGCTGATGGCTCAGTTAACTCTGCCGGATGACAGGGTGACCTACACCTTTTGTCTGGGGGAACCCACAAATGAGCTCTTAAAGCTGGTTGAAGATCGGGAAATTGATATGGTGGTCATGGGGGTTAAAACCAACGATCTACGGCATATTTTTACCGGTTCAGTTGCTGAAAGAATGTTTCGAAAATGTCCTGTCACAGTTGTTTCCTACAGGGATGAAGATATCTCAGAGAGGCTGCGGAAGAGATTTCTCAGGCATCGAAAGAAAGAAAAATAGTCTCGTTTATAAGGCTATTTTAATAAATTATATGAGGATCGCGGCGAGAGATGTACATTATTTTTCCTGTATTTGGCTATTTGCTGGGAGCAATCCCTTTTGGTCTTGTTATCAGTCGGCTGGTTGGTGTGGATGTACGCAAAGAGGGAAGCAAAAATATTGGTGCCACCAATGTTAACAGGGTGCTGGGCAAAAAACTCGGTTTTCTCACCCTGATTTGCGACTGTCTTAAGGGTTTCTTGCCGATGTATATCGCAGCACAGTTGCTGCCTGAAACCGCTTCTAAAGAACTTATTGTTGCTTGCACAGGGCTATTGGCAGCGGTTGGACACATGTTCCCCGTCTATCTTGGTTTTAAGGGTGGCAAGGGGGTTGCCACCGGGCTGGGCGTCTTCCTCTATCTTTCTCCAGCCGCAATTGGTATTAGCCTCTTTGTTTTTCTCGCCTCCGTCCTACTCTCCGGGTTTGTCTCTGTAGGCTCTCTTTTAGCCTCCGGCCTTATTCCGTTGTGGCTTTATCTTTTGGGTGGCTCAAAAATTACCATCGTCACCGCATCCATCGTCGCTCTCTTGATCTGGATTAAGCACCATGAAAATATTAGCAGGTTACTTCGGGGTGAAGAAAAGAGCTGGAAGAAGTCCTAATCCGAATAGATCGGAACTTTCTAAAATGCTTGGATAAGTACCTTCATGAAATTATTTTCTGCCATAAAAAAGCAGAAGAAAATTTATCAGGCCCTAATTGAGGTGGAATGCATGAAAGCGATAGAGGTTAAGACTTTTGGAGGACCTGAAGTCATGCAGGTAGTTGATAAAGAGTCATATCTGCCCTCAAAAGGAGAAGTGGTTATAGGTGCAAAGGCTATTGGGGTTAATCCGGTGGAGACGTACATCCGTGCAGGGACCTATCCGGTTTTACCAGAGCTGCCCTATACGCCCGGGGGAAATGTTGCTGGTGTTATTGAGTCGTGTGGCGAAGCTGTAGGTGATTGGAAAAAGGGTGACAGGGTGTACAGCTCAGCAGCTCTTTCCGGTGCTTATGCAGAGCAGGTGTTGTGTAAAACCGACCAGATTTTTTCTTTACCGGAGCATCTCTCCTTTGCCCAGGGAGCAGCACTTGGCGTCCCCGCCGCAACTGCATGGCGGGCACTCTTTATCCGGGGCAGGGCGCAGCCTGGAGAGAAGGTTTTGATCCATGGTGCAAGTGGTTCTGTAGGGCAGACGGCGATACAACTTGCAAAAGGGTTGGGAATGGAAGTCTTTGGCACTGCTGGTTCAGAAAAGGGTATGGCACTTATAGAAAAACTAGGGGCAAAACCCTTTGATCATAAGAGTAAAGATTATGCCTATAATCTTCAGGAAGCCGCCGGTGGCACAGGTTTTGACCTTATTCTTGAGATGCTTGCCAACCAAAACCTTGAGACGGATCTGACTCTGCTCGCCCCGAGAGGTCGGGTGATCATAATAGGCAGCAGGGGCCGTATCGAAATTGATCCCAGGGCAACCATGGGTAAAGAGACAGAAATACGGGGGGTGGCTCTTTTTAATGCCACGGAAGAAGAAATTATAGAAACCCATCAAGGTCTTGCGGGGGCAATGGCGGAAGGAATTTTATCGCCTTCAGTGAGCCGTGAGTTGAGTCTGGAGGAAGCTCCGTTTGCCCATCAACTCGTTATGAATGATGGTAATTGTGGTAAAATTGTTCTTATCCCATAAAGACGACTGGCTCGAAGATCCAGTCGTCTTTATAGCCAAACTTATCGAAAAGATCCTCTTCCATGCCAAAATGCATGTCGGTGTAGCCCACAAGCCCACCCGAAAGTTTCTTTGCTGCAGCAGGTTCCTGCTGACTTTTCATTGATCGGTGCAGATCATTGATCATCCACCTAACTCAAAACAATGCTAAGTACCGGAGCGATGGGAGAAATTCCCACAATCATCTGTTCCCCTTTGTTTTGCCTTTGTCTTTAGTAAAATTCGGTGTAATGAAGTGGTAGTCTAAGAATTAATTCAACCCGGAGGGAGGTCGTATGAAATTTCGTTCGTTGCTGTGTGCGGTTGTTGTTTGTCTGTTGCTTGTTCCTGCAATGGCTGTAGCCGGTGCAAAATACAAAAAAGAATACAAGATGAGTGTGGTGGTTGGTCCTAAGCTGCCCTGGGGGGCAGGTGCTACTAAATTTGCTGATCTGGTCCGTGAGCGTACGGATGGTCGTATTAATATCAAGGTGTACACCTCGTCTTCGTTGATGGCAGGCAAGCAGACCAATGAGTTTTTAATCCATCGCCAGGGTGTGGCTGAGTTCTGCTTCGCTTCTACCATCAACTGGTCAACCACCATTAAACCCCTTAATGTCTTTAACTTACCGTTCTTCTTTCCTGACTATAAGGCACTAGATGCAGTGACCCAGGGTGATGTTGGCAAGGATCTCACTGAGATGTTGAAGGCAAAAGGTGTAACCGTTCTTGCCTGGGGTGAGAATGGCTTTCGGGAGATTACCAACTCCAAACGTGCGATTAAAACCCCTGCCGATCTTGAAGGCTTGAAGGTTCGTGTGGTCGGCACCCCGATTTTTATCGACACCATGAAAGCACTGGGAGCAAATCCTGTAAATATGAACTGGGGTGATGCCCAGGTAGCATTTCAGCAAGGGGTTGTGGATGGACAGGAAAATCCGGTTGTTGCAATTGAAATTCCGGTGAAGATCTGGCAGTTCCATCAGTATGCGACCATTTGGCGCTATGTGATTGATCCGTTGATGCTCACGGTAAACAATAAAGCCATGGCCAGTTTTACTGCCGAAGATCAGTCGATTATTCGTCAGGCGGCGGTTGAGGCGGCGGATGAACAGCGTTGGATTGTCCGCAAAGGGCTTATTGCTCCAGATTTGAGTGCGCTTGAGACCTTGCGCCAAAACGGTATGGAAGTGGTTGAGCTTGATGAAAAAGCTCGGTCGGCATTTAGGGCAAAGACCACAGCCGTTTATCAAAAATGGACAGATGTAATTGGTGCTGATCTTGTAAAAAAAGCTGAAGCTGCGATCGCTGCTTCCCGGTGAGTTATACGCTCTGGAGTGTTCGTCTATTTTCAATCCTAGACGAACACTTATAAATTATTTTTATTTTAGTACCTTAGAGAAAAAGTAATTATAATTAATACTTTAAAGTAACAGACTAGTACACCGTATAGCTTAAACCTTCTCATTGAAGTCATCCCCGAGGTAGTAATCGGGGATCCAGATAGTTAGTAGCGAACTTCCAGGATGCCCGATAACAGCACTCGGGCATGACGGATGAGTCAAAATTGCCACTTTAAGGTTTACACCGCACTAAGTATTTGTCCCGTTTGGCGGGGTAGGTGTATCAAAAGCGTGAAATTTTATCGCTCCCAGGAGAATTACGTTGTCAACCTTTCGTTGGATCGCCGATCATCTTGAAGAACTGTTGGGCGCATCTTTACTTGCCGTCATGGCCTGTCTTGCCTTTGCAAACGTCATCACCCGCTATGTCTTTCAATATCCACTGGCATTCACTGAAGAGCTGGAGGTGAACGCTCTGGTGTGGCTGACTATGTTTGGAACTTCATCCGCTTTTCGCCGGAGAAAACATCTCAGTATGCTTTTTTTTCAGGATAAGCTTTCTGCAAAGACCCGTTATCTTATACAGATTGGCATTGTTGTTCTGTCTGTTGGTCTGTTTGTAAGTCTGGGGTTTTTAGCTTATCTGCAGCTTATGGATGAACGGTTTCTGGAAATCACCTCCGAGTCACTTGGCCTGCCCCAATGGCTTTACACGGTGGGGATTCCAATTGGCTGCGTTATGGTTGTTTTCAGGATTTTACAGGCCGCAGTTATCGATCTGAGAAGGAGGGCGTAAGATGGGAGTTGCTCTCTTTTTAGGTTTTTTCCTATTACTGCTTCTTGGAGTGCCTATTGCGGTTTCCATTGCGGTGCCGGCTTTTCTGGTGATCTGGGGGGGAGATCTTGGAACCCCTGTTATCGCGCCTAATTTTTTTGCAGGAATTGCCAAATTTCCACTCCTTGCCATTCCTCTCTTTATCCTTGCTGGCTTCATTTTAGAGCGGTGCGGTATTTCCCAGCGAATTATTCGTTTTGCCAATATCCTGGTGGGGAGGCGTAGAGGCGGGCTTGCCATTGTGGCCATTGGAGTGTGTGTCTTTTTTGGTGGTGTTTCCGGCTCCGGTCCGGCGGATTCAGCTGCAATTGGCGCAATTCTCATCCCAGCGATGTTTGCTCAAGGCTACAGTCGTGGCTATAGCGCAGCCTTGATTGCTGCTGCCGGTTCAACAGCAATTATAGTGCCCCCCTCCATAGCTCTGATCATCTATGGTGCTATAACCAACACCTCCGTCCCTGCTCTCTTTGCAGCAGGTGCCGTCCCCGGCTTTCTTGCCGGGATGTCACTGTTGATTCCTGCCATATGGATAGCTAGAAAAAGAGGGTACGGCTCCGAGCAGGAAGGAGAGGAGGAGATAACCATGGCTCAGTCTTTCAAGGAGGCATTTTGGGGGCTCCTTGCTCCGGTTATTATTCTGGGTGGACTGTATGGTGGTATTTTTACCCCAACAGAAGCGGCTGTCGTTGCAGTTTTTTACAGCTTGCTACTGGGTTTGGTTATTTATCGTTCCCTTACATTCAAATCCCTGTACGGGATTCTGGTGGATGCCAGTGAGGCCTCAGCTATTGTTTTACTTATAGTCGCATTTGCAGGTCTTTTTTCCTGGGCGGGTTCAACGGTGGGCATTCTAGATTCATTGGCCGGACTGCTGATGGGAACCAGTAGTAATGAGTGGGTGGTGCTGTTTCTGATCAATCTGCTTATTTTTGCTGGTGGTATGTTGATAGATGCAATCTCTATCTTTTATATTTTCTTACCAATTTTCCTGCCGATAATGGAGCTCTACGGCTGGGATCCGGTCTGGTTTGGAGTAATGATGACCCTTAACCTTGCGATCGGTCAATTTACCCCTCCGGTAGCAGTAAATCTTTATGTGACGACACAACTTGCAAATATTCGCCTGGAAGAGACCTTTAAGGCGGTATGGCCAATGGTGATAGCCATGCTGGTGGCTCTTGTAGTCGTTGTTGCCTTTCCATCACTGTCTCTTTATATTCCGAAATTCTTTGGTCTTATGTAAGGAAAAAAATATGTCTACTACCCACGTAACAACACGCATAGCCACACTTGTGAAAAATATGGAAGAACATGGCTTTGCTGGTATGGCCGTCAACGCCGGACCTAGTCTAACTTATCTCACCGGTCTGCATTTTCATCTTATGGAAAGACCGGTGGTGTTTGTTTTTACCCCTGCGTCACCAGTAACAATAATACTTCCGGAACTTGAGCGGGCTAAATTGACTGGACTGCCATTCCCGGCCAGCGTATACCCCTATGGCGAAGATCCTGGTGGTTGGGAGAATATTTTCAAAGAAGCCCTGGAGGCTATAGGTTTAAGCGGGGCAAAGATCGGAGTTGAACCACGTCAGTTACGACTCCTTGAGTATAAACTTTTACGTGGTGCATGTCAGGATGTGCAGTTTACAGATGGTTCTTCACTGGTAGCAGGACCTCGGTCGATAAAGGATGATGATGAGCTTTTGCTGATGCGTCAGGCTGTGATGATTGCAGAGGATGCACTGGAGGAGACACTGCTCAAGGTGAAAATCGGAGTGAGTGAAAAAGAGATAGCATCAGAGCTTTTTCTACAGCTCATTGGTCATGGCTCAGAAACATCGCTACCGTTTTCTCCAATAGTTGCTGCGGGCCCCAACGGAGCGAATCCCCATGCAAAACCCTCCGGTAGAAAATTGCAGGAGGGAGATCTGCTGGTGATCGATTGGGGTGCAAGTTTTGGTGGATACGCATCTGATCTCACGCGGACCTTTGGTGTGGGCAAACTCGATGCGGAGTCGGAGAAGATTCATCATCTTGTGCAGCGGGCGAATGAGGCGGGTAGACTTGCTGGAAAGCCAGGTGTGACCTGCGATTTTGTAGATAGTACTACGAGAAATGTGATTGAGCAGGGAGGGTATGGCCAACACTTTACCCATCGAACCGGACACGGAATTGGTATGGAGTGCCACGAAGAGCCCTACATAAGAAACGAGAATAATCAGCAGTTGCAGGCTGGGATGACCTATACCATCGAACCGGGGATATATCTCCCGGGGAAAAACGGGGTGCGTATTGAAGATGATGTTGTTGTCACTTTAACAGGTGCAGAGTCTCTTTCCACCATGAGCCGTAAAATTCGTTACGTTGGCGCATAGTGATGATAACGACAATTTTGCTCTACTGTGGTGTTGGTGGTATTGCTGGGATACTTGCGGGGCTTTTTGGCATCGGTGGGGGACTGGTAATAGTGCCCATGCTGCTCTATGTGTTTTCTTTAATGAATATTCCAGTGGAACTGACCATGCATCTGGCGCTGGCGACCTCCATGGCCAGTATTATGTTCACCTCGGTTTCAAGTTTTTGGGCCCACCATAAGCGTGGGGCCGTCCACTGGGACGTTGTTAAGAAGATTGTTTTTGGAATCTTGAGCGGTACCTTTTTGGGGGCCTGTTTTGCCTCATCCATGTCCACATCGGTGCTGAAGGTCTTTTTTGTCTTCTTTCTCTATTTTGTTGCGACTCAACTTCTACTCAATAAAAAGCCAAAACCGGGGCGTGAACTTCCCGGGTTTTCCGGCATGTTTGCCACTGGTAATGTTATTGGTGGCATTTCAAGTCTGGTAGGAATTGGGGGGGGAACACTGTCTGTGCCCTTTATGTTATGGTGCAATATTAATGCTCACCATGCCATCGGCACGTCCGCTGCCATTGGCCTTCCAATAGCCGTTGCCGGAACTGTGGGCTATATCTTTAGTGGCTGGGGGGTTACAACTCTTCCTGACTATTCGCTGGGCTATGTTTACTTTCCTGCGTTGCTTGGTATCGCAGCCGTGAGTATTCTCACGGCACCTCTCGGGGTGAGATTGGCACACAGCCTGCCTGTGGCGCGTTTGAAACGTATTTTTTCTCTACTGCTCTATGTTGTGGCGACGAAAATGTTGCTGGGAGTACTATAGTGGCGTAGAAATTATCCCGTCTTGTTTTTCGTCTATCGGGGTTAGGCTTACAGCTTTTCATGAGAAATCCCAGTTATAGCGCCGTGGCATTTACATGCTGTTCCAATAAGTAATGGCATGTCGCTACGTGAACGGGCACTTTGCAACAGAGTCCACAGATCATCCGGCAGAAAACCTCCCACCCCGGGTGCGAACTGACGACTTCTGATAATTACCGGAGAAAAATCCCTGTAGCTCATTTCCTCCAGGATCTCAAAGAGTGGTTGAGGCCGTTTTTTACGGGTAAAACTGCACAATTCGTCTGGCTCCAAACAGTTTGACGGACAGAGGAAATCCGCATGGGAGATAACCGCATTGTCAGGATTTAAACGAATGGGATTTGGCAGCTGACCAAGAAGAGTATCCGGGAGTGTTACTGGCTGGACTGTCCTTGAGTCAGCCGATAGTTTTTTCTTGAGCCATTCTGCCGCCAGGTGAAGCGGCAATGCGGGAATAACCATGGAAACCGCTGCATCGGCGGTGAACTGCTTAGTCAGCCAGGTAACTGCATCCTCGCAGACATGGTGGACATCTGCTGGTAGATCGTGGCTTGCCTGCTTGTCTACGACGATAATGGTTGCCTCGGCATCTTTTTGTCGTAATTGTTGACAGGCGTGTCTACCAAACTGTCCTCCGCCAAGCACCCATACTGTGTCCATGTTGAGACTCCTAGGTCGAACTAAATTTCAGGTGGGCCTGGACAAATTTTATCTCACTATAACTATAATCAGGACCTAAGGCAGCCTTGATTTCAGAGAGATTCTTGCCTTTACCTCGCAGGAGCTGTTCTTCTATTTCACTCTGTCTGGCGGAGTTGACAAATTTTTGCAGGTCGATTTCACCCTTTGCAATAAAGTAGGCGAGATGGGACTCGATGGTTTGCACGGTGAGACCCCGCTCTTTTGCAATCTCTGTTGCTTCCATCCCCTTTTTGAAAAGTTTGTAGCTCTCCTGCTTGGTATTAATCTTGATCTTTTTCTCCTTGGCCGGAGGGGATGCGGGGTAATCCGGTAACTGCTGCGGTGTTGGTAAATGAACCTCCTCTATACCGTGTTTCTTGCGATAGCTCCTGACCATCTCCACCAGCTCATCCCCATATCGGTCAGCGAGTTTGTTGCCGATGCCTTTAATTTTCATCAGTTCAGGGATTGAGGACGGCAGATTGACAACGATCTGGATCATTGTTTTCTGGTGCATGACCTGGAAGGGAGTGAGGTTTTCACCTTTGGACTTTTTTGTTCTCCATTTTTTCAGACTGTCGTACAGTTTTGGGTGTTCGACATCCATTTCTGTATAGACAGTGGAGGTTTTTTGTATTGGTTTGGGTTTTGATATAATTTCAGCAGAAGAGATTGCTTTGATGTAGGCAGAGCTGTTAAAGCCATTGGCGCAGCAATTGACTGCAGCAAGTTTGACCCCTGTCTCTTCCTGCAGTTGGCTGATCAGTCTTTTGGCCTTTTTTCGAATCTCTTTGTTGTCGGTTTCCGCCTCAAGAACAGGGATTACTTTTGTCAGATTTTTCGATAGTTTTTCATTAAAATAGTGGGATGCTTTTTTGACACGTTCCTCTATGACCGGATCATCGGCGGGCAGGATTGTATCATTGAAAAGCCCCCGGAGCTGCTGAATAAAGTTGAACCCTACCTTGGTAATATCTGTAATCGTCGTCTGCTGGAGATCGATGAGGTTGCCAGCCCCCTTTATGTGAAGTAAATCCCCGCTGCTCTCAGCTATTGCAACCAGTCTACTAAGCAAATATTGCAATCGTTTGAAGTCGAAACAGTCGATTATCAAGCCTTGCTGGTAGCGAATTTTTGCAGCTGCTAATTTTTCAGCCGTTGGCAGATTCTGTCCAGCATGTTCGGTGAACTGTAAAACGGTACGGTCCGTTTTAACGCCGCTTTGGGAAAGAGGTGAACTCAGCACCATACCTTCAAGGGTACGGCAGCGGCTGAGGGCGACATACACCTGACCATGGGCAAAGGCGGCCTGGGCGTCTATAATGGCGTGTTCGAAGGTGAGCCCCTGGCTTTTATGTATGGTAATGGCCCAGGCTAGTTTGAGCGGATACTGGACGAATGCACCGATCTTGTTTTCACTCACTTCCATTGTTTCCTGGTCAAGGGAGTATTCGATATTTTCCCAGGTGGCTGGTTCAACCATTATTTCTTCAGGGTCGTCTGGACACTTGATGTAAATTTTTTCCCCGGAGATTTTGGTTATTTTACCGATTTTGCCATTGAAATAACGCTTTTCATGGGATGAATCGTTACGAACAAACATCACCTGGGAATCAATTTTTAGTTCAAGGGCTGGGGGCGTTGGATAGGAATGTTCCGGGAAATCCCCCTCTATTTCTGCATTGAAGCGCCAAATTTTTTTTGACAACTGCTTGAGTCTAGATTCATTGATTGAGTCAGCATTTCTATTGTGGGTGCAGAGGGTGATATATCCGCTTTTTTTGGCTGCTTTTTCCTGAAAACTGGCGTCATGCCTGGTGTTGAGGGCTGCCAGACTTTCTCGGTCCAACTTGTTGTCACGAACGCGGTTGAGCAGGTTGATAAAATGGCTGTCCGCCTGCCGGTAAATGTGCTGGAGTTCAATGGATATCAGCTCTGTCTTGCCAAGAGCTTTTGAGCTGAAGAAGTATGGCGAGTCGTAGTAGGGTCCCAGAATACGCCAGTCTTCGTTTTTTACCACCGGGGCAAGTTGGTGTAAATCGCCTATAAGGAGTAACTGGACGCCGCCAAAAGGAAGGTTCGAGCGTCGATACCGTCTCAGCACACTGTCAATACCATCCAACAGATCGGCTCGGACCATGCTTATTTCATCAATGACCAGGAGATCTAAGCTCTTGATCAGATTGATCTTTTTACGGTTGAATTTATGCTGGCGTGTGCTTTCGCTTCCAGGGATAAAGGGTCCAAAGGGCATCTGGAAAAATGAGTGCAGGGTGACACCCCCTGCATTGATGGCAGCAACCCCGGTGGGTGCCGTAATCACCATTCTTTTATTGCAGTCCTTTTTAATGTTGTGGAGAAAGGTAGTTTTGCCCGTTCCGGCTTTACCGGTGAGAAAGACATTACAACCGGTTTCCCGAACAAACTCATGCCCAAGCTGCAGTTCAGGATTATCTCTGCTCATTTTTTTGGCTTAGAAAAGTCTACTTTAATTACATTGTTTTTGTTTGATCCATGTCTCTTTTTCAGCGTACCATTTTCTTGCAGGTTTTTTGCATGATCCATAAGTGTCTGGATGGACAGTGGCAATGAGGCGAGAAGAAACATCTGAATCTCCAGTTCACGGTCCTGGGAATTAGCCTCACCTTCTGGAAATACCTCTTTAAAAATTTCATCAGGAAGCTGCTCAAAGAATTCTATAGCCTCCATGGGCTCGACAAGACCCTGGACTGTCATTAAGCTGTGGTAGAGCTCCTGTTTTTTTCTCTCAAGCATCCCAGGGTGCTCCTCCGGGTCCCATAGGTCTTCACGTAGCGCAATGGCCTCTTCAAAGCCTGAGACCCATTCATAAAGTTCCTCCAGAGATTCACCTTCTAATTGCTGTATATCAAAGGGGAACAGCAGCTTATCGTCGTGGAAGTTATTAGTGAATTTGTTGTAAAGCTGAATGAGGCTATCACTCATTTCACCGAGCTGTTCCGTATCCTCAAAGTCGGGCATGTCATCTCCGAAAATGACGGGGATCCACTCACTTGGCTGGATGTTTTGGGGGGTTATGGCGAGGCCAAAAATGAAACCCGTAAGTTCATTGAGGGTGAAGGTGTGTTCTGGTTCCGGGGCGAGTAAGAGGAATTTTAGGAGTTTTTTGGATTCTTTTTGTGTCAGCATCGGTTTTGTATATTCAAGGTTAAGTGAGCCGCTTGGCTGTAGATAATATAATAACACCAATAGTCAAAAAAAGAGTGTAAGGAAAGGGAAATTTGCTATTCAGAACAAACTGGCTTATATCTGAAAGAGACCTTATCCGCTACTGGAAGTTTTGCACAGGATCCCAATGAGAATTGCAGTACTATCCGATATTCATTCCAATTTTGAAGCCCTTGAAGCCGTCTTGGAACATGCGTTACAACGTAATGTAGATAGGTATGTGGGGCTTGGTGATGTGGTTGGTTACGGTGCCAGCCCCAACGAGTGCATTGAACTTCTTTTGTCACTTCCCGAGTGTTCAGGTGTTCTTGGCAATCACGACGCTGCCGTTCTGAATATCCCTCTGAACATGAAAAGAGATGCACGCAAAGTGATTCAATGGACAAAGTCGGTGCTGACTAAGAGTTCGCTGAGTTATTTAAAAAAGATGGAAGATATCGTCCGGTGGGATAATATCTCTTTTTGCCACTCAAACCCGTATCGACCCCGAAATTGGTATTATGTAGCTGAAAAAACATATATTTCATCTTCCTTTGCCCGTTCAAAAGCGAAGGTTCTTTTTGTGGGGCACACCCATGTACCGGTGGCCATAACCCGCAAAAACTTTTTCTGTATCTATATCCGCTCTCCTGAACATTCCATGGTGGTTCCGGTGGCTGAGAACAACAGACAGATTTTTAATGGAGGGAGTGTCGGACAGCCCCGGGATGGGGATCCCAGGGCCTCGTATCTGATTTACGATACCGCCAAAAGTGTTATAGAATTTTACCGGGTGAGCTATAGCGTAGAAGTTGCAGCTAAAAAAATTATCTCAGCAGGACTCCCCGGGATTTTTGCCCAAAGACTTGCTACGGGAATTTAGTGGGATACCGTTCTGAATCCCACCTTTCTTCCTGTTTAATGGAGCTGGAAAAATCCTGTAGAACTTCACCTTTGCCAAAGCCCGGAAAAGTTATTTGTAAATCCATTTGAAGTTCTGTGGCGTCCCTGTATCTGCTGGCAAGGTCTTTTTGTAAACATTGTACTATGATGCGGTCAAGTTCAGGGTTGATGTCCGGGTTCACCATGCGGGGTGCTCTGCTCTCTACAATCGTCTCGATATCCATCGGGTACTCATCATTTTGCTGAAAGTATGGGGCGAAATTGGTTGCAAAGATATAGAGAATGACCCCCAGTGGCCAGACGTCACTGGCCAGGCAGCTTTCTCCTTCAAACTGCTCTGGAGGCATGAAATTGACAGTTCCCGCAGAGGTGCCCCCTGCTGCCTGCCAGGAAAGATCTTTGGCGATACCGAAGTCGAGAAGTTTTAGTTGTCCCTGTTTGTTTATTAGGATATTTTCGGGCTTGAGATCGCGGTGAAGGATTTTGTGCTTATGGGCGTAGGAGATGACAGAGAGCAGTTGCTGGAAGTAGCGTTCTTTGTCCAGGGAGGAAATAGGCTCTTCCATCAGTTCTTGGAGCGTTGCTCCATCGATGTATTCCTGTATGAGAATAAGTCTGCCACTGTCTTTAACAATTTCTATGAGGTGGACAATGTTGGGGTGATAGACCAGGCGCTTTAATATAGCAGCAGAGCGCAGAACTCTGATATTCATGTCTGGTGAATGGGGTGTTTTCGCAGCTGCAAGTCTTCCGCTGCCAATTTCTTTTACCAGCCAGACGACTCCAAAACCGCCGAGGCCCAATCTCTTGACTATTTTCCATCGGTCAAAAATGTGTTCTGTGCGATTTTTTGGAATCAAAGATTTAGGCGTAAAATAGTTTACCCCTTCCTGGAAGTAGTTGACTATCCTGTTCCATGAAGTCTCTTCGCCCCTGTTATCCTGACTTTTACCTTCCAGTTGTTTGCTGGTAATAATCTGGCCCATTTCCAATAGAATCAGAAAACTGATGGAAAATCGGTTTGTGTTCAGGGGAAGTTCAATAAAATCATCTGCTCCACTACTCAGATACCTTCTGATATCTTTATGTCTCTCGCGGGGCACGAGAATCAGTATTGGAGTAAGAGGTCCTATAAAATCACGAATTAAACTGATTATCCTCTCCTGTTTGGGCTTGTCTGCGGTTACACGAAAGAGTGCCAGGCAAATTCTTCTTTCAGGGTTGCTCTGAACAAAACTGCGCACATTCTGGATAGTGAGGTTTACTGTTTCAATCTCAAATGAAGTAACCAGGCGTTTCACCAGGTCATGCTCAGAATCAGATAGGCCGAACAGGAGTATGGTCTCGGTAGAGTTCATAGCAGCTTGGGGTCCAAGGTTAGGGAGCATTTTATAAAGCCTACCAGATCTGAATGCTTTCATTCAAACAAAATGTGAAAGTAGATCAATATTGGGCAGGACCATTACCCATGAAATTATTATCCGATGAGAAGTGCGCTTGTATAAAAGGGTCAGAACAAATAGTATTAGGGAAGGGACTTTGGGTAGCCCTGAATAATACAATGTAGTAGGAAGCCTTTCTCAAGAAGCATGCACCTTCACCAAATTCTTCACATACCTCTATAAGGAGTGGGCTGATGCGCGAATCAGGATATTGGGCAGATAACTATCAGAGGAACAAGCTGTCGGTGGAAGAAGCCATTGGCAAGATTCAGTCGGGCCAGCGTATCTTTATCGGCTCCTCCTGCGGTGAACCTCAGAGGCTTGTGAAAGGTTTAGCAGATGCCAGCTTAACCTTCACCGATCTTGAGATTGTCAGGATGTTTAGTGGAGAAAGCACCTCGCTTTCAAAAATTGCAGAAAGATCAAAATCTCAAAATCTAAATATTCGCTCCTTTTATCTGGGGTCAGCAAATTCAAAAAGTTTCAAAGGGGATCTGCGTTTTATAACCCCTATTAATCTCTCAGATGTTCATAGGCTCATCAAATCCCAGGTGTTGCCGATCCAGGTTGCCCTTATCCAGGTAAGCCCTCCCGATGATTTTGGCTGGATGTCCATGGGGATTTCCGTGGATGTAACTGGTTGTGCTGCAGAGACCGCAGATCTGGTAATTGCCCAGGTAAACAGAAAAATGCCCCGTGTACTTGGGCGGAGTTCCATTCATGTCAATGATATCGACTATTTTGTTGAACATGATGAGACCCTGATTGAGATTGGTACATTCCCCGATGTAAAATCAGCGAGTATGATCGCAAAATATGTATCAAGGCTCGTTGACGATGGTTCAACGATGCAGATGTCTCTCGGTGCCACATCCGCTGCGAATATTGAAGCTCTGCTGGAAAAAAATGATCTGGGAATTCATACGCAATATGTCACCAATACAATAATGAAGCTGATGGCTATGGGGGTGGTGACTAACAAGCAAAAAGGTTTTAATAATGGAAAAATAATCTGCAGTAATGCCATAGGTAATCAGGATCTTTATGATCTCCTGGAATATAATTCGGGAGTTGAGTTTCATCCTTCAAAGTACGTCAACGATCCGCGAAACATATCTGAGAATAACAAGATGGTGGCGATGAATACCGGTCGGGAGATAGATCTTACCGGCCAGGTTGCAGTGGATGCGCTGCCTTTTAACAATTTCAGTGGTGTAACAGGGATTCTTGATTTCTTTCGTGGTGCGTCAATGTCAGAGAATGGGAAGTCGATCCTGATGCTTACTTCGACCAGGGAGCATCATCACGGAAGTAGAATTGTGCCTATTCTCAAAAACAGTGCAGTAGTTGTTCCTAGAAGCGAGGTGCAGTACGTGGTTACCGAGTTCGGTTCGGTAAATCTTTTTGGTCGAAGTATACAGGAGAGGGCAACAGCACTTATCAGTATTGCCCATCCTGACTTTAGAGAACAGCTCTTTGAAGAGGCAAAGGAATTAGGGCTCTTGGGGCCTGAACGATCCCTGAGAGAAGAAATGCAAGCGATTTATCCCTTAGGCCTGGAAGAGACACGGGTGATTGATGGCAGAACTCTTACCTTCAGGCCTGTAAAGTTAACTGATGAGAGGTCAATCCAGGAACATTATTATGGACTGGATCAATCAGATGTGGTTTCCCGTTTTTTCCACGAGAAAAAGAGTTTTGTCAGTAAGCAGATTGAACGTACCTTCATTATTGATTACCACAAAGATCTGACAATTGTAGCGGTAGAAGGGCAGCAGGGTTTTGAGAGAATCCTGGCTGTCGGAGAATATTACCTGAACCCTGAGACAGAGATGGCTGAGATTGCTTTTTCAGTGGAGAAGGAGTGGCAGGGCAAAGGGATTTCTTCCATCGTTATCAGAAAGCTTTCCGAGGCAGCAAGGCAACGTGGGATTAAAGGGCTTACCGCCTATACGTCAAAAGGAAATAAGCGTATGGTTAAACTCTTTAACACTCTCAATTATAAAGTGAAGACTTCAACCCAGGGGGGGATGATCTATCTTGAAGCATCCTTTGATGGTGTGGAGGAGACTGAATAATATTTCAGCAGTTCGCAAGGTATGCGCAGAGTCCGTGGTGGCGAAATAAAATATCTCCCCTTGAAATCGTTCAAGGGGAGATATTTTATTTTAAAGCAGTAGCTACTTTCTATTCTTCATGTACGTAGAAAGGCCATTTGTGGAAGAACCACTCATTCCATAACAGAGGAATAATCCACCAGAAATTCCACACCAGGGATTCACCATGTGCGAATCTGTGGCTGAGTTCTGTCATGTGATGGTTTCCAAGTGCCCAGTGACCAAAATTGGAGTAGTAAAAAATCCAGTAACTTCCAGCGGCAAGTGCCATAACGCCGACAGTACGGAGGATAAATGCTACCCAGCCATCTCGGTCAAGTCCAAAGGCTATGTCATCAAAATAGTGGTGCCAGATTAAAAATGGAATAAGGAAGAAGCCCGCGATTTCCGCGGAATGAATCCAGTAAAATCGCTGTACTTCTGCGGCGCCCTTTGACTCTTGCAGGAGATGAAAGGTTTCCGCAGGTACCCACATAGGAATAAGCTTTTTGCAAAGAAACATGAGTAGGAAAGCACCTATCATGGAAATAATGACAGAAATTAATCCTTTCCATGGTTGGGGAACGGTTATAGCGCTCCAAGGTTTCATACGCCACACATTTGGGGTCATAAAGAGAATAACAATGGCCCATTCCCACCAGCCAAAGACCCAATGAACATGGGAAGTTCCGCCAATACTTTCCCACCAGGCGGGGTTCAGCGCCGCTCCCTTGATGATAGAACCAAAAAAAGGCACAATGAGAAAACTGTAGCATATCAGTGTCAGCAAACTACCCCAGGCAAATTCTACAAGGCCAGCCTCAGGCTGCTTAAGATTACTTGGCTGGGCAGGCCATTTGCCAAAAAATATGGTTGAGACCGGATAGGTGTAAAATCCGATAAGTACGAAACAGACCACAGCAACCTGTGCTAGTTTTCCAGGTTTGCCTATCTCTTCCATGCCGTAAAAGCTGAGGAAGTTAAAGCCAAGACCCAGGATTCTGTAAAAAACTATATCTATAACCAGCCAGACCAGAATAAGGTTGACAATGGTCATGATAATTCCGCGTTTGGGCTGCTCAATATTCTGGAATGGCCAGTCTCCAAGTAGCATGTGCTGCCAGATACCGACAAGAATCATCATGGCAAGATACATGACAAAAGGATATGGAAACCATCCTACAGGGCCCCTTGGGTCACTGAGTATAAACCATAAAAACCAAGCAACTCCAAAAAAGAATACAAATGAAATGATCCCGGTGAGCGGTTGCCCCCACCGTGGTCGTAATTCTCCTGCTGCCATACGCTCCTCCTGTCCTAATCTAGTAAAAACACTTTTTACTCCATCCGATTGGTGGAACAAACCACGGTCAGCCTGATGGAATGCCATGTCACTTACAAAAATACTTGCTACTCTCTGGATGCACGACCGAGCAGTGGTTCAGGGGTTGGTGGTTGTCAGTAGTTTAGCGGAACTATCTGATAAGGTGCTATAATCGCCCCTGAACAAGCGCTCAGTCAGAGTGGAATCTGACACTTATTCTACAAATTTGTCAATAGATTTATTGATGATCGGGTTGTGGGAAGTGTAAATAATCCCCCACGGGCAAGTGTCGCCTCTGTGGGGGACTAAGAAGAAGAGAGTGCTGCTCAGGAGTAAAGCATTAATCCTAACAGATCGGAACTTTTTCCATGTTTGTACGTGAAGCTTGTCGCTTATCACAAATGACATCGTAGATCCTGGGATTGTTATGGCATTTGTGACTCATTTTTCGGTAAACTTTTGACGAGCAGAAAAGAGCCAAAGATTCCTGAGGCGAGTGAGCCGATGACAATACCGAGCCTTTCGTCAAATACAAGCAGTGGGTTGGTTTGGTCAAAGGCGAGAGAGCCGATAAAGAGACTCATGGTAAAGCCGATACCGCATAGGGTGGCCATTCCGTAAAGGGCACCCCAGTTCATTCCCTCCGGCATCTTTGCAAATTTCAGGATAATGCCAAGCCATATGAAACCAAAGACCCCTATTTGCTTGCCAAAAAACAGACCCAGAGCAATCCCTACGGGTACCCCATGGAGAAAAAAGTCGACCGTGGCGTCAGAGACATCTATGCCACTATTACAAAAGGCGAAAATAGGAAGAACAAAAAATGTCACAGCTGAGTGAAGGTCATGCTCCAACTCCATCAGCGGCGAATATTCCGGGTCATCTTTTGAGTAGAGAGGGATAAACATGGCAAGGATAACCCCTGCAAGAGTTGCGTGTACTCCGGATTTTAGGAGTGCCACCCACATAATCGATCCGACAAAAATATACATACTGATTTTTTCCTGCTTCCGCAGGTTCATGAAAAATAGAACACAGATACACGCTGCTGCAACTGCAAGGGATAGCATGGAAAGTGAATCGGTATAAAACAAGGCAATGATGAGAATCGCACCAATATCATCAAAGATGGCAAGGGATGTGAGCAGGATTTTCAGACTAATCGGTATCCGTGAACCGAGCAGTGTCAGGATTCCCAGGGCGAAGGCAATATCTGTTGCCGCAGGGATAGCCCAGCCTCGTATAGCTTCTGGGTTGTCGCTGTTTACCCAGACGTAAATAATCGCTGGAACGAGCATGCCGCCTATGGCTCCTAAGGCTGGCAGAGTGATCTTACTTTTGTCTGCCAGCTCGCCAATGAGTAGTTCTCTTTTGAGCTCAAGGCCGACGAGAAAGAAAAATGCTGCCATTAATCCGTCGTTGACCCACAGTAATAAAGGCTTGGCTATTTCAAGCGGGCCTATCTTGATATGTACCGGTGTGGTAATAAATAGATCGTAAAACAGACTAAATGGTGTGTTTGCCAGTATCATAGCAAGGGCGGCTGTACCCATCAGCAGGAGACCTCCTGCTGACTCAGAAGCAATAAATTCTGAGATTCGAACTTTGATTCGTCTCATTGGTTGGAACCTCCGTGGCATTCTCGGAGAAACTCCTAGAAGAATACTCACAAAAATGATTTCAAGTTGGTAACCGTTCACCAGCACCCCATTTTCGTCCGATCAGGCCTCCTGGCATAGCCAACTATAGCCCGGAGACCAGCTTGAACGAATCTGGAGCACTGGACAAACGGTTACGGACCTATGTTATGCAATCCTTTTGAAGGGTCGGTGAACGCCTACTCAAGTTGTTATTCTTGCTATTGCAAAATACAATCATACAATATGAAAAGATAAAAGATCAAACTGTTTTGCCATCATAGTAAATCTGATAACTATTAAAAAATAATGCTAATTTTATGTTTTTTCTGGGTTTTATGGTGTTCAATGCATTCGTTGCTGATTGAACCATCAATAGTGGTTTTTTTAAAATCAAGATGTGCTCCACTGCGCAACTATTACCGGCTCTATTACAATCTGATATCTTTAGTGACTCTCATACCACTTGTGATTCTGAGTAGAATAGCGGGGGGGGAAGTGGTGTTATTGTGGGATGGTTGGGGAAATGTGTTTCGATTGTTCCTGCTGTTTTGTACTTTTGCCTTGTTTTATGGGGGAGCACAGCGTTACGATTTATTAAGTTTTCTTGGTGTCAGTCAGATGCGGACAGGTGAGGAGCAGCTATTATTGAGTGAAGATGTACATTTTTATGATACGGGTGTTTTCGGCATGACCAGGCACCCATGGTATCTCGGTTCACTTTGTCTGATCTGGTCTGCTCTTCCAGCCTACCCTGCAAAAAGTTTTGCTGTAGCCTCAATTTTATCAATATATCTCATTGTAGGAACCATGCTGGAAGAGAGAAAAATAATGAGTCTATACGGAGATCTCTACGGCGAATACAGAGCTAAAGTGTCAATGTTGTTTCCGTGGAAGTGGCTGGTTAGAAAAATCTTTGCGCACTTTCCTGGCTTCCGGTAGTATAGGTCTTATTTTTTTGAAATTTCTCGATTTTGAACAGAGAGCATAGACTTCGAAATACCGATTTTCGGTGCAACGGTATCCCACAATTGATGTTTAAAAATAAGGAAAAAATGAGTTCTATCCTCGTTCTTGTCGCGGCAGATGATGATAAGCCGTTAACTGAGAAGCATCTTGAAATGGCGAAGTCGTGTTTTGACACCAATTTTCTTTTGGAAAAATGGCTTTCTCCTCAAAAAGCGGTTGAACTGTATTTTGAGTCAATACCGGGAGCTGTGGAACGTGACAAGCTTGAAGGTCTGTTTGTCGTAGACAGGATTGATACCTTTGTAGTCGCCGATGACCAGAGGAGAAAGAAAAAACTTCTTGTCTCAGACATGGATAACACCATGGTTATTGGTGAAACCCTTGATGACCTCGCAGAAGCGTGTGGCTTAAAAGATAAAATAGCAGCAATCACAGATCGGGCCATGCGGGGAGATTTTGACTTTCACCGTGCGTTGAGAATACGGGTTGAGATGTTGAAGGGTCTTGGCGAATCCGCACTGCAAGAGACGTGCGAGAGGATACAATATATGAAAGGGGCAGAGACCCTGGTGCAGACCATGCGTGCAAATGGAGCAAAATGTGTCTTGGTTTCTGGAGGGTTTACAAGTTTTACCGAGCCGGTAGCTGCTCGCCTCGGTTTCCATGAAAATCATGGGAACGTGCTTGATATAGAGGGTGGGGCTCTCACAGGCAAAGTGTGCGATCCTATTCTGGATCATCAGTCAAAACTTGAATTGCTGCAATACTATAGTTCTGTCTATGAAATTGATCCCAGAGATACCATGGCTGTTGGCGATGGTGCCAATGACTTGACGATGATATCATCGGCAGGTCTGGGTGTAGGTTATCATCCAAAACCTTACCTTAGGGAGCGTGCGGATAACAGTGTTCTCTATGGTGATCTCACTGCATTGTTATATGTCCAGGGCTATAGCACGTTCTAACCCTTTCCACTGGAAGGCCCCATCCCATAAGTTTCTTTTATTTCCAGCCACTATTCTTTGGTCGGTCCTTGGCATGTTGTTGCCTCGTACTATTTGTTTGTAATGTTGGATTGTTTTAATTATATTACAATGTGGTAGTGTTGCTCAGTGGGAGTTACTGTTGTCAATACAGTGGATAAAAACAGAACAGGTTGAGAAGAAAAGATCAAATAAGAGGATAGGTTAGTGTCACGTAATTTCAATGATGATATTTCAACACCGGAAAAATTTGTAGTTACTCTTGAACTGGTACCAGGCCGTGAGTCCAGCGGGAGAACTATTGATACCATACATGGAATCTCTAAGGAGGCATACCAGGATGGTCGGATAACAGCAGTGTCCATGACTGACAATCCCGGCGGAAATCCAGCCTTGAGCCCGGACGCTCTAGGACGCAAAATTCTGGATATCGGTATGGATGTTATTGTGCACTTTACCTGTCGTGATACCAACCGTATGGGGATGGAAAGCAGAGCACTTCAGCTTGCTCATATGGGTATGAAAAATATCCTGGCCCTTACCGGCGACTATTCAGGAAAGGGGTTTGGCGGCAGGGGGACCCCGGTTTTTGATTTTGACGCGGTGATACTGACTTCTATGTTGAATGACCTGAATATGCGGCTGATAAAAACCGGCCATTCTGAAATTTTCGTTACCGGATGTGCTGTTTCTCCGTTTAAATATACAGAAGCTGAATCGTGGGTTCAGTATAAAAAACTTGAAAGAAAAATTGAGGCGGGATCTTCATTTACCATTACTCAATTGGGTTATGATATCGATAAATATGAAGAGCTGCTGCTGTTTAAGAAGGACAAAGGGCTTGATATACCACCACTTGCCTCGCTTTATGTACTTGATAAGCGTTCGGCACGACCCATGCACGCAGGAAGGGTCCCCGGGGTACACGTTACAGAAAAGCTCTATCAAAAGGTGATGCAGGAGTGGCAGAACCCCGAGGATGGAAGGAAGCATGCCATTGAGAGAACCGCTCGTTTGGGCGCTGTGCTAAAAGGCATTGGCTATAGGGGGATCCATTTAGGTGGCGTCCATGATAGTTTTGAAACCGTGGGGCGAATTATTGACCGCATGGATGAGATAGAACATAACTGGCAGGAGTATTATGACGAGTTTCGAGAAGACGAGCCCAATCGTTTCTATCTCTACAAAAAACCTGCAGCAGTCACCGGCAATATACCGAGTGCAAATAGTATCAAATTAAAACTGACAGAAAATTGTCACTACCTCTTTTTACGTACGGCCCACGATCTTTTCTTTGATAAGAACGCGACCTTTGCACCTGTCTATAAAAGAATATCAAGTTCCCTTGATAAAAATAAAAAATCCTGGGTATTGAAGCGATTTCTGGAAGATCCTTTCAAAAAGATAATGCTTTCCTGTCAGGGATGCGGGGATTGTGGAATCCAGCATGTCGGTTTTCTTTGTCCCGAATCCGGGTGTCCGAAACATACCCGTAATGGCGCTTGTGGAGGAAGTAATAACGGCTACTGTGAAGTTGACAAGGATAAGTTGTGTGTATGGGTACGCGCCTACAAGCGGATGAAAAAGAATGGGGAGATGGAAAAACTCACCAGTGAGCTGGTTCCTCCTCGTTTGTGGGAGTTAAAAGACACATCTTCGTGGGTAAATTTTCATCTGGAGCGTGATCATCAGCGGGATCCAGGCCCGCCAAAGAAGGCGGCAAAGGCACAGGTTGCTAAGAGTTAATCTTCAGTAGAAAGGTGTTTTGGGCAAGGTCGGTTAATACCCACAATGCGGCAGATATTATAAGGTTAATGTGGGGAAAAAAGTTTCACCTTGTCTCAAGTTTGTGGAGATGTTCGGCAATTTTTATGCACGTCTGGTGGGTGCCGCCCTTTTTGAGCATAAAGTATTGCTGAACCCGGGTTAAAAAATATTCTTTTGAGGTATCGTCTTCGATGCTCTTAAGAAGTGCTGTGGTCAGTTCTTTTTCATCCTGTACCTCTGTAACCAGACCGGAGGTCACAATACCACGGCCGACCCATGCAAAATCCTTCCAATATGGGCCAATAACCGGCCGCAGGCCAAACACTAATGGTTCCAGGAAATTTTGGCCTCCGAGATTTGTCAAAGAGCCTCCAACAAATGATGCTTTTGCAAGGGCGTAGGCTCCGGCAAGTTCTCCAAAAACATCCCATACTATTACTTGTTTCTGTGGATTGGAGCCGTTGGTTTGTGATCTCTTAATGGTGGAAATACCCTGGCTCTCCAGAAGTTCTAGCCACTGATCTGCCCGCTCAATATGCTTGGGGAACAAGCCAATAACAGCCTCGGGTCGCTTTCGCAACAGCTCAGAGATAGTTGTAAGGATGAGTGATTCTTCTTCTTTTCGAATAGAGCCTAGCAATATAAAGGGCTTGTCCTGCGGTATAATTACTTTGAGCGGATTTTCACCAAGGCCGTTATCAGGTGCTGCTATCCTGTCAAATTTAATGTTGTTTATGATCTCAACTTTATCCTTACCTACGACCTGTGAGAACCTGTCACCGTCCTGTTCAGAGATAGCCAGTACCTTGTCAGGCCCAAACTTTTTAAAAAAGAATTGAAGATGTTTGTATGAAGCAAAACTTTTCTCTGACATACGTCCATTAATCAGGAGAACAGGAACCTTATTTCTTTTTGCGGCAACCAGAAATCCTGGCCAGAGTTCAGTTTCGACGATGACAGCCATACGTGGGCTGAAAGTAGAGAAAGCCTTTGCCATAAGATGGGGGGCATCAAGAGGAAAATAGGCCACATGGATTGTAAAGCGATGGAAGGTGTGTCCCTTCTGGTTGTGGCTGCCTAGGACACCATTTTCCAGACTTTCTATACCCTCTTTGGTTCCAGAAGTGACAAGGACCTTCAGTTGCGTGGTTGCTGGGGTTGACGGAAGGGTCCCGCTAAGTTCTTCCAATACCATGTTGGTGAGCATCGCCTCACCCCCTGATGCCGCTTGAATCCAGATGTCGTACGGTCCTTTTTGAACCTCTTGGAGAGTGCGTTGATTCCACCCTTGGGAGACCCGTGGAGAGCGTTTTAGAAAGAGCATCGCTACAAGCCACAGCAGGTTATAAATTTTCAACAGAATTGTAATCAAAGGGAAGTATCTGCCTGGTGTTGATGGGAGAAAGAGCCCGGAACCGTAAAAAAATCTTACCATCCTCGGATGAACTCCTAGTAGTATAGTCGAGTCTAGCCTTTTTGAACTATTTTTTCAACTGGCGTTGTTGGTTGAAAATGCAAGGTAAGCTGTTACAGTAACAATTTTAGAGAATTTCAACATAAGAGGTTAGGTATGGAAACAGGACTCACAGAGGAGCGAATTAAGTTTCTTGAAAGGGATTTTCAACGGGGATTTATTCAATTCTGTGGCATACAGGTTTTAAAAATAGAAAGCGGAATTTTTAAATCGACCATAAACATTGGCGATAACCACAAAACCCAGGATAATTTTATCCATGCTGGCCTCATTGCGACTATGTCAGATCATACAGCTGGATATTGTGCCTACACACTTGTACCGGAAAATAAACGGATATTGACCATCGAATTTAAAATTAATTTTTTAAAACCGGCCTACGGCAGTAGTTTAATATGTGAATCAGAAATTATCAGCCGGGGGAAGCAGATCATTGTAGCTCAATCGACTGTATTTGATATCAGGGATACTCAGCAAAAACTGGTTTCCAAAAGCACTGTTACTTTGATGGCTATAGAGGCAAAAAAATTGGAAAAATAGCTATTCAGCAATACAACCGGGGCCCCGGCCTCTATTTGAAAAGTAACATGGATCCCCGATAAATACACTCGGGGATGACGGTTCTTTCGCACTTGCAGGTACCGTCATTCCCGCATGCTTTTAGCGGGAATCCAGAAAGTTTGTTACTTAGAAGCAGTACCCCATATGCTCACGATCAGGCTGTCAAGCATACAGGTGTATAGCTTACCCAGCCTGCTTGTGCCCCTCTGGAGCACTGCTAAACAGTTACAGTTCCCTGCTAAGATAAGGTTTTTGACTGTTGGCTGAATAGTTCTTGAAAAAAAGTAACAAAAATGGAGCATTGCCCAGCAGGATCTTTATAGAGACCTATAAAGATCCCGCTGTAAAGAAGGATAACTTCGCTATGCGGCGAATTAATCGAGGAGTGCCAGGAGGTCCGGGCCCAGGTAGGTCCGTTCATTTTCTCCAAGAATACCTAAAGAAAGACAGATTAAGGTCCAGAAATGAACAACCCCATAGTTGCCGCCGTAGAAATGGCCGATATCTTCCATCTGGGAGTGACAGTTATGGCAGGGGGTCAAAACATAGGCCGCTCCAGTTGCGGCAATCTGGTCAAATTTGCGTTTGCCGTAGGTGCGTCTGTGGTCGGTCATTCCTGCCTGGAGAAAGCCGCCACCACCTCCACAACAGTAGTTTGCGCTTCTGTTGGGCTGCATGTCGATGAAGTTTTCTTCACCAACGAGTTTTTCAACGACATAACGCATATCTTCAGCAATGGATTCACCATATGCCTTACGCACGATCATACAGGGATCCTGTACTGTAAATTTGATTTTATTTACGTTCCAGTCTGAGTTGACAGGTAGTTTTCCTTCGCGGATCCACTGGGCGTAGTAGGTGATGAGACTTTCTAGTTTAAAGTTGACGTCAAGATCGAATTTGTCGATGGCGTTCCACATGGTGTAGTAGCTGTGGCCACACTCGGTGTTGAGCCACACATTACAGCCTAGTTCGTTTACCGAGTCGACTCTGGTTTTAATCACCTCAAACCAGGCTTCTTCATCACCTGAAAACATACAGAAATTTTCAGCTGCCCATCCCTTAGAGCCGTAGGTCCAGTCTGCGCCAACCATGTCGAGAATTTTCCATAGGGGAACCATCTCGTCTGGTTCATTCATCGGTTCACGGGAGTTCTGGTTGACGAAAAAATGAGCTCCTTTTTTATCCATTGGAGCTTCCATTGCTTTAAATTGCGGCTGGGTTTCCCGCACTTCTTCCAGTACGTCATCAACCACAAAAATAAAGTCATCCGGCGGTAGTCCCATGGCACTGGTGGAGTCAGTGGAACGGATCAACTGACAGGATCGTACTATGCCGGATGGTTTGTTTTCGAGCGGCCAGTTGCCCCGGGCAAGAAATATCAGCTGCGAGATATCTATATTCATGGGGCAGACATGCTGGCATCTTTTACACTGGGTACAACACCAAACCCAGGGGGTGGTGGATAATTCTTCATCCATTCCAAGCATGGCCATGCGTATGAATTTTCTTGGATCCATATTTTCAATTCCGGAGGCTGGGCACCCGGAAGAACAGAGACCACAGGTTAGACACGCCTCGAAACTGGCACCTTCCGGCAGCAGTTCCATAGCACTTTCTTTAAAGTTGATTGTTGGGATCTTATTTGTATCCGACATGGTTGTTGACTCCCTGTCATTTATGCGCGTAGAAATTTTTCGACAGCTTCAACTGCCTTATATGCTGTGGCTATTGCAATACCAGCACCGCTGCGCCCACGAATCCAGTCCTGGTGAGCGAGTATGATGCCTGCAGCAAAAAGACGCTCATCAAAGGGTGTCCCGTCGCTGGCCAAGGGCCTGAAGGATGAATCAACTTCTATCCCGGTTTTGTGGATAGCATGACCAGTAGGGCCGGTATACTTTTCATGGTACCAGCTGGTTCGATCAGCTGGCTGGGTAACTGGAAGTCCCAGGAGTGGTTCCTCAATTCCTTCTATATGCGCCTCAAGGCCTCCGCTTAAAAAACGGCCGGTCGCAAGAATCACCGCCTGTGTGTCAATGGTGATCGGGCCGTAATTGTCAGCTAGGCTGAGTTGCGCGCCCTGGTCGTTGAAAGTTAAGGAGGTTACCTTCTGCTGGGGGATGAGGGTGACGCCTTTTTGTGGGAATACCTGCTCAAACATCTCTCTCAGTCTAATGCCGGGAACCGAGGGTGGCATGGTTGGGATTTCAAAGATTTCGAGTCCGGCTAACCGTTCCAGCTCTGTTCGAACTGTATCCGGGCTATGCATACCAAGAACTGCCGGCAGGCCGATTATTTTAGCTTCACCCGCCGCAGTTTTCAAAAGTTCGGCGAGTTTCACTCTTGTTGCGGGTACCTCAAGGGCCCGGGCCATCACTTCAGGATAGATTTCACCGCTTAACATCTCAGGGAAACTGACCCGCTGGGTGCTAAGGGCCGGCCATTGATCGATGAGGTTGGCAACAACCTGGCGACCGCTGAATCCCTTGAGACCTTTAAAATCGATAATCACACACTTTTTTTTGGCTGCAAAGGCTTTTGGTCCTGCCGCCATTGTTGCAGGGAGGCAGAGTGTTTTTTTTAGAGTACCGACCGGGGTTAATGCTGTGATATTATTAACTCCGGGGCTAGTGTACGCAATGCCACACTCACCGAGAAAGGCGGTGAACTGCTTGAAGCCTTCCTCAATGTCGGCCTGCGGTATCTGACTCAAGGGGTGGTTTGCATGCGTTGTTCTCAGTTGTTTGAGGCCATCCCACGGGTTGTCATGGGTATTTTTAAAAGCCCCTTCGTTATCCTCAGTTTTGCCGAGCAGATCGAGATAGCCTGTTGTGTACGCCACTGCCCCTGTGTTGCCAATCTGGGCGCAGTCCAGTTGTCGATTGAGTGCAAAAATGGATGCCGCAAACCCGGCAATACCTGAGCCGATTATTGCCAGTTCTGTTTTAAAATGACGGGCGTCTTCTGTCATGAAATTCTCCGCAAGTGACTAATCGTTTTCAAGGTTGTCGAGGCCGAGCAGACCAC
Organism: Desulfobulbaceae bacterium; assembly: GCA_024227155.1. GTDB lineage: Bacteria > Desulfobacterota > Desulfobulbia > Desulfobulbales > Desulfocapsaceae > Desulforhopalus_A. The sequence goes on from JAAELB010001144.1 coordinate 33,193, forward strand.
AGTGGAGCGCTTCGGCAAGTTCCATCTGGGCTGCCTGTTGGCCCCAGATAATGCTACGTGTGCCTTTAAAGCGCTCGTTAAAGAAGTCGCGCATATGGAGCAGGCCGGTGTTGTCAAGATAGTATCCGCGGTCGTAGAGGTAAGAGGCAATACGGATCCCACAAAAAGATCCCTGGCATGGTCCTTTGCCAGCTCTGGATCTGAGGGCAATAGCCTCAAGAGTCATCTCCTTTTCAGCCCCGGGAGCACATTTAACGATCTCGTCTATGGCGGATTGTGGCACCATTTCGCATTCACAGAGGATCATGTCATCATTGTTGTTTGCCTGGTACCAGTATTTTGGTGCCGCACCAGGCTCTGTCCAGCGGCAGGCGTCTCCGTCGGGGAGAGCTACTCTGTCTGTACTGCATTTTGCACTGATTCCCATACGCGTGGCAACAAGATCGGAGGTCTTTTCTGCCATCAAGCGAAAGGTAGTAAGCTTGCCACCGGTAATGGTACAGAAATTGTTCAGTCCCTGGGAGAGATGGTCGACCAGTGCAAAGCCTCTGGTGGCCTCGCGGTCATCACCGCTCCCTATTGATTGCAGTAAAGGACGAACACGAGAAAATGCTCTGATATATCTGGTGGTTGCAAGCGATGGTATCATCGCAGCACCTTCAATCACATTGCGATCTATCTCGCCGACGGTGGGAGCTACCTTTTGCAGGTCATCGCAGCGAACTGAGGTGGTACCCAGTACTGAGACAGTTCCACCGGGAACCAGAATATCTCCGTCGCCTGGTGGCCTCAATCTGTTGATGACATGGCCTGTTATTCTATCGTGACTTACAAGCAGTGTTCCCTTGGAATAGGAGAGACTGACATCATGACAACCGGCGAGCTTAGCTATATTCATCGCCCAGGCTCCCCCGGCATTTACGAACTGTTTTGCCTTGATAGTGAAAGTATCTCCGGTTTTATCATCACGGCAGAGGGTAGAAGTGATTTGTCCATCTGAAATATTAAAATTGATTATTTCGGTATGAGCAAAATATTGTGAACTGTTGAGAAGTGTAGCGTGGGAAACATTCTCGAGAGCAAGGCGAAAAGGGTCAATAGTTGCGTCCGGAACCCGGTAGGCCTTGATGATTTTATCCGATAGTTGTGGCTCAAGTTCCCTTGCTTGTTCCGGAGTGAGTTCTTCAACCGTGATGCCAGCCTTGTGGCAGTATTCGGGAAATTTTTCCGCAAAGGACAGCTCGTCTCCTTCAACTGCGACAAAGAGTCCTCCTGTCTCCTCAACACACTGGGGAGCAAGTTTTTTCAGCAACTCGTTTTCCAGCCGGCACTCTATGGCTGAATGTCGATCGTTGGATACGTACCGTCCACCGGAGTGGAGGAGGCCGTGGTTACCACCGGATGCACCGGCGCAGAGATCCTTTTTGTCAATGAGGATGGTAGAGATTCCGCGCAAAGCGAGATCACGCATGACTCCTGTACCGGTGACGCCGCCTCCTATTATCAGAACTTCTGTTTCAAGCGATGATCTGTCATCTGTTTTTGCAGGAGTCTGGGGAAGAGGACTCATTTTATCTATCCTTTGTTGAAGAAAATGGTGATTTGATGAGTTTTTGCACGTATGAGCAGTTGAAGTACATCTGTATCGAATAGCCGTTTATAGTTGTAAACTTGTTTTGAAATAAGTTCAAGTGAAAACTAATAATGCTTCATGTGAAACTTGTATTTCTCTGTGTCGAAAGGAGAGTGGCACTGTGTTTTACTTTTGTTGCTGTTATGGCGATATAAATAGCTTTTTTCACCATGAACTAAAGTGAAAAATGAAGTGTTCAAAATACAATGAAGATCCGGTTGGAGAACTGGGTCCAACCGGAACAACTCATTATTTGGTGAGGGTTCTGCTCACGGCATCTTTCCAGCCGTCGTATTTACGGGTACGAATATCGGCTGCAAGAGTCGGCTTGAACTGTTTGTCAAGTTTCCAGCTTGAACCAATTTCCTCTGGAGGGGGAACAATGCCAGCATAAAGCCCTGCCAGGTACGCGGCACCTAAAGCGGTGGTTTCGAGGACAACGGGCCGGTCTACTGGAGCGTCAAGGATATCCGCCAGGAATTGCATGGTGAAATTGGAGGCTACCATGCCTCCGTCCACACGGAGTACAGTATCTCCCATATTCTGCCAATCTTTTCTCATAGCTTCGAGCAGGTCACGGGTCTGGTAGCAGACGGATTCAAGGGCGGCCTTAGATAGTTCAGCGGGTCCGGTGGCCCGGGTTATGCCGAAAATTGCGCCTCGGGCTTCGCCGTCCCAGTGGGGCGCACCAAGACCTGTGAAGGCGGGAACAAGATAGACATCCTGGTTAATATCAGCTTCCCGTGCAAGCTTGCCGGTTTCAGACGCAGCTTCAATGAGGCCCATGGCATCCCTCATCCACTGGACCGCAGCTCCGGCCACAAAAATGGAGCCTTCAAGGGCGTAGGTGGTTTTGCCGTTAATTCTATAACCAATGGTTGTCAGTAATTTATTGTTGGAATGAACAGCCTGATCGCCGGTATTGAGAACTATAAAGCAGCCAGTTCCGTAGGTCGATTTGATCATGCCCGGCTCAAAACAGGCCTGGCCAACGAGTGCTGCCTGCTGGTCTCCAGCAATGCCACCAATGGAAATTGCTGAACCGAAAAGGGCAGGGTCGGTTGTACCAAAATCTGCAGAACAGTCTTTAACCTCTGGCAGCAGTGACGGGGGGATGTCGAGGAGCTGGAGCAATTCGTTATCCCAGCAATTGTCGTGGATATTGTAGAGCATGGTGCGGGATGCATTGGTGGCATCGGTTGTGTGGCTCTTTCCGCCGGTGAGATGCCAGAGCAGGAAGGTGTCCACAGTACCAAAAAGGAGCTGACCCTTTTCTGCCTGGAGTCGAGCTCCCTCAACATTATCAAGTATCCATCTGATCTTAGTTCCTGAAAAATAGGAGTCGAGGAGAAGTCCTGTTTTGTTGGTAATCATAGATCCGTGGCCAGCTTTATCGAGTGTGGCACAGAATGAAGTGGTTCTTCTATCCTGCCAGACGATGGCCCTGTGGATCGGTTTTCCTGTCTCTTTATCCCAGATGATTGTGGTTTCCCGCTGATTGGTAATACCTATAGCAGCAATGTCCCTGGCCTGCAGTTTTGAGTTGGCAAGCGCCTTACGACAGGTTGTCAGGGTTGAGCTCCATATTTCATCCGGATCGTGTTCTACCCAGCCTGACTGGGGGAAAAATTGTTCAAATTCCTGTTGGGCTTCAGCCACAATTTGAAATTGGTCATCAAAAATAATAGCTCTACTGGATGTTGTTCCCTGGTCGATCGCAAGAATGTGGGATGCCATTGCTTGTCTCCTGTTCTTAAGGCGGCTGAATACACAAAAAAGTGAAAATAATAATGTCAAAAAAAAACAGGTTGCGGCCTGGGCCGACAACCTGTTTTCACGAGCTTATGCTACAATGTTAGCTCTTGGAGTGTCCACTTAAAGGCTAACAAGTACATAGCATTACTTTTCAGCTGTAGCCCAGCTTTTTACGAGTTCATCATAATCTACAGTCATACCTTTAGGCTTCTCATTGGCAAGTTTAGCCTTTGGAGAACCGGGAAGGTTGAGCCAGTAGGATGCATCTTGCTCTTTGTTAAGCTTAGGACCACAGTCGCCCTGGACTCCTGCACGTTCCAGACGCTTAAGAACCTTGTCCTGTTGCTTGGCAAGAGAGTCCATTGCCTCCTGGGGAGTTTTGTCCCCGGTTACTGCATCGGCTACATTCTGCCACCAGAGTTGAGCAAGTTTTGGATAGTCAGGTACATTAGTACCGGTTGGGGTCCACTGAACGCGGGCAGGGCTTCTGTAGAATTCTACAAGTCCGCCAAGTTTTGGAGCACGCTCGGTGAAAGACTCGTGCCAGATATCTCCCTCACGAATTGGGGTGAGACCAACGTGGGTTTTTTTCAGACTGACAGTTTTAGAGATAACAAACTGGGCATAGAGCCATGCAGCCTTACGACGTTCGAGAGGAGTAGATTTCATCAGAGTCCATGATCCTGCATCCTGGTAACCAAGTTTCATACCTTCTGACCAGTATGGGCCATGTGGGGATGGAGCCATGCGCCATTTTGGATTGTCGTTTTCATCAACAACAGGGGTGCCAGGCTTAGCCATATCTGCGGTGAAAGCGGTGTACCAGAAGATCTGCTGGGCAATTGCGCCTTGGGCAGGAACTGGACCAGCTTCGGAAAAGGTCATACCGGCAGCTTCTGGTGGGGCATATTTTTTTAACCAGTCGATGTACTTGGTAAGAGCGTAAACAGCGGCAGGTGCGTTGGTACCGCCACCACGGGTAACAGAGGAACCAACGGGCTGACATCCATCAACACGGATACCCCACTCATCAACGGGGAGACCGTTTGGAATACCAGCATCGCCACCACCAGCCATGGAGAACCATGCGTCGGTGAAACGCCATCCAAGAGAAGGATCTTTTTTACCATAATCCATGTGGCCATAGACACGCTTGCCGTCGATCTCTTTTACTTTTTCAGAGAAGAATTCAGCGATATCTTCATAAGCGGACCAGTTAACGGGTACACCAAGGTCATAACCGTAAATATCTTTGAATTTTGCTTGCAGATCAGGACGCTTAAACCAGTCATAACGGAACCAGTAGAGGTTGGCGAACTGCTGATCAGGGATTTGATAGAGTTTGCCGTCGGGGCCGGTGGTAAAGGATATACCGATGAAGTCATCCAGGTCCAGGCCAGGATTCGTTACGGCTTTACCTTCTCCGTTCATCCAGTCGGTCAATGGCACAGCCTGCTGATAACGGAAATGGGTACCGATAAGATCTGAATCGTTAATGTACGCATCGTAAATGTTCTTGTTGGACTGCATTTGAGTCTGCAGTTTTTCAATAACATCACCTTCACCGATAAGGTCGTGGGTTACCTTGATACCGGTGATCTCTGTAAAAGCCTTCGCCAGAGTTTTGGATTCGTACTCATGGGTGGTAATGGTTTCAGAAACCACCTTGATGTCCATTCCCTTGAAGGGTTCGGCAGCCTTGATGAACCAGTCCATCTCTTGCATCTGGTCGGCTTTAGAAAGTGTCGAAGGCTGAAATTCGTTATCGACCCATTTCTGTGCATCTTCGGTTCCCGCCTGAACACCTGCAGGACCAGCTAAAAGCGCGGCCATAGCTGTTGCTGTTACAAGCTTTTTAATCATCGATCTTCTCCTCTATTGTTTTGCGATTTCCCTGCCACCTTCGATGAAAAATGACAGAACGAAAAAAACATAACCCCGGTAAACGGGAAAACAACAAATATTACTTATTAAACCCACCTAAATACGCACAATCCGTAAATGCAGGCGATACCAAGCGCCCACCACAGGGCGAGGCCTGGAAAAAGTGCGAGCCATATAATGTGAATATAGGCCGAACCCAGAAGTGTCACAAAGAGCCGGTCACCCCGTGTTGTTTCAAAACGGAGGATTCCGAGTCGCGGGTTGCCACCCGGTCGTTTCATCTCCCATAGAGTCATACAGACGAGGATGCAGAAAATTAAAATAAAAAAGGTAGCTGTTGGTTTGGTCCAGGCCATCCAGTTGAGATTCATGCCATTCTCCCTTAAACGCGTCCAAGGGCGAATCCCTTGGCTATATGATTACGAACAAACCAGATTACAAGTGCTCCCGGTACAATTGTCAGAACACCTGCGGCGGCAAGTACGCCCCAGTCGAGACCGGAGGCCGAGACGGTACGGGTCATGATGGCGGAGATCGGCTTGGCATTCACTGCTGTTAGTGTCCTTGCGAGGAGCAGTTCCACCCAGGAGAACATAAAACAGAAGAAGGCGGTGACGCCGATTCCTGAAGCGATATTAGGAATAAAGATTTTAACAAAAAATCTTGGCCAGGAGTATCCGTCAACAAAGGCGGTTTCATCAATCTCTTTTGGGATACCGGACATGAACCCTTCGAGAATCCAGACAGCAAGGGGCAGGTTGAAAAGGCAATGGGCAAGAGCCACGGCAATATGGGTGTCAAAGAGACCAATGGAAGAATAGAGCTGGAAGAATGGTAGTGCAAAAACCGCAGGTGGTGCCATGCGGTTTGTCAGCAGCCAGAAGAACAGATGCTTGTCTCCCACAAAGCTGTAACGCGAAAAGGCGTAGGCAGCGGGAAGTGCAAAGCAGACTGAAATAACAACATTGATCGAAACATAGATCATTGAATTAATATAGCCGGAATACCAGGAGGGGTCGGTAAAAATGACCTTATAGTTATCAAAGGTCAAATTTTGCGGCCAGAGGCTGAACATCGAAAGGATTTCCTCATTGGTCTTCAGGCTCATATTAAGGAGCCAGTAGATCGGCAACAGCAGAAAAATGATATAGAGTGTCGGGATTACCCATTTCCAGCGCATATCAGTTACCTCCGTTTGAGCTTTCTTCCCCAATGTTACTCATGACGGTGTAGAAGACCCAGCTGAGAAGGAGAATAACAAGAAAATAGATGAGAGACATTGCGGCAGCAGGACCGAGGTCAAACTGACCAATGGCCATTTTTACAAGATCGATGGACATGAAGGTGGTGGAATTTCCCGGACCTCCGCCTGTAATTACAAAAGGTTCTGTATAGATCATAAAGCTGTCCATGAACCGTAAAAGTACAGCAATAAGCAGCACACGTTGCATCTTTGGTAACTGGATATAACGAAATACCGAGATCCTGGAGGCGCCATCGATTTTGGCCGCCTGGTAATATGCGTCAGGGATAGAGCAGAGACCGGCGTAGGATAGTAGTACCACCAGGCTGGTCCAGTGCCAGACGTCCATGATTATAATAGTAATCCAGGCAGCTATAGGATCCTGGGTGTAGTTGTAGTCGATACCCAGTCCGGCAAGTGTATGACCTAAAAGACCGATATCCACCCTGCCGAAGATCTGCCAGATGGTACCAACCACATTCCAGGGAATAAGTAGAGGTAGTGCCATGGAGATCAGGCAGACAGGAACTCCCCAGCCTTTTTTAGGCATCGCAAGAGCAATGGCAATCCCCAAGGGGATCTCAATGGCCAGGATGATTGCAGAGAAAGTAATTTGCCTGAAAAAAGCGTCGTGGAATCTCTCGGAGTGGATCAGATCCTTAAACCAGTCCATGCCGACCCAGAAGAACTGATTGTTGCCAAAGGTGTCCTGGAAAGAGTAGTTAACAACGGTCATCAGTGGGATGATGGCACTGAACGCCACCAGGAGGAATACCGGCAGGACCATAAACCACGCTTTCTGGTTTGTCTGTTTCTCTATCATTTCGGTTCTCCTGTGATCAGGTGATCGTTGGCATAGATATGGGTGTGGTCGGTTTCAAAGCTAAGAGATGCCGTATCATCAACTACGCCTGAAAATTCATCCATGACTACGTTAAACTCTTTACTTTTAAGGGTTACCCGGACGATTTTGTATCTGCCAATATCATCTATCTTGGTAATCGTTACAGGAAGCCCTTCTGAGGTATCTGGGCTGAGATCCAGGTGTTCCGGGCGAATTCCGATCTCGATTTTCGCATCCAGCGGCTGTTCTTTATACATTGCAGAAAGGGGTAATTCAAAACCTTCAAGGACAATCTTATCTCCCTTTAACTCACAAGGGGCAATGTTCATGCCGGGAGAGCCGATAAAGTATCCGACGAAGGTGTGTTCAGGGCGCTCAAAAAGAGCCTCTGGAGTTCCCACCTGGACAATTTCACCTTCGTACATAACGATGACTTCGTCGGCAAAGGTGAGTGCTTCCGTCTGATCGTGGGTAACATAGATCATGGTGAAGCCGAACTGTTTGTGCAGGTATTTAAGTTGAGAACGGAGTTCCCATTTCAGCTGCGGGTCGATGACAGTGAGGGGTTCATCAAAAAGTATGGCGTTAACCGATTGCCTGATGAGACCTCGGCCGAGGGAAATTTTCTGTTTGGCATCTGCCGTCAAATGCTGGGCCTTGGTATGGAGGTCCGCATCGAGTCCCAGCATCTTCGCAAGCTCTATGACCCGTGGTTCTATATCTTCCATACTCCGGCCTCTGTTCTTAAGAGGAAAGGCAAGGTTCTGGAACACCGTCATGGTGTCATAGATTACCGGGAACTGGAAAATTTGTGCAATATTACGATGTTCTGTGGGCAGTTTGGTGACGTCGTCATCGTTAAAAAGTACCTCGCCTTTGGTTGGGATCAGAAGGCCTGAGATAATATTCAAGAGTGTTGTCTTGCCACAGCCGGAAGGGCCGAGTAGAGCGTATGCACCGCCGTCACGCCAGGTGAGATTGAGCTTTTTAAGCGCGTAATCGTCAGGGTTATCGGATGGCCCGGTGTAAGAGTGGGCGATATTATTAAGGGTTATGTTGGCCATTTATTTCTCCTTCTATACTCCGGCAACGGTATCGGGAGTCACGACCAGGGAGTCGTTTCTATCGAATACGTAAAATGTACTTGGATCTAAGAATATTTCGATTGTTTCGTGGACATCAAAATTGTGAATGCCTGGAGCTAGAAGTACCCAGCGAACTCCGGCAACATCTACATGGACATAGCTCTCTGAACCGGTAATTTCCGTTACAGCAACTTTGGCTCTAACGCCTATTTCAGAGTCATTTGAGCGCTGCAGATAGAGATGATGCGGCCTGAAGCCAATGGTGTAATCATCGTCGGGCAACTGTGGCAGTTTACCTAGAACAGGAATGTCGACGTGGCTCTTGTAGAGCATTTTGTTGTTCAGTTTCGTTACAGGCAAGGTATTGAGGGGTGGATCCGAAAGCGTCTTGGCGGTAATGAGATTGTGAGGTCTGGTAAAAACGTCAATTGTCGAACCAAACTGTGTTACCTTGCCCTGGTGCAATGAGACAGTGTTGCCGCCGAGGAGTAGCGCTTCAGATGGTTCGGTGGTTGCGTAGACGAAAATGGATCCGGTTTCTGAGAAGATCCGAGGGAGTTCTTCACGAAGTTCCTCGCGTAACTTGTAATCTAGATTAGCCAGGGGTTCGTCAAGCAGAACTAAATCCGCCTCCTTAACAAGAGCACGGGCCAGCGCGGTACGTTGTTGCTGACCACCGGAAAGCTCTTGGGGGCTGCGTGTCAGCATGTTTTCGAGTTTTAAAAGGGCGGCTACCTTGGCAACTCTCTTTTTGATTTCGCCATCTGCAACTTTCGCTATCCGTAGAGGAGACGCTATGTTCTCATACACCGAAAGGTTTGGATAATTAATAAACTGCTGGTATACCATTGCGGCATTTCGTTTTTGCACCGCTACCCCGGTTACGTCTTTACCGCTAAAATGAACGGTGCCGCTGGTTGGCTGGTCAAGCCCAGCCATAAGCCTCATCAATGAGGTTTTTCCCGAAAGTGTGGGGCCAAGCAGGATATTTAATGTTCCCGCTTCAAAGGTGAGTGAAATGTCGGTAATGTGAAACTCCTGTCCGACTTTTTTGCTTACATTTCGTAGCTCAAGCTGCATTACTTCTCCTCGTCAGTACCGGCAGAAGTGCCTTCCGCCGACAGTTGGCTTGTGATATAGCTTTGAAGAACTTCTGCTTCTTTAATCGTTATTAAAAGTCCTAATTTCGTGCGTCTCCATAAGATATCTCCCGCTGATTTTGCCCACTCTTTTTCCATGAGGTAATCAACTTCAAAACCGTATAAATCATGGCCAAAATGTTGGCCAAGGTCACTTGGGCTTTTAATTGTATCGGTCATCTCATGGGTGCATGTACCGTAGAGGCGGAAAAGGCGGGTGGCAAGCTCTCTGGTGAGTAGCGGACAACGGAGCTGGAGGTCTTTGACTTCACTTTCAAAATTGTCTGGCTGGAAGTCTCCGCCGGGCAAGTTACATCCCTCTGTCCACCTTTGCCCCAGCCCTGGTAGAAACGGCGCTACCTTTTTCAGAACGGATTCAGCCAGTTTTCTGTAGGTTGTTATTTTACCACCATAGATGGACAGCAGCGGGGCTTCATCTTTACCTGAATCAACTTTTAGTACGTAATCCCTCGTGGCAGCCTTGGCCTCGCTTTGTCCATCATCAAACAGCGGGCGGATTCCTGAAAAACTACTCACAACGTCTTCTGCTTGTATTTCTTTGGTAAAATACTCAGATGCCGCATTGCAGAGGTACTCTGTTTCTTCTACGGATATAGCAACATCGCCGGGGGCGCCGTGGAAATCTACGTCGGTGGTACCTATGAGGGTAAAGTCCCTCTCATAGGGGATGGAGAAGATGATCCGGTTATCACTGTTCTGAAAAATATAGGCGCGCTCATGGTCAAAAAGTTTCTTGACAATAATATGGCTACCCTTGACCATCCTGATATGTTCGCCGCTCTCTGTGTGTGAGATCTCGGGCATCAAGGTATCAAGCCATGGCCCGGATGCGTTTATAAGCACCTTGGCCTCAACTGTATATTGTTCGTCCTTTTGTCGATCTAATAGATTCACTTTCCAGGTGTCGCCTGAACGTGTGGCTGAGAGCAGTGGCGTTCGAGTACGTATCTCCGCACCTTTTTTCCTGGCGTCCATGGCGTTGAGTAGTACCAGGCGACTGTCCATGACCCAGCAGTCTGAATATTCAAAGCCAGTACTATAGTTTTGTTGAAGAACCTGGCCTGCTATATCCTCTTTCAGGTTAACACTGGTTGTTTTCGGCAGGATTTTCCTACCGCCGATGTGGTCGTAGAGAAATAGACCTAAACGGATCAGCCATGCAGGACGTAAACCTTTGTGGTGGGGAAGTATAAAACGGAGCGGCCAGATAATGTGAGGGGCACAGTTGAGGAGGACTTCTCTTTCCCTCAGGGCTTCACGAACAAGACGAAACTCGTAGTACTCAAGATATCTAAGGCCGCCATGGATCAATTTTGTGGATGCGGAAGATGTCCCATTTGCAAGATCATCCTGTTCGCATAAAAAGACTGAAAGCCCTCTTCCTGCAGCATCACGGGCTATTCCACAGCCGTTTATGCCACCGCCTATGATTGCTATGTCGTAAACAGGTGTCTTCATAATCGGCACTCTGTTGGAGATTAACGTTTATTTAAACTGTTAGTTTCACGTCGTGGAGTAATAGCTTTCGAATGCAGGCCCAATTTATAATTAACCGAAATTAAATATCGAGGCAAGTGAAAATAAACAGGACTCCTGATTTTTCTAAAACTGTTATCACGATGAGTTCTGAAGCAGGAGGGTCAAGGTTTTGCAATTACTACCTTAACACTGTTTTCCGAGCATATATTGTGTAGTTTGCCTGGGAGAGTGTCGTCAGTGACTAGGGTGTTGATCTGTGAAATATGTCCGATGCGGATCGGCGCATTTCTTTCAAATTTCATCGCATCCGCAACCAAAATCACCTGTCGGGCATTCTTAATGATTGCCTGTGCAACTCGAACCTCTCTGAAATCATAATCGAGAAGTGATCCATCTTCATCTATTGCTGAAACACCGATTACCGCATAGTCAACCTTGAATTGATTTATGAAGTCCACCGCGGCAACCCCTACAATTCCACCATCGGAGCGACGAACTTGCCCTCCGGCAATGATGAGTTCAATACCAATGAAATTCTTCATAATATCAACGGCATTGATGTTGTTTGTTATAACCAGGAGTCCCCTGTGGTTGCGCAGAGAATGGGCCACCTGTTCAGTGGTTGTGCCTATGTTTATCAGAAGGGAGCTGTTGTCAGAGATAAGTTCCGCAGCATATTTACCAATATATTTTTTAGATGCAGAGGCGAGGAGGTGACGTGCTTCATAACTAACATTCTCAATGCCGGAACCTACAATGGCACCGCCGTGGATCCTCTGAAGGAGTTGTTTGTCACAGAGTTCGTTTAAGTCCTTTCTGATCGTCTGGGGGGAGACATTGAACATTTTAGAAAGATCTTCCACGTCGACCCGCCCGTTTTCGCGGGCAAGTGTTAATATCTGATTCTGTCTATCTGATAGTTGTTCCATAGTGTGGCCCCTCAAAATTCAATGTGAGTCGGACGTGATCAATTTCGTTCATTATTCAATGAGGGTTCGAGAAAGTCAATTTTTATTTCAAATGAAAATTAAATGCTCGTAATTGGAAAGTCGCTCAGTACCCTTCCGTTGAATCATCCTTAAATATATCCGGAAGCTCTTGAATCACTCCTTCAAAGCTTGAAAAAAGTTGTTCTGCCAGTATATTAGCGAAGCTACTGCGTTTTTGTGAACCTTTGTAGTTTTTAGCTAATGGTTCGAATATATTTGAGAATATCCCATTTCTCCGATTGTACTTTTCTCTGTTTCGGCACGAGTTGGTATGGTTGTATTAATCATAAGTTGAGCACCTAATGAATCGTCTTCAGGCAAATTTACTACTCACCTTTGCTGCCATGATTTGGGGCAGTAGCTTTGTGGTACAGCAGATAGGGACCGGGGAACTCGGAACAATTACCTTTACCGGGGCAAGATTTCTCGTTGGCGCTCTGGTGGTTTTACCATTTGCAGTTAAACAGTTTTTCAAGGTTAATGGCCAGGAAAGAAAAATTGCAACAGCAGATTGGGTTGGGATGATCGTGACGGGGGTTGTGCTCTTTACAGCGGCCGCACTTCAGCAACATGGGATTCTCAGAACTACTGTCACCAATTCAGGTTTTTTGACGGCCCTTTATGTTCCTCTTGTCCCTGTAATTGGCCTGATTTTTTTACAGCGGAAGGTTCATTTCTCAATTTGGCCGGCTTCCATCTGCTGTTTTCTTGGTACATATATTCTCAGTGGTGCACAAGAGGTTGAACTCGCGACGGGGGACTTGTGGGTTATCTCAAGTACGGTTTTCTGGGCAACTCATGT
>JAAELB010001145.1 GCA_024227155.1 Desulfobulbaceae bacterium
ATCTTGCCGCGAAAGACGTGACTTTTGGCACGCTGATCGCGGCAAGATGCCGCCCCCACATGAAAGCCGAAAGTTGAGTTAAATATTATGTATTTAATAGGTTTTCAGAGATTGACTTGCCGCAATTCGGCACCAAACATTAATGATACTACCAAAATGCTCATAATTTGAATCTAAACCATTCACCTTTGGTGGGGAACCTGCGAGGCTGCGAGGGCGGGCCGTACTAACATCCTGTAATGCCGGTAAAAAATCCCAAAAAGCCCCCTCAATCCGGTTACGAATTCAAATCATAAGTGCAACAGCCCTTGGGGGTGCAAGAATGAGCTAACTGCGGTATGCTCAGTGATCCTTCCAGAAAGCACCTTTTCTCTTCTTGCGATTGTTGTATTCCTGGCCAGTTCGCCCTGCAATCAACTTGACTGAATCAGGGATAACATTCCGGCCGCCAGTATCATATACCAACAGGTGGATATGGTTTGAGGTAACCATGTAATCCAACACACTCAGGCCATCGTATCTTTTCATGGCCTGGTAGAGCCACTCAATCCATCTGCGTCGGTCTCTGGGAAACTTGAGAAGAAATTCTCTTTTGTGACAGCGGTGGGTGATATGCCAGACATGGCCGGGGAGATAATGCCTTTTTGCGCGCGCCATTTTAGCTCGATTCTCTTAACAGGGCAGTTTTAGGGGCAAAACTGGACGATTAGGGCTGTTTTAGAGACGATTGTTTATTACTCTTGGAGCAAAAATAATTAATTGGCGTGGCCCGACCCCGACCCACGCGATGCAAGGTTTGGTTAAAGATATCTTCGAACTTGAGCACTGCTGGATGCGAGGCAACGCCAGCAACCGCTGGCTTTTTGCTGCGATGGGCCTCACTATCCAAATGCATCAACTCGACGCTTTCAAACAAAAACGATCAACTTGGAAAATTAAAACCGAGGTCTTGGGATAAACTCCCCGACCCCTGAGATAACTATTAAGATTCAGTGGCGGCTGATATTTGGACTTTTGGCAAGATACCAAAACCAGACTAACACCGTCCTTAACCCGCTCAACATAAATGTGTAGTGGTTGTAACTCAAGTTTTCAGAGCAGCCCCCGATACTACCTTATGAGATAACAGATTTCCGCATTTATAAGCTGCGGCAGCTTATGGATATTTATGATGGATAATTGAGCGTCACAATACGGAACTTACTGATTCCGTAGATTGAATCTCGTTTCTCTTATAAAAAAGGACCGCCTTTATGAGGCTCGTTTACCGTATCTCAATAAATATTATACTATCAGGATTGATATTATTATTATTATTCCCTGCCCCCAATAGTGGTGCTGGCGATCAGGCAGAAATCTCAACGATCAATAACAATACATTTGTTCTGGCTGTCAATCGACCGCCAGATTCATCATGGTACAAGTTTTGGGATCTGGCTTACACGGAAATATTTAAACGTCTCGATGTCAAACTTAAGATAAAATATTTTCCGATGAAACGAGCAAGTGTTGAGGCCGATGTGGGTAGGGTTGATGGTGAAGCATTAAGGATTTACAGCTATGCAGCCATCCACCCGAACTTGGTCCGCGTTGAGGAGTATCTTTTATCAGAGAAGATTGTTGCTTATGTGAATAGGTCCTCGGAAATTCGGGAGCTGAAAGGGTGGGATAGCTTATTAAATACTTCTTACCGGGTTAATTACATTAGAGGTAGCAAGATCTGTGGAGACAATTTGACGAGGGTGGTTAATAAGGAGAATCTCTACACAATCACAAATGCAATTCAAGGTTTAAGAAAATTATCAACGAATAGAATTGATGTGTACGTTGCCAGTGAGCCTTCAGTTGTATCTTTTATTTCTGATCCTCAGAATGACCTCTATGGTAAAATCCGCAAGGCCGGTCTGATGGAATCAATTAATTTGTATATGTATGTGCATAAGCGACATAAGGCCTTAGCCCCTCAATTTGCAGAAATTATAAACAATCTAAAAGATGAGAGTCTTGTAGTCCGATACTGGAAAACTGCGTTTAAAATTTCAGAAGAATAACGAATCTATCCAAGAGTAGAGGTTTGAAAAAATGCGACGAGGTCGTTTTTAACTATTTAAGCAGTATTGGTCTGTACAGCAACGGCTTCGTGATTGTACCGGGGATGTTTGTGAGTATCGTTTTAATGTCAATTGATGGACTAAATATAATTGCATATAACTGCTGAAACTGTCGAAAAACCTCAAATCTGTCATTTTAAAAATGAATTTGGAAAGATGGTCATGGAATTAATGACAAAATTTGCGCCTCCATCAATAGCAAACATATTCTTCCCACCTTTCTATTTGATTCATGTAACAAAGCCATCCAGAGTACAAACCTTGGCGTTAGTCAGATTCAGCAAGTAAATAATTGGTTTTAATTCAAAGATTTGTGGAGGGGAAAGTGATTAAAACGGTTAAAATACTCATTGTCTTGATTCTAATTACTATGTGTTTTATTGGTTTTGCATTTGCTGAAAAAGAGAAATTAATATTTGCGACGCACCCTTTTCCACCCTTTAAATACGTTGCTGAAAATGGGGATATTGTTGGCTGTGATGTCGAAATTGTTAAACAAATAGTAACAAGGCTTGGATATGATTTCAAAATTAAATCACTCCCATTTCAAAGAGCATTATTCAATGTCAGTAAGGGTAAAATGACCGGATATATTTCATTTACTAAAAACCCCGAGAGGTTGAAAACATACTATTTTTCAAGTCCTATAAGCACAATTAAAGATGTCTTTTTCAAGCAAAAGAAAAATGATATCAATTGGGATAAACTTGATGATCTAAAAGAATACAGGGTGGATTACACAAAGAATTATAATTACGCGCCTGTTTTTTTAGATGCTATTAAGCAAAATAAATTTCAGCCGGTATATATTATTGGTTCTGAAGAGGCTGAGGTGAAACATTTAGAACGAATTTCCAAGGGATTTGTGGATTTGGCAATATGTGAAATTAGTGTTTGTAGTTTTCTGATTAAGCAACATAAGTCGAAATTTGTTAATGTTGACTTTATTAACAAGGCCATTGGCCCTGTAAGGACTTTTCATGTTGGCTTTTCGAGGAAGTGGCCCGGGATTAAAGAGTTTGTGGAAAAATTTAATGCTGATCTCGCAAAATTTGTAACCGAAGGAAAACGAAAAGCCATATTTGAAAAATATGGCGTGATTACCTATCTGGACTGATGGAGAATGATGACAGGATACGCAAGCAACTTAATAACAATCGCACGCCGATAAAGCCGATTGGTTCTTCGAGGCTGGTTGGCTTTTTTCTTACTTAGTGATATCTGTGCTTTCTGCTATTTATCACAAATTTTCAGCAGGTTGTGATATATTGGGCTTCTGGCAAGATGCACCAAATTTTAACTTTGAAAGGAACGAAAAATGAAAAAAGGGCTATTGGTGTTTGTAACGTTAGTTATTTTCACTGGGCTAATTGGGTGTACGACCGGCAATAATACGAAAAAGGATACCCCGGCCCGAATACCAACAGGTGAGGAAGTTATTCCGCTATCCCAAAAATACAATACACTTCTAGTTTATTCTTATGAAACCACACCAGTGCTAAAGAAAGACTATCCCATAGAGCTCAAAGAAAGCCATGCGGCTTTGATTACGGCACTATTGATGAGCGAAACCTATTCGAAAGTAGCACCCGCTAAGGTAGATGAACAATATAGCGAGCCAGATACCCTGCTCATAAAAATAAAGGTGGCCGATATGCGTATTGCCAGCACCAGTGCCAGAATATGGGGTGGTGCATTTGCCGGAAGCTCTTATATGCATATGAATGTACAGTTTGTAGAGGCTGTTAGTGGACAGCTTATTCATGAAAAATTTTTCAGCAGTACAAACAATGCAATGGCTGCGGCATGGACCTTCGGATCCAATGACCGGAGTCTACCAGTAGATTTGGCAAAGATAGTGGCTGATTATATCCTAAAAAAAGTTCCGGCGATGTAGATGCGAAAAACTATGGGAGCAGATTCCAGCTGCATCGAATGCGCTAAGGCAATGTTGGACATTTAGTTTTAGCCCCTGTCAAGAATGGGGCTAAAACTAAACAAAGTGCCGTTACATTTTACTGCTATGGTCCTGCACATATCAATTCCTTGAATCTGCAAGTGATTTTCAAATCATATCTGTAAGGGAGAGAGGGGGGCCGGATTGTCTTAGGAATCCCAGATATCAAAGTTAGTCAACTTCGTAAATTTTTAGTTCCACAGGCAAATTGACTGACCACCACTACCGACCCAACCACCTCAATATTCCCCTGAACAACGATGCGCTGCGACCTGCCTGTTCATATGCCTCCTGCTTAGTGAGCCTTCTGCTGTCTTTTTCCAGTTGGTATCCTAAATTAAGTGATTGAGTGGCAATCCTGGCCCCGGTATCAAATACCAGCAGGTGGATATGGTTTGATGTGACCATGTAATCCAACACGCTCAAATCGGAATATCTTTTCATGGCCTGGTAGAGCCACTCAATCCATCTGCGTCGATCTCTGGGAAACTTGAGTAGCAATTCTCTTTTGTGACAGCGGTGGGTGCTATCCCAGACATGGCCGGGAAGATAATGCCTTTTTGCGCGCGCCATTTTAGCTCGATTCTCTTAACAGGGTAGTTTTAGGGGCAAAACTGGACGATTAGGGCTGTTTTAGAGACGATTGTTTATTACTCTTGGAGCAAAAATAAT
>JAAELB010001146.1 GCA_024227155.1 Desulfobulbaceae bacterium
AGACGAATATTGACAAAATAATTGCAATAATACAGAATATCATATTATATCAAAATTAATCTTCCTTAGAATCATTATTCTAAAATCCATGAAGATGAGGCAATTATTTCATTAAAAATGTCAAAAATCAACATGTTTAAAATGGACGTATGGATTTTTTAGTCGAGCTGCTACGCTTTCTTCATTGTTCAAACGAACCGTTAGGGGCGATGGTACCATTCCTATCCGATTCCGCCAATCCTTTTACCCAGGAATGACCTGCCAGTATGACCCTTGTAGCCATAATCTTGATAAAACGTCAAAAACTTTAAGGAAAATCGGTGGCGGTAAGTACATGTGCTATTGAGATGAAGCCAACGAATAAATTTTGCGGAAGCCGGTCCCAGAAGGTTTCCGGCTACTACCAGCGGGTCTCACGTATATGAAATTGAGTCATCATGGATAACTTTGTTAAATCACATGTGTGTCTCCTTTGTGGATTGATATGAGGTTTTTTGCTCAGATCAAGGCCGAAAGCCTTAAGTCAATATATACCCCCAGCAATATCTTTTTCTTGATTTTAGCCTACACAGTTATCCCTTCATGTATAAACTGCCTTTGCCTTTACTGTGAGTAGCTCCCAGCATACTGTACAAGGAGTCTTACAGCTTGGCTGTCTCGACCACTCGTACCTTGGAATCTACAATATTCTCCGCAGCGTCTAAAACAACTGCAGGATTGGCTGGGGCAAATCTGACATGGATCCTCTTCTTTCTCCTCCTCCGATGACTCTTCGTCCGAGCTATCAACGGGGTGCACGGCCTTCTTCTTCTTTGTTGACTTCACTTTCCCAGCTTACCTCTTAGCCAAAAGCTTAAGAAGAAGCTTCTCGTTGTCTGAGAGTGCTCCATCAGACCCTTCCTCCTTTTTTCTTTCGGCATTTCGAAT
>JAAELB010001147.1 GCA_024227155.1 Desulfobulbaceae bacterium
GTGAACGATTCCATACCAACTCCACGGTAAAGATACGCATGCAACCCTCCGGCGATTCCCGCCATAAATCCTGCCAGGGCAAAGGCGTACACTTTGGTGAAGCCTGGATGCATCCCCATGGCATCAGCAGCACGATCATTATCCCTCACTGCAACAAGACAGCGACCATATTTGGTTCTGAGCAGATTACGTACCCCAAACCCCACCAGCACAATGGTCACAAGGATGACATAGTACCAGAAGAGATAATGCTCCTTGCGCGCCACCTTCCCAGTAGCCCAGAAGACTCTTCCCACTGAGATGGTCTGTCCCTGGTTGAAAAAATCTAAAAAATTAATTGTCCACTGAAAAATCATCTGGAAAGAGAGTGTGGCAATGGCTAGGTAAAGATGCTTCAACCTGAGCGCTGGCAAGCCAACAATGGCACCAAAGACGGCGCCCATAAAACCAGCTGCCACTATCAGTAGAGGCCAACCATGGGTGACTATAATATGGGTGTCCCCCAGTGTCCTTGCAAATGAGGCGACGGTATAGGCACCAATCCCCACAAATGCGGCATGACCAATTGAGATAAGCCCCGCAAAGCCGGTGACGAGGTTCAACCCAATCACCGCAATAATTGCCACGAGAATATTATCAATTACCAGCATGTACTTATTGCCCACATGAAAAAAGAGTGGCCAGGCAAAAAGTGCCAGGATCAGAAGCAACATTGCTGTTTTGTCCAGACTGGTGAAAAATATCCTCTGTTCCTCCCGGTAGGAGGTGAAATAATTCCCTGTGGCCAGCCAACGATTTGCAGACATAGTTATACCCGTTCTATTTCGTGTATGCCAAAGAGGCCATGGGGTTTAAAGAGAAGAATGACCAATAGCACCAGGTAAGGCATCACCTCTCCTGTTCCATTGAGGCCCCAGTTACCATCCAGATAACCACTGGCAAACTGCTGAATCAACCCCATGATAATACCAGCAACCACCGCACCTAAGATGGAATCCAGGCCGCCTAGGATAACCACCGGGAAAACCACAATGCCAAAGGCGTGAAGGGTATCAAAATTAAGGCCTGTGATATTGCCGATGATTCCACCGGCAGCAGCTGCGCTGAGTCCGGCCATGGCCCAGGCAAGACCGAACACTTTGGGTACTGAAATTCCTATGGACATCGATGCAAGCTGATCATCGGAAACCGCCCGCATGGAAATACCGATGGTCGATTTTTTAAAGAACCAGGAAAATCCAGCGATCATGGTAAAAGTCACCGCAACCCCCACCAGCTGTGTCCAGGATATGGAAACACCCCAAAAAGAAATTGGCGTTGTTGGCAGAAATGGTGGAAAAGAAAAATTTTCCGTACCAAAAGGGGTCAAATAAATAATGCCGTCGAGAATTGACATCAGACCAATCGTGACCATGATCACCGAGATTATAGGTTCACCAATCAAGCGCCGCAGAAATATCCGTTCAACACTCATTGCCAGGAAAAAAGTAAGTACCATACTTAGCGGAAAGGCCACATAGATCGGCATATTAACCCAAACGGTGAGGGCATAGGTGATAAAGGCGCCTGCCGCAATAATTTGTCCATGGGCAATATTCAGAACCCTGCTCGATTTATAGATGAGGACAAATCCCAGTGCGGAAAGGGCATAGATTGAACCCACGACAATACCGCTTATTACCAGTTGAAAAAAATAACTCAGCATCACTCTCCTTCCATTGTGTAAAAGTGGATGGTTGTATCTACTGTGGTGGTCTGACCATCCTGATACTGGTAAAATGCCTCCACCTGTTTTTCAGAAACCTGAGCATCGTATAATGCTTCATAGAGATTATTATACTTCTCTCGGACAAACTTACGGCGGATCTTACCAGTCTTGGTTAATTCTCCATCATCCATATCAAGGAGCTTATAAAGAATGGCAAATCGTTTGATCTTAAAATGTTCCTTTTCTGCATTTTTGTTAATCTTTTGCACTTCACTATTGATCAACTCTGCCACTTCAGGCTGCAGTGAAAGATCCATATAGGTACTAAATGAGATACCCCGATCCTCCGCCCATTTTCCAACAACAATTGGATCAACATTTATAAGGGTCGCGACATAGTCCATGCCATCGCCAAAAATAACCGCCTCTTTAATATAGGGACTGAATTTCAAACGATTTTCAAGAAACATTGGGCTGAACATATCGCCCTTTTGATTGTGCATGACATCTGAGATTCGATCAATAACCACCAGATGTCCCTGCTCATCGATATACCCGGCATCCCCTGAGTGTAGCCAACCACCTTCGAGCAGTTCTTCGGTCTTTTCTGGTAACTTGTAGTATCCAGGGGTGACCGAGGCCGACCTGGAGAGGATCTCGCCCTCTTCAGAAATTTTACATTCGGTTCCTGGAAGCGGCTTACCAACTGTATCTGGCCGTACATCTCCATCCCGGTGCATATAGGCAATACCAACGATCTCCGTCTGCCCGTAGATCTGCTTGAGATTAACGCCAATGGCCTGGTAAAACGTGAATAGTTCGGGACCAAGCGCTGCACCGCCTGTGTAGGCCCTTCGGAGACGCAACAAACCAATCTGGTTCACCAAAGGGCGGAAAATCATCTGTGTGCCAAGCCATGCCAAAAAGCGTAAACCACCGGGCATGTCCTTACCAGTCATTCGGTAACCGGCAGCCTTCTCACCGATTTTCATAAAATAATTGTAGATAGTCCGATTCAGCCAGTAGGCCTCATCAATTTTCAGCCAGATTTGAGACCTGATTGTTTCGTAGATCCGGGGCGCGCCAAACATGAAGTGGGGACCTATTTCTTTCAGGTCATCCATGCTGGTTTCCACCGACTCCGGAAAATTGATAGCAATTCCAGTAGCCATAGCGACACCAAAGGAGTTCATCTGTTCACCTATCCAGGCAAAGGGAAGAAATGAGAGATACTCATCAGTTTCCTCCAAAGGGTCGACTTCTGTGATCTGCAGCCCCATGTTTATGTAGTTGCGATGGGTCAACATGGAGCCTTTTGGTAACCCGGTTGTACCGGAGGTAAGGCAGAAATGACAGACATCATCCGCTTCTCCCTGATCAACCAGTTGGTCGAATAACTCAGGGTCCTTGTTATGGACTTCTTCGCCCAGGTCGTAGAGATCCTCAATAAACATGAACCAGTCATCGCGTTTATACTCCCGCATTCCCCTGGGATCTTCGTAGATAACTTTTTTCACCCGGGGGATCTGTTCACGCACTTCTGCGACCTTATCTACCTGCTCCTGATCGTTACAGAAGACGATGGTTACATCGAGATATTCCAGAATCCCGCCAATTTCCTCCGGGAGACTTGTCTGGTATATAGCTGCGGAAATGCCGCCAACCGCTTGAGCACCAATTGCGACATAGAGTGTTTCAGGGATGTTGTCACTGATAATGGCGATTTTGTCATCTTTTGCCAGTCCGATCCGTTGCAGACCAAGTCCGGTTTTCCTGACAAACTCATAGTACTCAGACCATGTATAGCAGTTCCAACAGCCAAAATCCTTTTCACGCAGCGCCACCTTGTCCCCGGTGGTCTTCACCCTCCATCTCAGAAGTTGTGGTATTGAGAATTCTGCCAACTGGTCTCTATGTTCCATACTTTCCCTATTCTTCTCCAATATAGGCTTCAATCACTTTAGGGTTAGAGGCGACATCATCCGGTTCGCCCGAGCCGATTAAGCGTCCAAAGTCCAGAACATAGATCTGATCGGAGATATCCATCACCACACCTAAATCATGTTCTACCAGCACGATTGTAATACCCCATTCTTTTTTAAGATCGAGAATAAAGCGGACGATATCTTCTTTTTCCTCAATATTCATCCCCGCCATCGGTTCATCGAGCAAAAGCAGTTTCGGCGCTAAGGTCAATGCTCTGGCCACCTCGACCCTTTTTTGAACTCCGTAACTAAGGTTGCCCACCATCTGCTTGCGGTACGGTTCAAGCTCCATAAAATCTATGACTTTTTCTACGTAGGCACGATTTTCCGCTTCAATCCGTGAAGCTTTGCCAAAGTAGATAATAGCGTGAAAGATTGAGTACTTCAGATTTTGATGACGGGCGAGCAACAGATTATCAAGAACTGAGAGGCCGCTAAAGAGCTCCAGATTCTGAAAGGCCCTGGCAATACCAAAATTAGACACCTGATGGGGAGAGGCATTGGTCAGCTTTCGTGTACCGTAATGTATTTCCCCTTTGGTTGGGTGGTAAAACCCGGAGATACAGTTGAGAATACTGGTTTTACCCGCACCATTCGGACCAATTATAGAAGTGATCAGCCCCGGTTCTATATCAATATTGACATTGGTGAGCGCATTTAGGCCGCCAAACGTCAGGGTAACAGCAGAAATTTTGAGATGTGTCAAAATGCTCTCTCGGACAAGCTCCTAGGTTAACACTGACCGTTAAAGATCGTAAAAATATAGTCAGCAAATGAAGTTATACATACAGGATACTTGATAGCAAATTAATATCAAGTTTATATAGTAGTGGGTTAATAGTGGTTTCACCCCGCTACTACTCCATAGCAAGAAGATGTGAGCGAAGGTTTATCTTCTTGTTTTTAATGGCTAATTTACTGCGTATATTGTGCCTGTGGAAGAGAACTGTGTTTTTAGAGACAAGGAGGATATCCGCAATTTCCTTGTTGGTGTTTCCAGCCTTAACCAGACTGGCCACCTTGATTTCTACAGGGGTAAGTTTAACCAGCCCCGATGTTAATTTATCGATAAAAGGAGAAATAATGCTGTGTAGATTCGCTTCAACAACACCAATCAATATTTTCTGCTGGCTATCCATTTTACCATTGGCAATTCTTTGCACATAGGGGGTAACCAGCTCTTCCACATTTTTAAGGACGTTTTCCCCCAACTCTTTTTTATCATCTTCCCGCTGTTTAAGCAGTACCCTGAGGGCCGTATTGACTTCTGCCAAATGATCAGACTGGGCCTGGAGTTCTTTTTCCCGTCGCCGAAGAGCTTTTTCTACCCGCTTTCTCTCTTCAATCTCCTGTTCAAGCTTCAGATTACTTTCCGCCAGCTCTGCGGTTCGCTCAGAGACCAATTCCTCCAGATCCCCTCTGTACTTATCGAGCTCCTCCTCTGCCCTTTTTCTAGCGGTAATATCCCGTAAAATGACAATGTTGCCAAGAGGCTTGCCATCACTGCCCTGGTACAGGGTAGAACTCAGCTGCACATCAAGAATTTTACCGTCTTTGGTCTGTCGTCTGGTCTCAAAAAGATGTATTTTTTGGCCCGTGAGCATCCGCTCTATTGCTTCTCTTGTCTCCGGCCAATTTTCCTTGGGCACAAAATCGATCTGCTTGCCGAGGAGTTCTTCCCGGGAAAGTTTAAATGTTAACTCAAAAGCGGGATTAACATAGCTGGCCTCGCCCTTCATGTCGTAAACAACTATCGGATCTGGGGATGACTCTAAAAAGGTGCGGTATCGATTTTCACTTTCCCTTAAAACCTCTTCCGCCTTTTCTCTCTCTGCCAGTTCATGTCGAACATTTGCGTATAACCTCGATTTTTCCAGAGCAATTAACGCAAGAGCGGCAAATCGCTCAAGGGTCGCAATGTCCTCATCGGTAAAACTCCGACTCTTTTCCACATGGGCAAGGCCTATAACCCCCAAGACCCGACTACCATATTTGAGAGGAATACCAACAATGGAGCGCAGGCTGTCGAGTTCCCTGTCCGAGAGTCTGCCGTTCCATGACTGGTAATCTTCAACAACTACCGGCATTTCAGCCTTCCAGACACGACCACCCATCCCCTCTCCAATGGATACCTGGCGACCGAGTTGCCCCTTGAAAAAGCCCATTCCCACCCGCATCTGCATCAACTCGTCAGTGGGGCCAAGGAGGTAGATATAGCCATGGGCTGTGCCGCTCAACGACACAGCACGCTCTAGAATATTTTCAAGTAACTCTTCTTTATCAAGGGTATCAATAAGCCCAAGCGAGGTCTCGTGAAGGGCTTTTAGAGAGGCGTTCTGACGATTAAATGATTCTTCGGTGGCCTTCAGTCGATCCGCTTCCAACTGTACACTTGCAAGCTGTTGCTTTAACTCTTCATAGGAAGGTTTTAATTCCATAGCGGGCAAATATCACTGAATGTTTTCCGGCAAAAATCCCATTATAAATTCTGTCTGTTTCTCAATATACTGCTCAATGGAGAAATGTTTGGCGAAATACCATCTTCGAAAGGTCCAGGTGTGGCCGATAACGGAAATATTATGGCCGATGAGATTGATTGTATCGTCATCAAGAGAGAGTTTTCCGGATTTCTTCAACTGCTGCATACTGTCAATAAAAAGGCTCGTGATTCCAAGCTCCGCTTCAAGAACAATATTCTGTCTTTTTACCGGAAGTAGATGGGTAACCTGATACATCAATAAGACATGATCACTCATTCGGTTACAGACGAGAAAATATTCACGAATGATCTCTTGCAGCGATTCGCGGCCTCCATGGGAGCGATCAAGAGCATCGTGCAACGCGCGCTCAACCGCATTGTGGATAGCCATGCATACCAGATAGAGGACATCGTCCTTAGTGGTGATATATTCATAGAGGGAGCCGATGGAGAGCCCGGTCTCTTTGGCCAGCATCCTCGTGGTGGTTTTATGATAACCATGTTTGATAAAAAGTTTTACGGCACACTCAACGATCTGGCTCCTTCTCTCTTCCACCAATTTCTTATCTTTTATCTGAGTCGCTATTTGCCTTGTAATCTTTTCATCCACTTTCATTGATTATGCTCTTTCCTGAATTTTATTTGTTTTTCTGGGGTACAAACTCATTAAACCACATAAAAGTAATTTATATGAAAGAAAAAAGCGAAACAGAGGAGACATCCCCCGCTTCGCTTTTCAACATCAACAACAATAGTTCATTTGGCTATGACAGTTGTCTGTCCAGCAGGCTTAACCCTCCGGCCATAACTCAGCAGACTCCTCACGCAGCACAATTTTTCTCACCTTGCCACTGGCAGTGAGCGGAAATTCTTCTAAAAAGTGAACATACTTGGGTGTTTTGTACCAGGCAATCTTTCCCTGGCAGAAATCAATAACGTCCTGGGGGGTAATATCAGCATCCGGATAGGGAATAACAAAGGCACCGGGTTGTTCACCATACTTCTCACTGGGTACCCCCACCACCTGCACATCCTGAATTCCTTCCATATGATGGAGATAATCTTCTATCTCTTTAGGGTAGATATTCTCTCCTCCCCGAATAATCATATCTTTGATGCGACCGGTAATGGCAAAATAGCCATCCTCATCCATCACACCGATATCTCCCGAGTGAAGAAAACCATCCTTATCAATGGCCTCTGCAGTGGCCTCCTCCATTTTATAGTAGCCCTTCATGATGTTATAGCCACGGCAAACGACCTCCCCATGCTCCCCTGGAGGCAGATCTTTTCCGGTTTTTGAATCAACAATCTTCACCTCAACCCCAGGCATGGACTTGCCAACTGTCTCACATTTTTTCTGGATCGACGGTTCATTGTACATGGTCTGGGTCATGCCAGGTGACGCCTCGGTAAGCCCGAAAACGATTGTTACCTCGTTCATATTCATCTTCTCGATACAGTCGTTCATGCTCTTTACCGGGCATGGAGAACCCGCCATGATACCGGTACGTAGAGAAGAAAAATCAAATTTACTGAATAGTTTATGATCCCTCATGGCGATGAACATTGTCGGCACACCATAAACCGCGGTGCCCTTTTCCATCTCGATGGACATCATCACCTGCACAGGTTCGTATGTCTCCACAAAAACCATTGCA
>JAAELB010001148.1 GCA_024227155.1 Desulfobulbaceae bacterium
AGACATGAATTTGAAGTTAGCTACCAAAATAACCACAGAAATATACAAATTGCCTGTTGGAAAATGTGTATTTCCATAACAGAGCATGACATACTGTTGTTGGTATGTATATTGAAAGGTTTATCAGGTTAAGTAATCAATGTTATAAACACCTATTGGAATCCCAACAAATATCTTTAACCTATACACTCATATCTTCCCCAAATCAAATGGATTTAATTTCACATTGCACATATCGAACAAAAATCCAGATGCTTATCAAAATGTCAAAGTTCAGGATCTTGTCATAAGCCTCTAAGATTATGTATTATTTATCCCATTGTTTTTGCAAGTAATGCCCTTGCACTTTTTACATGCAATTGTGCAAGGCAGTTTGTGTCTGAAGCAGCTGCATTGATGCTTTGCACAATCTCCTTCGCATGCACACTTAATGATATTCAATAGGGCTTCTGGGGCTGGGGGATTCATCATCCGCAGAGGCTTAAGTATCACATGGCCTCTCTTATTTATTTTCTTGGTCCATCCCCACTTCAGTGGGTCTAATTTCTGTCCTTTCCATGTTTGAATCTGGTGATGGACTCGCATGCTATGCAACTGTGCTGCATCTGCTGTGGGAGGGAGCTGTTGGGGTTTCATGTACTGCTTTGCTGATGCGATTTTATTGCAAAACTTGGATGCTCTGGCAGTGTTTAAACCCACACCTTCAAAGCCATAAATTATTGCTAGTGCTTTTTCTCCTGCCTGGAGTACTTCTTCTGCAGTACTAGAGGTATTCATTAGAGTCTTGCATGGAGGGAGCAGTTGTTCATATTTATCAACAACAGTAGGTAGATTTTCCGATACCAAAGGGCCTTGATGTGCTATCACATCCACTCAAAGCATGCAAGGCAGGCAGGATTTCCAGAAAATCTTTTTCCAAATGTTCTTTGAGGGTGGATATTGATACTGTTTTATGGCTTTGATCCATCTGCATAAACATTTTCTTCTGAGTATCTTCATGATGCATGTGCAACAGAAGGCAAAAAACATCTGTATCATCAGCCACAACAATAGTAGGGTGATTCTCTGCTTGTTTGTAGGCAGTTAATGCAATGTCATAATCTGCATCTCCCTCAGAATGGATGACATCTATGCCTGCTTCAGCCAGATGATTGCTAAGGATATTGATAAATTGCTGTTTGTTGTTTGAGTTGTCTAGAAAGGGTTTCTTCTGGACATCACACACTGTTTCATCATTCACTTTAATGTCTACACTAACCTTTTTCCCCATTCTGTGCATGTGGGCCTCATCCTTTGTGCTCCCTTGATGCATATTATATGAGTCAAATACAACAATAGCTGACTTGTATTTCTTCACCATGAAGTTCACATAGCTCTCACACACATTACCAAATGTCTCATCCTCCTTCCACCCCACCTGCCACAACAGAGAACCACCATCTACAACATGCACTACATCAGATGGAAGGTCATCATGTACAACACACTCAGGCTTCTTACTAATGATAATGGAGGCCAATTGAGATTTTGCTGTTGGTTCTCTTAAAAGAAGCTTTTCATCAAAAAGTGCTGTTGGATATGAACACATTTCATATGAGAACAAAGTGTTCACATCAATGACAGAACCAGCGGCCATACCAGCAAATACAACAGCCAAGTGCATTCAACACATCTACCAGCTTACGATGACCATATTTCTGTTCGACAAAAACAGCAACCCCAAGCTAAAAGTAATAAAGCTAATATGCACACATGCATATGACTATTGTTATAGTAACACATATCAATTAGACAAATGTATGTAATTTTCTACCTGGATTGGTGGGAGAAAAGACCTTGGACAAGCTGCTTGAATGATGGCTTGCCCAATTGATGCAA
>JAAELB010001149.1 GCA_024227155.1 Desulfobulbaceae bacterium
CTAGTCATTTGTCTTTCTTCTTGCAATCTGCCACTCTGTGATCTCCCATGCATGAGTTGCAGGCGTGTTTCCACTTGCAGTTGCTGTCTTTCTTGCAGTTCCCTCGGTTCCAGTGGTAACAGGTACCATTTGCCAAAAGCTTATTCTTCTTTTTGGCCACACTGTTACCACTTGATGCTGTGAAATCCCTTGCCCCCATGACTACATCCAAAATGGCGTTGAGGGCTGGTTGGTGAGTTTCGTGCCAGTTCAAATCTACGTCCGACTGTTTCAATTTGCGGAACTCTTCATCGTGCAACCTCCACATGAACGTTCCAGGGAATCTTTTCACATACGAGAAGATTTTATTCTCATACGCAAACATCTGAGAGGCGGCCAAAGCAAACCTTGATGTATAGATAGTTGCGTATATACACCACCATTTTCTCCATTCGTCAATGTTGGCTGGAACTCGTACTTTTGGGGGCAACAGCGAAACTTGTGACACACCATCGTGGGACTCCACGTTAACCTTGGGTTTTTGTTCAGATCGAGACGCCAAAAGCCCTAAGTCAATATATTCTCCCAGCCATATCTTTTTCTTAATTTTAACATCCACAGTCA
>JAAELB010001150.1 GCA_024227155.1 Desulfobulbaceae bacterium
ACGACTGAGATTCATGTAATGACGTTGTCCCATCTTTAGATACAATTGAACGACCGGGAATTTTACCTGAAAGCTTCTGTTGAATATTCTGTATAAAACACTCATCACCGACAGCCACCGACTCACTCCAGAATGATTGCCTTTTGGATTCATCATTCTTTAGCTCAAGGTCCACCCATTCTTGATGCATCTGTCGGAATGTATTTTTTGTCCCGTTCTACGTCAAAAAGGCGATGAAGGACTTGCTGGTCAACAATAGAATAGCGCTTGGGTGGGCTTTGGATTTCGTTGTATCCACTTATGCCATATGCTGAAAATACCACAAGCGTAATCTATCTTTTTCAAATTTTAAAAGAAATTCCTGCTTGTGGCATCTATGGGTGATATGCCAGACACAGCCAGGAATATAGTGTCTATTCGCTCGGGCCATTGAGATGAGTCTCTCAAACTGGAGGATGATTACTTATACACTTTCCTTAAAGGTACCTTTTTGCCACCCAAAAGGGGTTTTTAAGAGCAAGAAAGAGCTAATTGTAGCACTATTAACTTGAAAATACAAGTACCTAGCGTGGTCCAACCCGTTCTTCGTTCTTCAAACTTCATACAAGCACCAGATAGTGAACGAAGAGAGACCTTCGAGGCACTTATCCAGCGATACTAAAAAAGTTTCCGGCTTGTCGGGTTAGAAATATTTATGTGACAGGTTATATTCATATCCACGAATTAAATTATCACTGTAAGAATAGGGCCATGTATAGACAGGAGTTGGTCCACAGTTCGCCGTTCCGAGTTGCCATAAACTGCCTGATGTTCTTCCCAATTCTGAGGAGATGCGGTCATGTTTTTCAACGAAACCGGACTTGGAAAGGAGTAGTAATAAAATACCCGGCGGGATGCAAATCACATCTGTTGTATCTACAATTAAGTCTACCGTGGAAAAAAAGTCAGCCTCTGCAAAACCAGACATCCCTGCTGGTGTTAATTCGCCCGTGCCAAAGTCAATTAATTTTGAAACTCTGTCCAATAGAGCATTATCACTTAAGAGAGAGCCATGAGCTCCTAATTCCACGAATTCCATGAATGAAGCCAAAGCTACCTGACGTTCCTGGAGCGATTGTACTACCCCAATATCTACATCTACCACGAATTCGCCTTCTACTTGGAAGTATAACGTTTCACCGGCCTTTTTTTTGTATTTTACAGCTCCGTTGAAGTTGTTTTTTATTGTCCGCTGTGAATTGCCTGGATCAGTTTGTTTATCTCCAAGTTTAGAGCCACCACGTACAACTTGGTTCGGAATTAACGTCAATGTATTGTCAAGAAATTCTTCTATAAATATAGGCTGTTGCAATCCGCCTAAGGGCAAAGGCTCACCAGAGGCATTAATAACCTCTTCTATGGTTAACTTTAAGAACATTATAGCTGTTGGATCGAAGAATGGGTTTTGGGTAATAAGTTTTCCGTCTATCCCCTTTATATCACCACGCATATTAACGTAAAAAGTACCAGTTGATTTCACCTGTTTGGTTTTGTAAATTCGCGTAAACTCAAGACTTGTTTTGGCCATTACAGAATCAATTTTAGTTGAATCATTTGTTACTTTCGCGCTGGCTTTAATTATTAATGTATCAGCCGTGAAATTTGATGCCGAAATGGTAGCAGCAACTCCCGTATCAGGATCTGTACCAAATGCTCGCTTTGCCTCTGCACGTCATAAAGGGCCATCGGGTGGCCCTGGAGCATCTTGCGCGGGAGAGATATTTTTACCATTAAGAGTTAGAACCCAGTCAGTATGAGGAATGATAGTGATTGCGTATGATGTAACAGTTGGTAACAACACGATTAAAAACAGACAAATACTATGCAAAAACAGGTGATTGCCTTGTGTTTTAGCAGATATGGATCGTGAAACCGAAATCTCAACAGCAACTTGTTTAAATTCACCATTGGATGCACTCATATTGAAATCCCCCAATCAGATGATAAACATTTTTTTCACCCGCCTTCGCCTTCGGCAATTATCTTGTTGGCATGGAATTCTTATTACAAATACTCCACTCTTTATTTAATCATAGTGAAAATACTTTTAACAGTAGTTCTGGAAATATATTAGAAAGGGAACCTTTGGCAATCTCATTATAATTGAAAAAAACTAATAGCAGTTAGTACTGACCGTCCAACCTTCTTCTTCGGCAAGGTCGAGAAACTTGTCTTGCATCTCTTGGTCGAGCTTAAGTAGTGCTTTATGGTGAGAAAAGGTTGAATTCTCGTTTCGTGACGAGAATTGGAAAGCTCTGCTAACCATTCCACAATCTTGAGCAGTATTCCAATTAATACCCAGTTCATTACAGCTTTATGATGAGCGAACGTTAAATTGTCCCGTCGCCGGGACAATTGGAAGGTGGTGACTGAAAGTTAAATTTTCCCGACGCCGGGAATATTCAATAGACTTTTCTGACTGTTAAATTTGTCGCGACGTCGCGACATTTGAGCGCTTTCAGGAATGGCGGTGTTCAATTATTGAACACCGGACTCAAACCGCGTTGCCTAGCTCCAAGATGGTTTTTTTATGATACCACTTCAGGCTTCGTGTTGTCAGAAAAATAATCACTATAGCAGCCATATTGACACGATATTGATCCCATTGTAATCTTGTGTTTTACCGTCAACGAGTTATTTGTGGAAATGCTGACTAATGTTGCACCGCTAATCGTAGAAAACATATCTCCTCGGAAGTATAGTATAAACAAAGGGTTTACGAGCGATACTGCTTGTGCCCCCTTTGTAGTTTTACATGGCATCACTATATCGAGATGTCATTTTTGATATATTAATTTTTCTAGAAGATCGATGTCGTCCGGCTCTAAACTAAAGATTTGGGATAAAGGGGGACCCTATTTGAAATATTTATTCTGATGGCATATACTTTCTATGTATTGAGATCCACAATAAAATATAGGAGAAAATCTACATTCACAATATAACAAGAGAGGGTTACCTTGACTCACCCTATTGATTTAAAGACAATAATTAAAACCTCTGAGACACTTCTGTCGTTACCGGATATCTGTTTTCAACTCAAACGAATAGTAGACGATCCTGATTCTTCAGCTGATGACCTTGCCAAATTAATAGTTAAAGATCCTGCCTTAACAGCGAGATTACTTAAATTGGTTAACAGCGCAATATACTATTTTCCTAGACAGGTCTCCTCCCTGAAACACGCTATTACTCTCGTTGGTACTCAGCAACTTTACATTCTGGCTCTAGCCACCTCTGCTACAGCCATTATTCGCTCTGTTGAAGATGTACAAATAGAACTTGAAACCCTCTGGAAACACTCTGTGTATTCGGCAGTAATTGCCGAAAAGATTGCGACTCAAAAGGGCCTGGACAAAGAAAGTCTTTTTGTAGCCGGGCTATTGGGTAACATTGGTACTCTTGCTGTGGTTAAATATGACCCAGAAATTACATTGAAGGCAATTACACCTAAAGAGAGTAACCAGCTACCATGGCAAAGAGAAGAAGAGGTACTTGGATTTACAATGGCAGAAGCTGGTGCAAGTCTTCTTGATGCCTGGGGCTTACCTGATGAGATTATTGCTCCCATACGTTATCACCACTCTCCGATGTATGCAAAAGCATTCCTGAAATCCAGCTGTGCACTTAATATCGCTACCAGGATGGCATCGGGGATTCTTAAAGAAGAACAGTCCCAAGAGCATAACTTCCTAGAAATAATAGATGAATATGCATTAACAATGCTTGAAATATCAGAAGAAGAGCTGGTATCAATACAGGCACAAGCAGAAGAAATTGGACCAGAAATGCTGAATATTTTCACCAGCTAAGAATAAAGACAGCCGAACCGATCACTGCATCATTTCGGTTGTCTATCTTAGAAATTCATTTTTTGCGAAGTTTGACCTTGTTTCTGTCTCTCTAGAGTCTTGCATCCGTACAAAGTTACTCCATTTTCAACGACCTCTATGGAATATACTACTTTCAAACCTTCCCCAGATCAGTATGGAAAACGGTCAGCTTTTATTGACCGTCAACAATAGCCCTCGTGATTTTTCAGGGCCACGCCAGAGCATATTCTTTTCCCTTCTATCAGGTGTGCTCAACGGGCTCAGATTTGAGCTTGTTACATCTATGTGAGGTTGACCAAGGGGATATTCTCCTTTTGCTACCCTCCATACTTGACAGTCCAAAACTGGACTGTAAGATTGCCCCTATTACATGCTTAACTTTCTTCCTATAGCACCCATTCACTGAGGGATAATTTTCCCTCAGTGGCAAAGATAGATCTGAGCCTAAGCTTTCCCCACAAAGTCGTTAAGTGTTACTGTCGGAATTGGGGTGGGGACCTGACCACGCTAACTACCTGTATATTCGTGATTAACATGCCAGCAAAAGATGTTTTGGACTCCTATATTGTCATTATTGCTATCAGAATTGGCATTATAGGTATTAACTTCTTCCCGCAGTTGAAATCCTCCATCACTTTCGAGTATCTTCCGCCCTTTGGCACGTGAACCCAGATTTTCTTTGATTGTTTCAACAAATTTTCTACTCCCCACTGCTATGCTTTCAGTCCAGTCAGCTTGTCGGGGGTTATTACCTTTAACCAGTGATTCGGTTACTAACTCCATGTGAACTTTTCGAAATGCATCGTAGGTTTCAAAACCCTGTCAATCGCGCAAGCTTTTGATGAGCAATAAGCACATTTTTTCTACGAGGTTTCTGAATCTCATTATAACCACTGAAAGGCCATTCCGATGGGTGAGATACTACACCGGTCCACACCATATTCAAATCAATGTATACAAGACATCTGAACAGATGTTGCTCAACTTCAACTGCTGTTGCGTGATAACGATCTTCCCAGAAGGCACCTTTCCTACTTTTTCTCAAATTATATTCCTGGCCAATTCTTCCGGCCACTAACTAAACCGATTGAGGTATGACGTCTTTCCCTTGTTCGTCAAGTACTAGTAAATGCACATGATTTGTTGTTACGGTATAATTTAAGATGACTAAGCCATAACGTTTTTTTGCTTGATAAAGCCATTGAACCCATTTCCGGCAATCTATTAGCAGCTTAAGCAAAAATTATCTTTTGTGACATCTATGGGTGAGATGCCATATTTGCCCAGGAAGGTAATGTCTCTTGGCTCTGGCTATATGAACTGTTATCCTTGGTTCATTCTCAATATTTACGATTTTGACCTTAAAAATACCATTATAGACTAGAAAATGGATATAAATCAATCCTACTTTCACGCCATTTCAGCAATATAGCGTGGCCCGACCCCGCACGCCGCACCACACGCACGCACGCAACGCACGCAAAAATTTCAATTCCGAATTTCAATTCCGCAGATGTTTTGCTGTCAGAGTTAAGCGTTTGGTTAACTGATTTTGTTATATATTTCTTTTCTATGTCCTACTTTTACAACCCAAACCGTTAACTCATAGTCTTGGATAGAATAGACAATACGATATCTTCCTTGCCGTAAACGATATCTCTCTTGCCCTGTGAGCTTTTGAGTTCCAACAGGTCGAGGGTTATCTTGAAGGAACTCAATTTTGCTCAAAATTCTGAGAAGTTCTTTTTTAGGGATGGACTTAAAGTCTTTCTCAACAGATTTCTTAAAAAAGACTTTATATTGAGCCATTCTTCTTCAACTTTTTGACCATTTGGTCATAGCTTATTAAAGGTTCATTTTTTCTTTTTTCAAATGCAATAATATCTTCCGCATCTTCAAAAAGTGATTCTCTGACTGCTTCGTTTACCAAGTCAGTTATTGATCTTGACGTTTCCACGGATTTTAATTTTAGCGCTTTGTGAAGAGCAGGGTCGAAATATATTGTTGATCTTTTTGCTGGTGTGGTCATAATGACACCTCCTCTTAACATTATAGCGTCATAACGTTATTGTGTCAATCTCCTACAGTTAACGT
>JAAELB010001151.1 GCA_024227155.1 Desulfobulbaceae bacterium
ATGTGTTAAGCACGCCGCCAGCGTTCGTTCTGAGCCAGAATCAAACTCTCCAGTTTAATATCTGTACTATCCGCTAGGATAGTTACTTATATAGTGCTTAATTATATAAGAGCTCGTTTTTCGAATTACGAAAACTTGCTCAATGTGACTTACGTCACGTTGGGCCCGTTTGCTTATGTGTTGTTATTCAGTTTTCAAGGATCGTGCTCACTTACTTGTCAGAAACAAGAAAGCCGCGGTGCGAGTTCCGCGACGAGTCGTCTACTTTAGTAGACTTAAAATGTTTTGTCAACATTTTATTTTGTTTTTCTTTCGCCTTGAGTAATTCTTGGAAATGCTTTTGAACGGTTTCTATGTTTCACATTTCCCGTTGCTCAAAGACGAGCGACAAACTACTTGATTGTGGGGTGGTCGTCAATAAAAAAATGAATGTGTTTCGTTTTATTTTCCGTCTACATAGATCAAAACAACCACCCCAGTGTGGATTACCTACCTGTAGTTCTGTGGTTACTTGCTATCTTCGATCCAATTTTCAAGTGCTGCGATTATCTTCTTGGCTTGTTCAGCACTTGAGATATTGAACTTGGATTTCATCATATACTCGCCCTGGCGTTTCTGATACCTGCGAATTGTATACATATCCTTGCCGTATTCACCGGTTTTTCTGTCTATATTATTGTATCGATACAGTATTGTCGTCCATGCACCTTTGGACAGTACTTCTTTGCCTGTCTCTTTTACAACGAGGATATCGTCCTCTTCATAGTTAATTGTAAGATCTTCAATAGTAGCGCTCATGTTTCACCATGTATTAAGAGTTGTGGATTCTTTGCAGTTGATAAGACGTTCGATGGTATTAGGAACATTCAACGAAGGTCATTATCAGGGTTATGTAATGCAACTGCATTAAAGAGTAAAGATAAAGGTTTGATCATGGTGGCCGCTTTCCTGGTGAAATGGTGAATAAGTAAAAACGATCACTGCATTTTCTGTACTGAGAATTTAAGGCCTGATGTGGAGCCTTCCGTGACTATATGAATCCGATCAGGGAGGTCACCTTTTAAAAGCATGAGCGCAAGTGGATCTTCAATTTCCTTTTGGATAGTTCGCTTGAGTGGTCTTGCGCCAAAAGAAGGATTGTATCCTTTTTCAACCATGAATTGTTTTGCTGACTCTCTTATATGTAAAAATATGTTCTGGTCAGTCAATCGCATTTTCAGTTTTTTCAGTTGAATATCTACAATTTCAAGCATATCCTCTTTAGTCAGTCTTTCAAATATAATGGTTTCGTCAATTCTGTTGAGGAATTCCGGTTTGAAGCTGGAAAAGAGGAGGTCGTGAATTTGCTCTGACACTTCTTGTTTTGGTTGGTTGTTTTCATGCATGGACATGATAAGATTGGACCCAAGGTTTGATGTCATTATTAACAGACAATTTTTAAAATCCACTGTTCTGCCTCTGCCATCTGTCATGCGGCCATCATCGAGTACCTGAAGTAGTACATTAAATACATCGGGGTGGGCCTTTTCTATCTCATCAAGGAGTATCACAGAGTAGGGGCGTCTACGTACCGATTCCGTTAAATATCCTCCTTCATCGTAACCCACGTATCCCGGGGGGGCACCTATGAGCCTAGCCACCGAATGTTTTTCCATGAATTCAGACATGTCGATACGTATCATAGCCTGATCATCGGAGAAGAGAAAGTCGGCAAGCGTTCGTGCAAGTTCAGTTTTCCCAACACCCGTTGGACCTAAGAATATGAAGGACCCTAGAGGTCGATCCGGGTCCTGTAAACCTGCACGAGCCCGTCGTACCGCATTTGATACTGCTGTTATAGCATTCTGTTGTCCGACTACTCTTTTTTGCAATTCTCTTTCAGCGTGAATCAGTTTGTCCTTTTCTCCTTCAATTAATTTGTCGATTGGGATACCTGTCCACTTTGCTACTATAGATGCAATATCTTCCGCCTCCACCTCTTCTTTCAGCATCATTTGTTTTGCTTGGATCTCCCGGAGTTTTTCATTAGCTACTTCAAGGTCCTCTTTAAGTTGTACTATTTTCCCATATCGAATTTCTGCAACAAGGCTGAGGTTTCCTTCTCGTTCTGCTCGCTGCTCTTCTATGTGGGTTTCGTCTATTAATTCCTTTATTTTTCGTATACTTTGAATGGTGTCTCGTTCAAGATTCCACTGGGCTTTTTTGGATTTCAGGGTGTCGTTTAAATCGGCAAGTTTCTTTTTAATCTCAGTGAGTCTTGTCTTAGAGGCAGCATCCGTTTCTTTTTTAAGTGCCTCCTGTTCTATCTCAAGCTTAATTCTCTGCCGTTCAAGCTCGTCAATCTCCGCAGGCATTGAGTCAATCTCAATTCTTAACTGTGAGGCTGCTTCATCGATCAGGTCGATAGCCTTGTCTGGTAGGAACCTGTCTGTGATGTATCTGTTTGACAGTGTGACCGCCGCAACCGTCGCATTATCTTGGATTCGAACCCCATGGTGGATTTCATATTTTTCTTTTATCCCTCTGAGAATTGAGATGGTGTCTTCCTCACTTGGCTCCAGCACCAGAATTGGTTGAAACCTTCTTTCCAGGGCGCTATCTTTTTCAATGTATTTTCTATACTCGTCAAGGGTCGTCGCTCCCACGCAGTGCAATTCACCTCTTGCCAGTGCAGGTTTGAGCATGTTTGAGGCATCCATTGAACCTTCTGCTGCACCCGTTCCAACCAGGGTGTGGATTTCATCTATAAAAAGAACTATTTCTCCAGCTTTTTCTTCTACTTCTTTTAACACTGCTTTAAGCCTATCTTCAAATTCTCC
Organism: Desulfobulbaceae bacterium; assembly: GCA_024227155.1. Lineage (GTDB taxonomy): Bacteria > Desulfobacterota > Desulfobulbia > Desulfobulbales > Desulfocapsaceae > Desulforhopalus_A. The sequence goes on from JAAELB010001151.1 coordinate 2,820, forward strand.
TCGGTACTTTGCTCCTGCTACCAGTGCACCAAGATCGAGGGTGACCACTTGCTTGTTCTGCAGGGTAGCCGGGATATCGCCGGTAATAATCCGTTGTGCTAGTCCTTCTACGATTGCGGTTTTACCAACTCCCGGTTCACCAATGAGTATAGGATTGTTCTTTGTTCTACGCGAGAGAACCTGGATAATTCGTCTGATCTCTTCATCTCTTCCGATAACTGGATCAATTTTGTCCTGCCTTGCGAGAAGTGTGAGATTTCTGCCGTATTTTTCTAATGCCTGATATTTTTCTTCAGGATATTGGTCAGTGACCCGGTGGCTACCTCGGAGCAAAGAAAGAGCCTGGAGAAATCCTTTTTCGTCAATGCCACGTTTATTGAGTGTCTTGTGTAGCTCGCTTTTGCGGTTTTTGAGTATTGAGAGAAAGAGGTGTTCGCAGCTGACATAGTCATCCTGCATTTGTTTAATGACAGTTAGTGTGTTATCCAGGACTTTTTTTAATTCCGCAGATGCGTACGTTTGTATAGTTGCAGTCCCGGACACTTTTGGTATTTTTTTCAATGATTGATCCAGATCCATTAAGACTAAAGACGGATCTATGCCAATTTTTTGTAATACAGGAACTACTATTCCATCCACTTGGGTCATGAGAGAGAGTGCCAGGTGAACGGGGAATATTTCCTGATGATTGTTGTTTTGGGCCAGTTGTTGTGATGCCTGGATGGCTTCCTGGGACTTTATGGTGAACTTATCAAGTTGCATTCTCTATCCTCCTTCACGGTTGGAGTATCGGCCATGAATTACAAAATTGTATTTGTGTTGTGAGATAGAGGATAAGGATTGGAAAATCGAGTGTCAAGTTTTTGACACTGCTGAGGAGGCAAAAAAAAGGCGCCTCCCTTAGGGAGCCGCCTTTTTACCATTTTTAGCAAAATCGTATGATTGTGCTAGGAGCTTGTCCGAGAATAGAAATTTCGCCGCAGATCTAGGCATGTCGAAAAAATAAGCACAGCCATATAGTTAATATTGCGAGCATTATTTTTTCGACATAACGACGATATGTGGTGAAAGGTCATTCTCGGACAAGCTCCTAGGAGCTTGTGTTATTAACCACAGGACCCTGAGCTACAGGAACCAGAACTGCACCCGCCTCCGGAATTGATTGGGTTCACTGAGGTGATACCAAATCCTGAACGAGGACCTGCGTCAACATAGTCCACAGTGATACCTCCGGTGGTGGTCATAAGGCTGTCTTCCACCAGAAACTTGAGGGTGTCGTTGTCAAATATTTTATCGTTATCTTTTGGCTCATCCAGAGCCAGTCCCAAGGATGGGCCTGCTCAGCCACCCTGCATCAAAGCAACACGTAATGCAGATTCGATACTATTCGCCTGCATATATTCTTTCAGTTTAGTAACAGCGAGTTCTGTTACAGTAAAATCGGACATGAATTCCTCCTAAATAATTGTTTCTTACTAACCTTCTCTAAAATGTCACATTTTGCTTTGCCAGAGAAGCATTACTCTTTGAGTAGATGATAAGCTGAGAAGCAAAATAGTCAATCATCTGCTAGTTCAAAATAGTTGCTCTGTTCTTCTATGCAAGTTTTTTCTTAATTAATTGATAAATAAATTGCGGATTGATCAGTTAAGGGAATAATCGCTATAAAATTAATTTAGCGAATCGGGTTTTGCCATTCTTTGTGTGCTTTTTTTTGTGTATATTGCGACAATACGATAGAGTGGTATTGTAAAGGTTTGCATTTATATTGTTTCTTGCAAATAGATAGTTTAGTGCCTTACTCCAGAAAAACTGCAATAAAAAACAAGTAATCTGGAGACTGTATTGAAATTAAGAACTTAGAGTAATCGGTAAGGCACTTATCCAGCGATTCTAAAACAGTTTCCGACTAGTCGGGTTAGTGCCTTAGAAATTCATTTCGTGTTTTTATGAATGAATTTCGTGAAGGCACTTATACCTCCTTGTGGGGTGTTTGAAGGGCTCTTTGCCAGCTGATTTTTTTAAAACTGACCCGAAGAATGGGAAATAGCCTGTAAGGAAATAAAGATTCTGGGACTTACGATATGAAAAAAATTGTTATTTCGACAGGTGGAGGGGATGCCCCTGGATTAAATGCAGTCATTTACGCGGTGGTTCACGCCTGTTACCGTAAAGGCTGGGAGGTATATGGCAGCAGGAATGGCTATGGGGGATTTCTTGAAATTGATGAAATGGTTCGCCTTTATCCCAGGGACGTTGAGGGAATATATTCTACAGGTGGTACAATTCTAGGCTCTACCAATAAGGGAAACCCTTTTTCACGTCCGGTTGAAAATCTCGCGGGGGAAATTCAGATTGTTGATGTTTCGGATAAAATTGTCAGAAATTTTAATCGAATGGGCTTTGATTGCCATATCGCCATCGGTGGTGATGGCAGTCTTGATATTGCCCATCGTTTTGCTGAAAAAGGAATGCCGGTTATCGGGGTGCCGAAAACAATTGATAATGATCTTGAAAAGACCAATCGGACCTTTGGTTTTGATACGGCTGTTTCCACCGCAACAGAGGCACTAGATAAACTACACTCGACGGCAAAATCACACAATCGGGTTATGGTGGTTGAGGTGATGGGTAGAGATTCTGGCTGGATTGCTCTCTATTCCGGAATTTCTGGAGGAGCTGATGTGATTTTGATTCCGGAAATTCCGTTTGATATGGAAGAGGTTTGTAACAAAATTGCCGATAACGAACTACATGATAAGCATTATTCAATTGTTGTTGTGGCTGAGGGAGCAGGGACAAAAAGTGGACAGAGCTTTAATAAAGGCAAGGGAGAGCTTGGTAGAGACGAGGTTATTTTAGGTGGAGTAGGAGAATGGGTAGCGTCAGAAATTCGTAACCGTACTGACAAGGACACCCGTTCTCTTGTGCTCGGGCATTTGCAGCGCGGTGGCTCTCCCACAACTTTTGACAGGTTGCTTGCGTTACGTTTTGGGGCCGCGGCTGTTCGCCTGGTTGAAGAGAGGGTTTTTGATCATATGGTTGCTTTGATAGATTCTATGATGGTTGCTGTACCTATTGCTGACGCAATTGTCATGCGTAAAAAGGTCGATTTGGCTAGTGATAAAATTATGACAGCCCGGGATATTGGTATTTGTCTTGGGGATAAAGACCCGCGAATGCCAGATGAATAGAATGAAGGTCGGGTTTTGGTGATGGGCAACGATTATATAGATATATACGAAGCGTTGTTCGGTCACTTCGGTCCCCAGCACTGGTGGCCAGGGGAAAGCGCCTTTGAGGTCCTGGTTGGTGCTGTGTTAACACAGAATACCAACTGGACCAATGTTGTTAAGGCTATTGATAATTTAAAGGAGTCAGGGCTTCTTTCATACCTGACACTTTCGAAGTTGACCTCGTCTGAGATAGCCCCTTATATCCGGCCTTCCGGATACTATAACCTTAAAGCAAAGAGACTCCGGAACCTTCTTGATATGATATCATCTCAGTACCAAGATGATTTTGACTTTTTTCTGAAAGACTCTATGTCGAATGCCCGACGAAATCTGTTGGATGTAAAGGGGGTGGGACCAGAGACGGCTGATTGTATTTTGTTATATGGTTGCGGACACCCAGCTTTTGTAGTCGATACCTATACGCACAGAGTGTTCAGCCGTCACAACCTAGCCTTCGAAGAAACTGACTATGATTCTCTTCAGGTTCAATTTGTAGATGCGCTCCCTCAGGACTTGCAGCTTTTCAATGAGTACCACGCATTAATAGTACGTGTTGCAATTACCTATTGTAAAAAAAATAAACCCCTGTGTGAACAGTGTCCACTCCAGGGGTTTAATTTTTAGCTGAATTCGGGTAACCGTTCACCTGCACCCCATTTTCGTTCGATCAGGCCTCCTGGCATAGCCAACTATAGCCCGGAGACCAGCTTGAACGAATCTGGAGCACTGGACGAACGGTTATGCACCTATGTTATACAATCTTTCCAAAGGGGCGGTGAACGCTTACGAATTCGGTTATTCCTCGGTTACGAGAGATGTTACGATTTGATATTGAGCAATTCTCCTGTCATCTCATTTACCGTCTCAATTGTCTTCAGGTTTGCCTTGTAAAATTGGCTGTTGGTGGTCATTTCTGTTAGTTCTGATGCAAGATCAACATTTGAAAGTTCAACACGTTCCATGCCTGCACCTGTTTCTTCAAAGATGCTGGTGCCGGGAGTGTTTACTTTGTCTACTGTGGCCTTCACTCCCTGGGTTTCTGTCGTAGCATTGGTGACCCTGGTTTTTTTGAACTCGTTGGTGTTGGCATTGGCTATATTATTGGCATTGGAATTGATTTTGGTGCCAAAAGCCTTGAGAGCTGTTTGAGCTGAACTATACGCTGATATCATTGTTTCTACTCCGTAGCTGATTTTTCTGTCTCTACGCTTATTCAACTTGCAAATAATGATCCAGAATGTTGATGGATGAGATTTGCTCTCACATTCCTTTTCTTATTAGTCTGTTAACTGGTTTCATATTGTTTGCTTAACTCCACTCTTCAGCCGTAATGTGTCAGCAGTGTAATCCGTATTACAAAAATGGTCAGTTTGATGTAGCATTCTGTACTATCTCATCTATATAATCTGAAGCATCTTGTGCACTATAGTCTGCTTTACGCAGAGCTTTGCGGTAACGCTCAATAACCTCTTTGGCTCGCAGGGGATTGCTTGCTCTTATGAGGTAATGATAGAGCCTTGATGTGAGTTGTGCTTCCAGGTAGTTTATCTGTAGTACCCGTTCAAGGATTGAGATTGCTTCTTCTATTCGTCCTGAATCGGCAAGATTGTCACTCCAGGTAATTCCGACTTCAACCAGCAGGCTGGTGAGCATATCGTTAAAGTCAAGCACCTGTTCACTCTGGAAGGCATCTTCTGGCACGGATCCCTGCCAGAGTAGTAGAGCATGTTGAAATGCATTGTGCGCTTGCCACCAATCACTGTTTTTACTGTGTGACAGGCCAGTTCTGGCCGCTTCTAAAAAAGAGAGGGAATCAATTTCATAGCTGGTGAGGCAGAGTATGCCCTTTTGCAGATACAAGTACTTTTTCACAGCTGACGGAAGAGTAGGGCTAATGAGCTTTCTCAGTCTTGTAAGCAGGGTATCAAAGCTTTTCCTGGCGTTTTCCGGTGAACTCTCCGGCCACAGTTCAAGTTGAATCTTTTCCTGTGGAATTCGTTGTCCTTTAGCGGTAATCAATAAACCGAGTAGTTCGCGCTGGAAGGGAGTGAAATCCTTTGCATGGAACAATGTTTGTCCTGCTATACTCAGGCTAAAGGTATCAAGGAGGGTGAATTTTAGCAGAGGCTGGTGTACCCCCTGGCCTGAAATATTGAGCTGCAGTCGTGTCTTGGCCAGATTTTTGGCAAAGCTCTTTTCAATATCTCTATGGACCGCCAGGGTGAGTAGTTGGCTCATCATTTTCGGCTCCCAGGTCCAAAAGTGATTAAAGCCGTTTATCTTCATCAGGGCTAAACCCGCTTCAAGCTCATCTATGGCAGTTTCAGATCCTTCTGATTTTAGTCTAAAGTAACTGATATTAAAAAGAGCACAGATGGTAAGGAACGTTGAAGGAATAGTTTGGGCGATTGCGAGGCCTTGCTCCAGGGCATTCCGAGCCTCTTCATACATTTTAGCCCGGGTATAAACAGCGCCTGTCACTATGTAGTTGAAAGCGATATAAAAAGGCCCACCGGCCGCCTCGCGGAGTTGATTTGACCTGGTGATTTTCTCCACAGCTTCATCGTTGTATCCTGTCAAAGCCAGGCCAAATGCCTGCCACTGCAAGAGTTGGCTGTGCATGTGGTTGGTTGCTGCCGTAGAGGTTACGCCTAAACCTCTTTCTATAAGTTCCAGTCCCTGCTGTGGCCGGCCTATGGAGTAAAGATTGCTACTCCCCCAGACAAACAGATATGGCGCAGCAACGGTCTGATCGACCACTGTTGTCTCTATGGAGTTCTGGAGTGCCAGCTGTTGAATGCGAAAATTTTGGTGATCCCCGGTCATTGAGAGGTAACAGAGGTTCATGATACGCATGGTCAATCTGTTGGACTCACCTACAAGAGGGTCATTGAAAAGTGAAAAACAGACCTCGGCTTCTCGTAAGTATTTGGCCCGGTTGCCACTGAGTAATTCGATGTAACCTTTTATAAATCTGCTTGCAGCTATAAAATTCCTAACCTCCTGCCTTGCCGCAAGTCTACTGGCTATCCCAATATAGTGACGAGCTTTGTCCATATCACTCTGGAAAAAACAGTAGCCTGATGAGAGGTTTCTCGCGGCCATAATAACGATAGGTACCGGGAGGGTTTCCCTGTTTTTTTCAAAGAGAGTTTCGGTTCTGGAAAGAATTTTTGCTCCTTCAATGTAATCACCCGAGATTACAAAGTGGAAATATATAGTCTGGCAGAGGGCAATGAGTTCTCCTGTTTCTTCTTTCGATTTTATGAACGCTTTGCGTGCAGCATTCCAGAAGGGGAGAGTTGTTTGAGGCACAAAATCCACCCGTAACAGGCCGCTGTAGAGGACAAGCCAGGCGTACTTGTATAAAGTTTCATCTGGTATGGTCTGGAGTAGAGTCAGGATGGTAAAGGTTCTGTTCCTGGCAATAAGTTCCATCCCTTTTTCTTTTAAAATGGCTTCCATTGACTCAAAATCGCCACCATTTTTAAAACATGTCAAAGCTTTTTCAGTGAGTTCTCTTTCCAGGTAATACCGGGCTTCCTGGGCGTAGATATCGTTAATATCATCTGCGGAAAATTGTTCCCTCGCCCGCTCTTGTAAAAATTCCTGGAAAAAGTGATGCAGTCTATATACCTGCTCATTATCGTCAAGATTGTAGATAAAATAATTTTCCCGGGTCATGTGGCTGAGAATATGGCCAAAATTCTCAACTCCAGAGAGCAGAGTTGCCAGGTCAGCGGGGATCTCCTGGAGAATTGACAGTTTTAAAAATATGGTATGCAGATTCTCCGGAATCTGTGCGAAAATTTCGTCCTGAAAATAGTCAAGCATATGACCTGTGGTGGCCGACATTGCCTTGTCCGCCTCGGGGTCCAGCCAGAATTTTGATCTTCCCGAGATGGGGTGGCTGGCGAGGATTATTCCCATTATCCAGCCATTGGTCACTTTTTGTATTTTTGCAGCTTCATAACCGGTGATATCTTTTCCAAGTACGCTGTTGTAGAGGGTCTCGATTTCCTCATTGTTCAACGCCAGATCTCTGGTGTTGAGATAGGCGATTTGAGAGCCATTGCGTATTGTCTTACCTTTAATTTCGAGTGGGTGCCTTGTTATGAAAATGAAATGTACCTTGGGAGGGGAGGTGTCCAGCAGGTATTCAAGGAGCTTGTTGGTTAGAGCCCCGAACTCAACGAGATATAGGTCGTCGAAGACCAAGTAAATATCGTTTTTTAGATGATTGTCCAAATCCTGGAGGAGAATGTTTGCACAGCGGGGCAGGTCCAGGGGGCCGACACTTCCTTTGCTGAGGATGTTCTCAAGATCGGGGGAATTGAACCCGTTGAGGTTGGTGTGGAGGTTGAGCAGAAGAGAGGATAAAAGTAAAATAGGATCAGAGTCTTCCGGACCAACCTGATACCAGATATAGGTAAGTTTATTTACATCGAGGAATTGGGAGATGAGAGTCGTTTTACCTTGTCCCGCCTGTGCCTCAATAATGATAGCCTTTTTTTCATGTTTATCACTCGGCATTTTTGCCGATAGCAGAGTAGATCTTAAGAGGGATTGGGACGGGTCAATATGAGGGGGGTAAAATTTATTTGAAGGCGCTACATAGCTGGGTAAACTCTCATTGTGTATCATCATAACCTACCATCATTTAACGGTTGATTCTCGATGTTGCAGAAATTTTTTACACACACCTCTGACAATATTGGCATCTTTCGAGGTGAGCTTGAGCCTCGCTAAAAAGTGTCTGATATTGCCCATCCAGTGATGTCGACCACTCTCTTCCATAAAATCAATCTTAAGCAACGATTCTTCCATGTAGCTGTACATACTTTCCAGCTCAAAAGATGTGGCCAGGGTTGGAGAGGGGGCCATGTCTTTTGGCGCATGGATAATTCCATGATATAATTCATAACAATGTATTGCAACAGCTTGGGCGAGATTAAGCGAAGAAAAATCTGCTGTGGGTATAGCAGATCTCATATGGCAGTGCTTCAAATCGTCGTTTGTGAGTCCGGTGTCTTCAGGGCCAAACACTATAGCTGCCCTGTTGCCCTGTAGCATGGGAATCAATTTTGTGACCATCTCTCGTGGTGTCTGGTGGACAAACCGCTGGCGTCCTCGTCTTGCTGTGGTGCCAATGACTATATTGTAATCTTCCAGTGCTTCTGCAAGGGTTGGAAAGCAGGTAATGTCATCAATGAGATGGGCGGCCTTGTGGGTGGCCATTTTGGCCATGGGTTCACGGGGGGGAGCACTTTCCTTTACGAGTAGTAAGGTGTTAATACCCATATTGTAGGCAATACGCGCGGTGGCACCTATGTTTTCAGGGATTTTTGGTCTAACAAGGACAATGGCGAGATTATCAAGGAGAGAATCTTGTTGAACGTGTGTTGTGGCTGGTTCCATTTGCTGTTTTACTCTGCAATAATTTTAAAAGTGAGCTGTTTCTTGTGGGGATTAACGTCTACCAGCATCACAGTAGTTGTATCTCCAAGTTGATAGATGTTAGCTGTAATTTCTCCAAAGAGCCTGAAGTTTTTTGCGTCGTGGATGTAATAGTCATCAACCAGAAATTCCACAGGGACAGCACCACTAATGCATAAATCTTCCAGTTCAACAAAAAGGGAGTTTTCTGTGACACCCGAAATTATTGCAGAAAAAGATTCCCCAACCCTATCTTTCATATAGGATATTTTAAGACGGTCGTTCATGTCCCGCTCCGCATCGACCGCAGTTCTTTCGCGTTTTGATAAAAACTCGGCAGCCTCTTTGATGGCCATAGGCGCATGGAATGATGGTGTCTTTTTGTTTTCCTCCCTGCTGTCAATGAGCGTCAGCAATTGCCTATGTACTATCAGGTCTGGATATCGGCGTATCGGTGATGTGAAATGGCTGTAGGCCAACGAGGCCAAACCGAAATGACCTGTGTCGGCGATGGAGTAGCGGGCCTGGCTCAGACTGCGTAAAAGCAAATTGTTGATGATGTATTCATACCTGGTCTCTTTTACACTGTTAACCACTGCGGCGAACCAGGAAGGGTGGTTCTTAAACGCTGGGACCTTGATTCCAAGTGTTTTAGTGAATGTTAAAAAATCCTTTAATTTTAACTCGTCTGGGGGTTCATGGATCCTTAGTAATGGGGTGGAAATATTTTCTTTAAGAAAGGCAGCCACGGCCTCATTTGCTGCAAGCATAAATTCTTCAATAATTTGATGGGCGAGATTTCTTTCGGCTCGTTTTATGTCGCTTACGTCTCCGCTCTCTGTCAGAATAAATTGAGGTTCAGAGAGATTGAAATCAATAGATCCTCTATCAAATCGTTGTTTGCGAAGTATAGCGGCAAGATCTTTGGCCCACTGGAGTTGTTGTATGAAATTCTGGTGTTGGGTGCACAGGTCGTTATCCTGATTAACGACTATCTGCTGTACCGTGGTATAGGTAAAGCGGTGTTTGCTGAGAATAACCGAGCGAAAAAAATCTTTGTCAACCAAGGCTCCACTATTATCAAAATTGAGCAGGGCGGTAACTGTATAGCGGTCTTCTCCTGGAACGAGGCTGCAGAGGTCGTTAGAGAGTGTTTCCGGAAGCATAGGAATGACTTTACCTGGGAAATAGACCGAAGTTCCCCGGGCGAATGCTTCTGTGTCAAGCGCTGATCCAGGTTGTACAAAATGGCTTACATCGGCAATTGAGACATAGAGTTGAAAGCCAGCATCCGTTCTTGTGACACTCACAGCATCGTCAAAATCCTTGGCTGTTTCGCCGTCAATGGTGATGTGATCGATGTGACGCAGATCTCTTCGTTTTTCAGGAATGTGAGTGGGTTGTTCAAATCTCTCTGTTTCAGTTAAAATCTCTTTGTTGAAAAGGTGTGGGAGTTTGAATTTTTCGACGACGAGTTGCATCTGTGTGTCAATTTTATCAGGAGAGCCAAGGATTTCCACTATCTGTCCCGATAACATTTTTTGTGAAATGACACCTCTCTGGTATTTCACCTTCACCGCGTTACCATTTTGAGCTGAAGTGACAGATGTGGGTACTATTTGTATTGTGAACGGAAATCGGTGATCATCAGGGTAGACCCGAAGATCTTTGCCTCGCACCACAAAGGTCCCACACAGCGTGTCTGGGCTTTTACCCAGTACATCAATAATAGCAGCTTCAGGCCGGTTATCTCTTCTGGTGCGTAATACTCGTACGAGTACCTTGTCGCCGTGGAGACTGTTTCCCATTTTCGAATGTGAAATGAAAGGGTCGCGTAAAAGCGGCGGGGATTTCTCCTGGGACGAACTCACCTCAACAAAGCCAAAACCTTTGGGGTTCTGGGCCAATACCCCGGTGTAGATTGGAGCTCTTTTGCTGATTTGAAAGCGGTTGCGGCCTGTCTTTCTCAGAATCTGCGATCCGTTAAGGGTGTCAAAGGCTTTTTGAATATTTTTCTTTATCCTGCTTTCAATGGGCAGTTGTTCACTGATCTCAACCAATGTCAGTGCTTTTGGGCTGCGAAGTATGATTTTTAAAATATCATTTTCAAGAGTGAGAGGGCTGGCGTGTCTGCCTCCACTCCTTGCAAGTTGCTTGTGTTGTTTAAGTTTTGATTTATGGAATACTTTTCTTTTTTTTGACATTTCCTAAATTTTGTTTTCTCCAGGAAGAGAATTTTGTTAAGTTAAAAATGAAATAATTATGTTGTGGTTATAATTATGTTGTGGTTATGGACAGGCAATAGGAGTTGTGACTTTCTTGAGATATTCACCAGAGGTTCTCTGTTTTCTGTCTGTAGTGTAATTTGAATATTTATAATTTAGGTGAGTATGCGTCGTATTGCTTTTGATCTTGAACTGTATCGCAATCAAATGCAAGATTTGATTGGTGATGAACCGGGTGGAGATATTTTTTGGGAAGCACTGGACTTTGCAGTGGATGCCCATGACGATCAATGGCGCAGATCAGGTGATGCATATATACTCCACCCCTGCCTGGTTGCCAAGATTCTTGCTGAAGAGATGGATATTACCCATCCCGAAATTCTCTCCGCAGCACTGTTGCACGATACGGTGGAAGATGTAGAGGAAGTGACCGCGCAGCTGGTTGAAAAACAATTTGGCAGTTATGTTCGGGCTATAGTTGAAGGGTGCACCAAGGTGACCCATGTGTCCGGCGATAAACAGACAATTAGTAAAAATACCCATAGAAAAATATTTACAGGTGCAGCTCTTCGGCCCGAGGTGATGCTTGTTAAACTGGCGGATCGCCTTCATAACCTGCGGACCCTGCGCGCGATGCCCAAGGCCAAAAGACAGCGTATTGCCGATGAAACCATAGATATATATGCCCCGCTTGCAACAGTATTTGGGCTCTTCAATATGAAGAGAGAAATGTATAATCTGGCATTGTTATATAAATATCCCAAGCAGGGGGCAAGAGTAAACAGCCATATCCGGCAGCTTAAAAAATCCCCTGTGGGCAAAAATATTGTTGATGGAATTAAGATTGCGGCTCTAACAGCAAAGCTTGGATGCCGTGTCACTATTCGCACCAAAAAGCTTTGGGCATATTACGACGTTGCCAATAGAATACTGGTCAAACGAATAGATACTCCCCTTGAAATTTTGATAGTCGTGGGCGATGTACCTGCTTGTTACAGTGCCCTGGGGGTTGTGAATCAAACGTTTCAGCCCATCCCCCGTACGATTCGGGATTTTATTGCTAATCCGAAGCCAACAGGTTACCAGGGACTCCACGCAAGGGCAATAATTGAAGGAAAAAAATTTCTCTTTAAAATCCGTACTGATGAGATGGAACGAAAGGCCCAGCGCGGGTTATTTCGAAACTGGACCTCTAAAACTGGTAAGCAGGGGAAGTTTATACAGGAAATTCAAGAGATGTTTGATGTCATTGGTTCTGAGGATTCCGTTTCGTATCGTGATGTTATTGCTGCAAGTGGAATTAAAGAAATTTACTCCTACACCCCCCAGGGGGATCTTATCTGTTTACCGGTGAAATCAACGGTACTTGATTTCGCCTTTCGGGTGCATACAGAAGTTGGAGAGACTTGTTTAGGGGCTATGATCAGAAACAGACGTGTTTCTGCTTCCCATGTGCTGAACGATGCGGATATGGTGAGAATTATTCGCTCTGAACATCCTATCCGTTTTGATCAGCATATGATTTCCCTGTGTAAGACGCCAAGGGCTCGTGGAGAACTTGCTAAAAGTTTTAAGATCAGGCGAAGTAAAGTCACAATGGAAGTCGGGATTTCAATGTTGCGTCAGGAAATGCTCCGTTATGGATTCTCTTTTGATGTACTGGAAGGTAAGAAAGTCGAAAAATTACTCCAGCAATTTTCTGTTCAGTCTCTCGATGATTTATATAAAAGTATTGGCGAGGGCCGGGCCCGGCTTAAATTTGTTATGGAGGCAATTAAAAGTATTCTGTATGGCGGGGTGTCACCACTGGTGACACCTACTGGGGCTTTTAATAAGATTGAGCTCACAACCCTTGATCCTGTTTCAGTAAAACTGTCATCTTGCTGTAAGCCAAATCCCGCAGCCAAAGATAACTGGGCATTGGTGACTTCAAAGGGCCTTTCTGTTCACTATAAAAATTGCGAAAGATTTAAGGATTTGAATTTCCAGAGAGAAGATGCAGTTAATATTTTCTGGAGAACCAGAAAAACAAGTGTCCGTAAAAAACAGATTTTTCACATTCTGCGGGCATCACGGAAAGATATCATGCGCACAATAGCCCTCGCACCAGAGGAGATGGAGATGCTGAGTCTGGAGGTTTTGTCCAGTTACTCCTCGCGCCATCCTGCTTGGGAAATCACCTTTAATGTGCCTAATCTCTACGTATTACAAAAAGTATTAAAACACTTTTATAAATCGAGAATTCCCTATGAGTTTGACCTTGAGTGTTAGTTTGTTGCAGGTCGGATAGTAGAGGCTGTAACTAAGGGATAACCATTTCATCTTTCTCTGCGGAATTTTTTTTATCCTGACTATAGTTTAACAATATCCTGCCTAACATCTCCGGAAGATCATTTGGTTGCCTGGAGCTTCTTTTTAATTGGGTCAGCGTTTTCTCCAGGGTCAATGTTTCTCCCATAAAAATATGGCGTAGAATAAGTGAAATAAGTCTCGTAATCGTTGTTAAATTGGAAATGCGGGATTGCAGGTGCTGATCATTTTCAAAGGCAGTAGATGCAAATATTTCCACGGGGTTTCCATTAAGTTCACTGACTGAAACGTACCAGGTATTCCGTTCTCTGTCGGTGGTACGATATCGGATACCATCCAGAACATCTGGCAGCTCAAGGTCACTGGGTACTGTATTCTCCGGTCGGTCTTGCTGCGGATTTGATATGGCATTTAATCTGTCGAGGACCTGGGGGTCGTTTTGGACTAGTTCAGCAATCTGCTGGCAGGTAGAGCAGAGCTCCAAGCCTTCTGCCGGACGAAGTTTTCTTTTCTTTCTGCAGATGTCGCAAGGTTTATGAGTTGCTTGTTTTGTCATTCTTCCAGTGGACCTGAGGGCTGATGTTAGTAATACTTTTTTTTATAACAGACTGAAATTCGTTGCCACTTATTTCTCTTGCTCCAAATCGCAATAAATGATCAGTGGTCATCTGACAATCTATCAGTTTATAACCTTCTTTTGTCAAAAAATCCACAAGGCCTATTAGTGCATATTGGGATCCACAGCTTATTCTGGAAAACATTGACTCTCCAAAAAACACTTTGCCAATTGCTATGCCATAAAGTCCACCAACAAGCGTTTGCCCCTGCCAGCACTCTATTGAATGGGCATAGCCCAGACGATGGAGGATGTTGTATGCATCCATCATTTCCGGGAGAATCCAGGTCTCTTCCCCGGTTTCTGTCCGAATATGGGCGCATTCATTAATTACATCGCTAAACGCAGCATCCCTGCTAACTGTAACAGAACTGTTGCGGGCATAGCGGGCAAGTCTTTTTGGAGTTTTGAATTCATCAAGGAAGATCACCAGCCTGGGTGAAGTGAACCACCACAGGAGCGGGTCACCTACCGAGTACCATGGAAAAATTCCATGACTGTAAGCTGCTATGAGTCTTTGTGGGCTTAAATCTCCTCCCACAGCAAGCAGGCCACTTTCATCAGCGAGTTCTGCGGGAGGGAATTGTATGCAGTCATTGAGCTGAAAAACTGGCATGAATATTAAATAAAAACTGTTAGAGTACGTTCATAACGTATGAAGGAGTGATGTTGTAATGGTGTAAATACGGTAACATTATAACATCTTTGTTGCCATCGTGCAAATATACCTTTTAAAGTCAGATGGTTAACTTTGGAGGGATCGTTTGGGTTTTTCTCGCATTTGGGCAGATAGAGCAGACTTCGAAAGGGCATTCTCAGACAGCCTCCCAGAGGGTTTGGTGAGTGGCATCTTACACGCCATAATCCAATTGAAGATTCTTGCATTTATTCTAAGCAATGTGGTATAGTCGAAGCTTCGTTGTAGTGTTGCCAAGATCCGGAAGTACTTGAATTATTAAGCACTTGGTAGTACTGAACTGTTCTGCGTATATGGGTTCCGGGGTAAGTAGCAGAACTTTTTTTTACAGGAGTTTGCTGGCTTTTGGGGTTGTAAGGGATAGTTGTTAAAACTTCTTATTGCAACGTTGAACATCGGGAATACAATCATTTGCCTTAACGCGTGATTGATGCAACCGGTATCTCGAACCAATGGTCACTGTTACCCTATGGCTAAAAAACCAAAAAAAAGAAATGTTAATAATTGTAAACAGACCTACAGGAATACTGCACGGGATCGTTTGCACGCTTTTTGGCAAGTTTTTCAAAAAGAAGATGAAGTACTGGTTATAATAAACGCTGACCCAGATGCTCTTGCAACCGCACTTGCTGTTAAAAAACTTCTCAGGTACCGGGTTAAAAGTGTTACAATTACTCACCCCAATGAGATCAGGCGACTTAATAATCAAGGTATGGTACACCGTCTGAAAATCCCACTCATTCGTTTAAAAGATGTCAAAGTAGATAATTACAGTAAAAAAGTGATGGTCGATTCGCAACCTGATCATCTTCCAAGTTTTGAGAAGATAAAAATCCATGCCATAATTGATCATCATCCTGTAAGTGGTGACTGGGATGCTGAATTTGTAGATATTCGTCCTGAATATGGTGCAACATCCTCCATGGCGGTTGAATATTTGCGTGCAGCTTCCATGAAACCCTCTGTTGCCTTAGCTACAGCTCTGTTTTACGGGATAAAGGTAGATACTCAAAATTTTGAACAGAAATCTGTTCTTGCGGACGGAATTTCATTTCGTTATCTGTTTAATATTGCCAATCGTGATTTGGTTCGCAAATTTGAACTGACCGATCTGCGTCGCTCTGAATTAAAATATTTTAATATTGCTCTTGCTGCACTCAAGTATTCAAAGGGTAGATATTATACCCATGTGGGTCGCGTTCGCAGTCCCGACGTGTTGGTAATTGTCGCTGATTTTCTCAATCATGTAGGTGAGATTGATTGGGTTTTTGTCTCAGGTATCCATGGAGAAAAACTCGTGGTGATTTTTCGTTGTGATGGCTATCGAAAAAGTGCCGGAAAACTTGCAAATCGAATATTTGGCTCCCTTGGATCAGCGGGAGGGCATAAAGGGGCTGCGCGGGCTGAAGTTCCTTTAAAAAAAATGAATCTTGGGGACAGGGAGTTTACCTCTGATAGCTTGAAGCGATTTATCATGCGTCATATTTGATTTACTTAGTGCCTTAGAAATTCATTCGAAGTCTTCGCTTATTTGTTGTTTTTTATGAATGAATTTCGTGAAGGTACTTATCCCGGCTTGCTTCCCGTTTTGCAGGTCACCATGGGTGAGCATTTTGTCGGAAGAATAAATATAATCTGCAGAAAACATTGTCCTGATTTTACGCAGCATTTTTGGTTTTGAAATAAAATGCTCATGAGAAATTCGGGCTAATTTCTTTGAGGTGGTCCATGCTGAAACCCACAACATTGGCAATGATTCTGGCGGGAAGTCGGGTTGATGAACTTAATGTTTTAACGTGCTATCGCCCAAAGTCAGCAATTCCCTTTGGCGGCATCGGTCGGGTAATCGATTTTTCTCTAAGCAATCTGATGAATTCTGGTATTGAGCAGATTGCGCTCCTGAGTCAGTATAGAAGTTTTTCATTAATCAAACATATTGGCACTGGAGCTGCGTGGGATATGATTGGCCGGTATCGTCATGTCTCAGTCCTGCCACCATTTCAGGGGTCCGAAGAAAATGACTGGTATCGCGGACCTGCTGATGCTATCTCTAAAAATGTTGATTTTGTCCATTATCATGCGCCAGAGGAAGTGCTTATTCTGTCTGGGGATCACATTTATAAGATGGATTATCAGGATATGATTGATTACCATCATAAGAAAGATGCAGATCTAACTGTTGCATTCACACAGGTCCCCATTGGAGACGCTCACCGGTTTGGAGTTGCGAAAATTGATGATGAGGATAGTGATCAAGGTGGAAGAATAACCGATTACTGGGAAAAGCCTGCAAACCCTGAGTCCGGTTGGGCATCAATGACCATTCTCTGTTTTAAGCCTGAGGTACTGTATAAGGCCTTGGAGGAAAACCAGAAAGGTGACTCCTACCATTTTGGTAAAGATATAATCCCGGCTCTTCTTAAGCAGAAGTATAAAGTATATGGCTATAAATTCTGTGGCTATTGGGGGTATACCAGAACTGTCAATGAATTTTGGCAGTCAAACATGGATCTGTTGGGGGCGGAGCCGAAGATTGATCTTGAAAAGTGGGTCTTCAGAACCAATCTCGAACATCGAAGGATACGCGACAACGAGCCCGCCTTTATGGGTAACAATGCGGTTGTGAAAAATTCACTTGTCTATAATGGCTGTAAAATTAATGGTACCGTCAAAAATTCTGTTATTTTTCCTGGTGTGCATGTTGAGGAAGGGGCTGTAGTAGAAAACTCAGTGATCTTTTTTAACAATATAATTGGTGAGAACTGTCAATTTAATAAAGTCGTCTCTGATGTGAATAATATCTACAAAAAAAACGTAGTCGTAGGCACTAATAAAGAGATGGAAGAAAGTGCAGTAACCGTTGTTGGTTGGAATAATACCATCCCTAAAAATACAGAGATCGGTGAGGGAGCCACAATTTACCCGCATCTTCCAAACGGCAATTGGCCAGGATTAGTCAGCTCAGGGGAGGTATTACGGTGAAAAGAGTGAAAGAAGCGCTGGTACTCATCCTAGCTGGTGGCGTCGGTAGTCGTTTGAATATCCTCGTTAAACAGCGGGCAAAGCCTGCGGTACCATTTGCCGGGATATATCGAATTATTGACTTTAGTCTCAGTAACGTCATGAATTCAGGGTTAAATCAGGTGGGAGTGTTAACCCAGTATAAGCCGTTGTCATTGATGAGCCATCTGGGGATGGGAGAACCTTGGGATTTTATCGGCAGAAAAAGAGGGGTGGCAATTCTTCCGCCGCGAACAGGGGAAAGGGAGTCAGATTGGTATCAGGGGACAGCAGATGCGGTTCGGAGAAACATCGATTTCCTGGAATCAAATCCGGCTGATGAGGTTGTTATTCTCTCCGGTGATCATATCTACCATATGGATTTTGATACAATGATAGAATATCACCGTTCTAAAAGTGCCGATGTGACCGTGGGCATGATGGTGGTACCTAAAAGTCAGATCCATGAATTTGGTGCAGGAATCGTGGATCAAAACAATCGAATCATCGATTGGGAAGAAAAACCCAAAGTACCTCGGACCAATCTCGCATCCATGGGAATCTACGTTTTTGACTATAAATATCTCTTGGATAGTCTTAATCGTGATAAGGCTGAGATCGATTTTGGAATGCATATTTTACCCCGTGCTATAAATGATGACAATGTTTTTGCCTATCCATTTTATGGTTACTGGCGTGATGTTGGGACTATCCAGGCGTATTGGGAGGCTAATATGGATGTGCTCCAGCAAGATAGTGGTATCTCACCTCAGCGATGGCAGATCAGGACCAATGTGGAGAGTGAAGGACGATTTGCCGACCGGCCACCAGCTCGGTTTGGTGATAATTGCCACCTCGATACTTGTCTTGTCTCAGCTGGAAGTCATATCAAAGGGAGTGTCATCAACTCTGTGCTTGCACCTGGAGTGGTGGTGGAAGAAGGGGCTGTGGTAAAAAATTCTATTATTTTTGAGGATTGTTTTATCAGTAAAGGAGCAACGGTTGATTTGGCAATCCTTGATAAAAGTGTCAATGTAGGGGCGAATGCCATAATTGGTTTTGGGGATAATTACAAAGTGGCCAACTATCTCAAGCCCAGCCATTTGTACACAGGTATAAGTCTCGTCGGGAAGGGGGCCATGGTCCCTGAAGACTATAGAATTGGCCGCAATTGTGTCGTTGACAGCGACATAAATGAAGACGCCTATCAGGAAAAAGCGATTGAAGACGGTGGTTCTCTTTTGCTACCTTAGAGAATCACTGGAAGTCTGCGCTTATCCGAAGTCTTCGCTTATCTGTTTTTTTAGTCTGTGTCATTTGGCCAACTGATGGGGATAAAAATAACTGGCGATTACAGTTTTTTATTGGTATATAACCTTTCTTCCAAAATGCTATTGCTCGCAGTGACTTTCCATGAGTGGTGTAATGGCGTCTTGAGGATTATAACTGTTTGAAGTTCTAACCCGACTAGTCGGAAACTGTTTTAGAATCGCTGGATAAGTGCCTTGCGGGTAAAAGTAACTTCACGATTTCATAAAGAATTCCTTAGTTTCTTGTTTTTTATGACAGAAGTTCAGGAGTAAGGCACTAAAAGGTATACCCCCGTAGCTCAGGGGATAGAGCACAGGATTCCTAATCCTGGTGTCGAACGTTCGAATCGTTTCGGGGGTACCAAACAAATAAAGGCTAAAGCCCAGTAACAGTGGGCTTTAGCCTTTTTTGTTTTTGGTTGACCTTTAGCAGTGTTTAGCATAAAATGACAGAAATTAGCATCTTTTTACTAGTTGTTCCGTCCAAAATTCCGTCCAAAACTTTGGTAGTGAATCTATAGCATCTTTCAAGAAGATTAAGAGGAAGCGAGGCATAGTATATAAGGCAGAAGTAAGGTTGAGAGGACATCAATATACTTCAAAAACGTTTCCTAAACTTTCTGAAGCTCGAAATTGGGCAAAAGAAATTGAAAGAATGATGCGACTATCAGAAGATACGAATGTCGCTAAAACCATGCTTGAACATTTTACTACTTTGTCTGATGAGGTTGAAGAGCTTAAGCGTGAAGTTCATCAACTTAAAGAGGTAGTCAATAGCATTGAGAGATAGAAAGCTATGGCTTATATCCGCACTGTTAAACGAAAAAAAGGAACTATTTACAAGGCAGAGGTCAGAA
>JAAELB010001152.1 GCA_024227155.1 Desulfobulbaceae bacterium
ACTGGATTGAATAACTCATCATACTTATATTTAAAGATTTCCATTTTTAGCTTCCTTTATGCGTAGAACAAGTAGATTAGCGGTTGTCCGTATATCTTTCATTAATAAAAAATTATTTGACATTTTTTGTCACTTGTTATATTGTTTTCTAACCGCATATCATTAACTTTTTAATGATATTAACTTGAGAATATCATGATGATTAAAATACCACAACAAATAATGCAGCAATTTGATATCTGGTTGGATCGAGATAAAGTTCCAGTTGATAAACATGATTTTTTTAAAAAATGGTTAAGATATTACCTTGATTTTTGTCAAAAATATGAACATGCTCCTCAAAATATAGAAAGCTTACCATTGTTTATCAATAAACTGAGGGAGAAGAAGCAATCTAAACAACAGCAAAAACAAGCTTTTGATTCTATAATTATTTATTACAAAATATTTAATATTTATCCTGACTGGTCAAAAACAAATGATAATGATGAAATAAAAGAGCAAACAGTTTCATATAACGAAAATAGGGCACCTGTTGTTGACAAATGGGAATTTGTTTATAAACAATTAAGTGATGAAATAAAGGTGAGACACTATTCTCCAAAAACTTTTAAGGCTTATAGTACATGGAGTAAAAAATTTCAGAACTTTGTAGAAAACAAACCTCTTGAGCAATTGACTCCTGAGGA
>JAAELB010001153.1 GCA_024227155.1 Desulfobulbaceae bacterium
CAGAGCTGGAACACCCTGCGCAAGAGGCCCTCGTGGAGGGACCATTCGAGGGGGTCCGGGCGGTTGCATGAGAGGTGATACGCCAGTTGGTTGTTTATCCCCCGTCTGTGTACTGCAGTCAACAGTACATTGTGTTTGAATGCCAACTGATGCAGTAACAGGGACTCTTGGTACAGACGCCATGATTGGGTGCCACCCTGACATTTGACATACGACACAGCAGTGGTGTTGTCGCACTCGACTCAGACATGCCTGTTCCTGAGCTTGGTCGTCATCAACTCGAGAGTGAGACGGACCGAACAGAGTTCTAGGAAGTTGATGTGGAGGCGAGATTCCTGGTAGGACCAGAGGTTGCTGTACATGGAGATCTCGGATACCCCCTCCACTGTCACATGGCCACCCCAGCCTTCGAGGGACGCATCCATTGTTACGGTGGCCGAGGGGGTTGGGATGGTAAATGGCATGGCCTTATTGAGGTTGTCCAGGTTGGACCACCACTGCAGTGTTGGAAGAATGGCCCTGGTGGACATGATCATGTGAGACATGTTC
>JAAELB010001154.1 GCA_024227155.1 Desulfobulbaceae bacterium
AATCCTCCCTTAACGGGTTGGTGAAAAATTGATGGGTAGTGGTTAATGAACCGTGACTTCTTTGTACCAGTTCTTCCCTGATTTATCCCATTTGAAGCCCGCCGATTTCAGCAGTTCCTTTTTATCAAACGAGTTGCCTACCGCAATGACGATACCGTCTCTTTGCTGGTATTTAATGCCGGCGATTTTGGGCAGTTCGTTGTCGTTGACGGTTTTATCAGTCTCGGGGAGTTTAGATGGTTTTACAGGTTGCTTTAGCTCCTGCCTGGTAGTTTTGACAGGTGGCGGATTGCCGGAAAGATAAACATCCCTGAGCAAACCCTTGTAGGAGTCACTTCCAATGGAAAGCAGGGACAAGCATTTCTGAAGAGCATCTGTAATAGCGCCTTTCATGGCATCACCAACATTCTTCTTGATGATCTGCATCTGTCCGGTCTGTGATCCCTTGCAAAACCATTCATCCATAACTCGAAGAAACAGCTTCACTTCTGCAACCACCTGGGTGTCAAAGATTTCTTTGCTAACAACCTCATATCGCCAATTCTCCGGCAGCAATACGCTATTTACAGCATCAAAAACGTATTGCGGTTTATAGCCATATCGAACCTGGCCAATAACCTTGCCATCTTTCATCATCTTGATCTCCTGCACGGCCTCACGACCATAAGCCCTGAGCTGTGCATTGATCTCTTCAATCTGACTGGTAATCGTGATTTTTGTGTTTTCGTTTCTGCTTTCGTCATCAGACATTGTTGTTTCCTCCTGTAGTGTGGAAATGAAACAACAATCCCCTGGAGGGAGTAT
>JAAELB010001155.1 GCA_024227155.1 Desulfobulbaceae bacterium
GAAACATGCTCATCCTGCCACTCAGTAAATAGCTTAGTCTTGCCAATGCAAATATTGAATCTGTGACTTCACGATACTGTCATAGTATCAAGCGAGAAACCTAACATAGTGTCGGAAATATCCAAGAAAGATGCTCTGGAACAATCTTTGATTGCAGAAAACATTTTAATTGTTAGGGTGTTGTTGTTTTTCTAAAAGCCAAAACTCCTTTTTTGCTGTTAGGTTTTGTGGATTAAATATAGGCCGTTGTGTCTATTCCGAAACTGTTTCTGCCACGGGTAGGAAAACGTGAAACTCTGATCCTTTCCCTACCTCGCTTTCCACTTTTATCATTCCACCGCATTTTTGGATAATACCATGCACAACAGAGAGGCCGATTCCATCTCCCTGACCAACCTCTCTTGTCGTAAAGAAAGGATCAAAAACACGTCCTATTATATTTGTTGGTATTCCTTGGCCCGTATCACTGATAGTCAGCTTGATGAAATCACCTGGTTCAACACCTAACTCGCCCAGCATATCATCATCCTTTAACTCAATCTTTTCCAGAATTATCCCAAGAACTCCTTCACCGTCCTGCATCGCATCCAAAGCATTCATGCAGAGATTTGCAACAACCGTTTTAAACTGATGTGGATCAACTTCAATTTCGCCAACATCTAAGGGTATATTCTCGTCAACTTGTATACTCTTTGGAATTGACTCCTTGATATATCTGAGAGACTCATGCAGTAGAATATCGGATTGAAGGTTTTCTCTTGAACCGACATTCTGCTGGCTAAATGTCATTATTTGTTTCACAAGTTCCTCGGCCCGACGTGCGGAAGATAATACTTTTTGTATGTCCTTATACGATATTGAATCTTTAGGAATTTCATCTTTCACCATATCGGCATAACCCAAGACAGATCCAAGAATATTGTTGAAGTTATGCGATATTCCTCCAGCCATAGTACCGATTGCTTCCATTTTTTGGGCCTGACGAAGTTGGGATTCCAGTTTTACTTTTTCTTCCTCCGCTTTCTTTTGTTCTGTCAGATTAAGACCAAAAGCCCAGCTCTGATCACCAAAATTAACGAACCCCCATGAAATAATTTTATTGGAACCATCCTTGCACGTGACCACAGATTCTACTGGCTCAATTTCTGATTTTAATGCTATGGCATCTGCAATCTTTTTTTGCCATTCTTCTGCAATTTGTTTGCGGTAATTTTTATCAGGATATGCCAAAGGCCACCATTGCTCTACGGTTGGAACGTCTTCAATGGTGTAACCGAAAAATTTAATGAACGTCGGGTTTATGTACTCAGCTTTCTGTTCTATACCTTCCGACATATAGATTGCCAACGGGGATGTTTCTGACATTGCACGAAATTTTGCTTCACTCTCCCTCAGGTGGATCTCTGTAAGTCTCCGTTCCTTACTCTCTTTCTCAAGGGCCTTATTTTTATTATGAAGCGCTTCTGTCTTTATTTTAACTTGATGTCGCAGCGTGTAACTAATAACAATGAAAAGAACAATTAAAATAAAACTTGAAAATAACAGCCATTTCAACCAATCAGGGAGGGTGATAGAATCACCCTCTCCAAACCAGTTGTTTAGAGATTTATGATAAACAGATTCCTCTGATTGCCGCATTTGCAGGAGATATTTGTCTATTGTTTTAATTGTCTGTTCGTGTTGATTTTTAGTAAAAGCATAACGAATCTCGATAGGATTAAAAATTATAGCACTTTTCTGGATCTTGTATTTTTTGGCAAACTGTGAGGCTATTAAGCGGTTAACGATGCCAGCATCAACTTTTCCTTCATGAACTAACTGAAACACTTGCATGAAATCGTCAACCTTCAGATACTTGACATTTATCCTAAATTTTTTCAAAAGATTCTGAAATGCCACAGTGTGTCCAGCACGCCTCATTACTGCAATTCTTTTGCCTTCAAGGTCCAGGATGGATTGAATCTCCGCATCCGGCTTGGTCACCGCTAGCCCCCAATTCGTGATTAGTGGAGTTTCAGTAAAATCATATATTTTTTGCCGGTTGGAAGTGTAACCAATAGCGCTTAACACATCAATTGTTCCATTTTCCAGTTTTTCAAGACAATTCTTCCAGTCGCAGGAAACATACTCAATTTGCCAGTCTTCTTGAGTTGCAATGTGAGTAAATAAATCGATAACCAAGCCTTTTGGCTGACCATCTTGGTCACGAAAATTGAGAGGTTTATTTTGATGTAATCCAAATTTGAGTGTCTGTGCAGCAGCCACGGACGAGGCCATAAGCAAAACTACAAAAATAATGCAATTTAAATATCCAAATAGATATTTTATATTGTTTTTCATATTTTTTGATTTAGTATCTGATTTTTATAATAGAAACTATACCCTCTCTGGAAACAGAGAGAGTCGGTGGGGTGTTGGCAGAAAAATCTACAGATTCAATAAGCAAAATATATATTTCCCTGTCACCTCTACGGTTCCGACACAATTCAGAACATTCCTTTTTGAAAAACGGCCTTTACTTAACGTTGCGTTTCCCGCAAGCACGGAAACAGTCATTTCATTTTGTAAAAACCTGGGCTTCCTCCCCCTCTCCCTGTGTCACGGTAGCCTCCCATACCAAGCTTAGTGCTATAGTGTGACATTCTTTCTGTAAATTTTATATGGCTTACTGAAAGCAGATCATAGTTTATCCTTTGGCTTCATTTTACGCAAAATAAAAAGAATGGAGAAAACGATGGCTTGCAAGATGGGTTGTGCCCAACTTTACCATGCCCAAGACCATACCTAAAAAGGAGCATTCTAACACCTTTAAAAACGCAATAGTATTTCTGGGAACCTTACGGGGAATGGAGCATTTTCAATTGCAAGAGTCGAGTCGCCCGGGGGAATCTCACCCCCAGGCTCTCACAGTTCCGGACGTGAGTCTCTCGACTCATCCGGCTCCTCATGTCCCCTATTCAGCAAGGTTTGCATTACTAGAAGGTTCCTCCCATCTCTGGTTGACCAATAAGTAACTTCAGACATGTTACCCCCTTCGCTCCACCTCCATTACAGAGGCTTCATCACTATTACGAGGTAATCCGCCCCTGTGCTCCGCATCGGTACTCTCATCCTCATGGGTCTTCCACTTGGATTCTTCCCTTAACATCGGAACGACAGGTTCCCACGTTCCACACGAAAGCCAAGACCATGTTCACGCCACCTTTATGCCGGACGCCGCTCGGGCAGTAGACAGGTTTCCCCCGAACTTATCCTGGGATAGAATAGGGTCCCAGTTTTGACGACATCAATGCACTTTCGACACCTCGTCAGTAGTTCACTTGCGTTCGTCTCCATGGTCCGTACCTGACCCAGTCTTATGCCGGGCCTTTTCCTTAACGCTTACCACCATGGCTCTTTACCACAGCAGCTTAAGGTGGTTTGAAGCCTGCTCCTGCAAGCCGACTCCGAGGGACCTCCCCTCATCTTTGGTGTAGTTACGAGCAAAAACTGCTTGCTCTCGTGGCACACCTATTCCATGTAATATCTTTATCATCCTATACCCCCCTGTTTGTATTAAATAGTGCTGTAGGTTTAGGGCTACATTTCAAATAATAACTACATAACAAGTGCAACCCTACAATGACCGTGTAAGAAATATACCACAACGCGATATGCGGTGTAGGTGTCTTGTATATTAGGGTAAAGTTTTTAAATTACAGAATTAACCTTCGGGAAATGAGTGAAAAATCCGCAAAACCGTGTTCGGTTTTCCGGATTTCTGTTAAAGTTGATGGTTTGTTCATAGGTGCTACGATTTCTGTTGTGAAGACGTTTTATGAAAACTGTCGAGCAGGTGAAACAATAATCAGCAAATAGTCAGTAAGCCAGTTTTTATCTTTGTAACTAGTTATAAATAAAGGATAATAACTGTATGGTTGTAGGTTCGAATCCTACCGCCCTGTCCTGTAACTTAAGGTACTTATGGCTTTGGCTGTGAGTGCCTTTTGTTGTTATTGCAAACTTTTTGCAAACAAAGGATTGATCATATGTAGCGGCGCGCGAGATTTGAAACCTATTTGCGCAAGTTTCGAAACCTTCTTTGCAATGCCAGACCAACCTACCGCTATTGTTAAAATCCCTCCTACCTGTCTCTGTTTTAAACCCTTATAAAAAGGTGTTGAAAAGTATCTGATGAAGACCTGTTTTCAGTTCCCCAAAAGATTCTAAATCATCATTTCACACATTACTCATCGTTTCCATTGCTGGACATCCAGAACTTACCAGGGGTGTTTTGAGTTTTGTAACCCTTTTGAGGATAACCCCTGTGATTTATTGGCAAGCTAGATGGAGGTGGAGTGAATAGTACTCAGTGAGAATGGAAGGCTGTCAAATTCTATGTTAACTATTTTGAATTCATAATAATCGCAGGAAGGTACAGCGACCAATTAAAAGTCTCAGAGTTGGGTGTCTCAATGATAGGGGTATCATATATTTTTAAAGTGAAAATGTTTTCCTTATCCCAGGTGAAAGTGTCTGAGTTTTGAGCGTGTACTGCCAAGTAATCGGTTATATTAGACAAGTTATCTTGAAAACGTATCGAGAAACTGGTCCCATCAGGTATTGGGGTAACGTCCATATCGTTTATAGTTTTTGGTATTTGAGGACCGTAAACTATATTGTGCTTAAGATCGGGGAATCGAAAGTCCAGAGATGCAATTCCAACATCCGCACTCTCGATTAATGTGCCATCTACAATAATATTAACCGGAACAGTATATTTATTAAATAAATCGGATGAATGACCGCTGCGCTTTATTAGTATTCTAAAAAAATCTATTGGTGGATTACCTATAATATCATTAGGAGAAATCCCGTTATAAATTTTAAACCTGCTCTCATCCCCATTGCCATTACTTGGAGGTGTAGGCGCATTACTTCCAGCGTCGAAGTACAGTTTACGCTGAGTAATGAACTTCACGCCATTAATTTCTAATTCTACACTAACGATTGCCGTTCTATAAATATACGATTGAATCTGTTGGGTATCTAGTTCTATATAGGGTAGGCTATTTGGATCAACGAGTATTTTGCATGTAAAAGGTACTGGTGGTTTAGTGCCCCTAGGAATCCCTAATAGGTCACCTACTCTGTCATCTTCTTCATAGATTGTGGTCTCACCTCTTACCTCGTAAGTGACACCCATTGTTTCAGCCTGAACCTGGCAAGGGGAAGATACCGACAGAAACGCTAAGGTAAAAATGATATTAAAAAAATAACGGTTCATCAGGATTAAGCGTACTTTTCCAAAAATGAGTAGCAAAAAGAATGGACATGTAGTCCTTATCAAAGCGACTAAACAAAAGATAAGGAGGGTTCTACATGTCCACAAGTTTACTTTATCATGGTTTTGGTATCA
>JAAELB010001156.1 GCA_024227155.1 Desulfobulbaceae bacterium
TATATAAAACAAATTAAAAATAATGTTAATGAAATTTATCAGATGGCGGATCAGTTCACTAAGGAACGGCGCTACAAACGTGGACTTTTTGATTTAGGAGGTAGCGTCCTTAACACCTTATTCGGAACAGCAACTTCCGCTGACATTCAAAGCCTCCACGAGGATATCATCATGAACACAGAACTGATCAAGGAAACCAACGAGGATTTACTGGGAAGCCACGAAGAGCTTAACAGGATGATGCAATCGCAAGAGAACAGAGTTAACCTGTTATGGACAGCCTTAAATTCATCTCACTTGGAGATAAGAAATGTTAGAGAAAATCTGATGAATTTCAGAAATGAATTGGCCATTACGACCAAACTATTAAATGAAGAAATGGAAGGAGTACACAGACTGTACTACTATCAACAACTAAGGGTAAGTACTGAAAACAGACACTTGGAAATTCTCAAACTGCAAATAGAATTATCAAAGATGATGACGATAATGCATAAATTACAGGAAGGATATCTACCCCCAACGCTTGTACCAAGTACATCACTGAAGAAGGCACTGTTACAAGTTATTGACAGATTAATAGAGGACAATTCCCCATTGAGACCCATAATGGACAATGATTATTTGCATAAGTACTATTCCATCCCAGCTACCAGCACGTTGAAAGTTGATAAAACCTTAATTATCACCTTGCAAATTCCACTCACTGAGATGAGAATACCATTCAGCATCTACAGTGTCAACAACATGGGATGTCAAATTAAAGGCAACATGGAAAAAGGGTACACTAAACTGGCAGAGGACCAACTGCCTCAGTATTTGGCAGTGTCAAACGACAACAAATGGTATGTCCCTCTCAAGGAATACCAATACCAGGTGTGTACGTCTCATTTCCACGGATTTTGCCCCTTTTTAAATCTAATGCACGATGCACTCAGCGACCTATGTATCA
>JAAELB010001157.1 GCA_024227155.1 Desulfobulbaceae bacterium
AGTTACTCCATAAAAAGCTTTAATATAAAAAACACTAAATATGACAAGAACCACAGCGAGAATTAAGTATGGTCCAAGCTCAATTGGGTTTTGAAAAACTAAGTCAGGGGATGAGAAAAGAGAGCCCCAGCCAAAAACAAGGCAGAATAGACAATATGCTACTACAGACGAAATCCCTGCAGGAATTATAACTTCAGATTCAAACTCAGGATCTCTATATAAAACCTCTGCAGCAAAAAGAGCCCCTGCCAGAGGCGCTCTGAATATACTTCCAACACCAGCACCAATTCCAGCTGCCATCATGATTCTTCTTTCTCTGTCAGAAAGCTTAAGTTTTGTAGCAAGAAAAGACCCGAATCCTGCACCAATTTGCGCAATGGGACCTTCTCGCCCGCCTGATCCACCAGTGGTTAAAGTTACAGCAGAAGCAATAGTTTTAATAAAAGGTATTCTGTTTCGTATAAAACCACCTTTAAAATGATAAGCTTCAATTGCTGCATCAGTACCATGACCTTCTGCTTCCGGAGCATATGTATAAACAAGCCAACCACTGAAAAGACCTCCCAGTGCTGGCAGAAAAAACAACATCCATCGCCATTTTTCATAGGATGTTTCTGTGGGCTGAAAAATGTGGTGTTCACCTGCAGGTAAGTCTGGGCGATATCCTGCCATTAAATCAAG
>JAAELB010001158.1 GCA_024227155.1 Desulfobulbaceae bacterium
TGTGTCTATTCTATGTTGTCGTCTCATTTGCAGCTTTCACATCAGCAATGTCTATCTTGTGTATCTCTTACTTTGCATGTTGCAAACACATTATATGGCATGCATACTGCCAATGTTGGAACAGGAAACTACCAGACAAATTTTTGTCACGGCACTGTGACTGACACTGTATTTTTTTGTATTTTTTTCCCAAGCTCAGAACGTAACACTGGTGGTCAAAGATGTATAGATGGCCACATATGTTATTTTGTGTGCATAATCACCAACTTTAATGTGAAAGATGTTATATGGCATTTGTACAAGGATATATATAATACATAATTTTACACATCTATATATTTATATACACATCTGCATATGTACATATAATTATGTATAGGTATCTAAAATAAATTATGATTATAATATTGGTATCTGTCAGTAGTAGGGATTGTGGGTTTTCAAAATATTCTAATTTAAGCTGCATCTAGTACAGTTGGGCTGGCTCCAAAGGAGCATTACTTCCCCGCCAGTAACGATGTACTATTGGGATTTTGCAAATAGTATCAGATACTGCTAGTTTTATATGTGTATATATCACGAGGTACACTAGGCATCACCTAACTGGCTACATAGATAGCATTGCAACCCTATATGCACTTTCTGAGGCATTGTAGAAGATGTCCAGTGTATCATAAAAATCAATATATTTATAACTGCTATACTTATGTTGTTATTGTATAAATATTAAAGTAGTAATATGTTAGAAAGAATATTTCATATTTGTTATATGATATGGACATTGATATATATTGATTTTTAAGCAGTTCCTTTGATACTATTATTCACATATGATATATTGATATGATTTTTTGGTAAATGCCATATACCATTCAAATGTTTGGGAGGAAAAAATAGTCTTAGAAGTTGTACAATGCGAGCAGAAAAATAGAATTTTTACTGTTGGCTAGCACATTTGTTCATCACAGCAACCCAAAAGACTTTTATTTTCCCATATTACAAATAAGTTTCATGAAATATAGCAATGTAATTACAAAGGTATGAATCTACATATATAAGGAATAATTAAACATAAAAGATGTAGCACATAGGTTGAAATGTTAAGTCTACATTTTTATGCAAGTGAATGCATTCATTACTTAAGGATAATAAAAAAGTAACAAAAGAGGTAATGCAAATTTGGAGAAATTTACATACATGTATAAACATACATACACACACATATATACATACATATACACATACACACATACATACATATACATATATATATACATATACACACATATACATACAAACATGCATATATATGCCTTTTTTTTTCTTTTTTTTTTTTAATTGCCATAGTTATTTTTATAAAAAA
>JAAELB010001159.1 GCA_024227155.1 Desulfobulbaceae bacterium
ACGTGTTATCAATGTTTGGTATATGTAGTCCGTGTCTGAAAATCATAGTGGATGACCTCCACAGAGTCCATGTGACCAGTCCGTGTCATTAACAAGCAGTTAGTAATAAAGTCCAACTTGATTGCACATGATAAGTACCTTGTTGTTGTTATTCTTCTTCATGCAAACACCTTCTTTTGACTTCAACTGCTATAATAAAAAGAGAAGATCCGTACCCATGTCAGTTTTGTGGATGTCCACCAAACACATATCTCGTGCGCACGTCATGCAATCCAACACATAGCAGGTAACAAAATCTCAAAAAAATAGTACAAGTCCAGTGAAAAACAATACAAATGTCAACTTTGTGGACCTGTCACAAATCACACAACACCTTTGGTGCACATTGTAAGGTGGTTTCAGCACTTAAAACCCTCTGCCTCACAAAAACTGTCGAAAGTAGCCAAAAAGCAACATCACCACAGACCATTAGACACCCTTTCACTATATTTCGGGTCGACATCCATGTGGTCACTTTCCCGCGTTTGTTGATAAATTATTTTTCCGTGGCCATCTTGGAACTGTGTGAACGATCAAAAATAGTGAAAAAACAATACTACCAGGCTCTTCACCAGCCATCAGTTAGCCCTAGTATAAATTTTGGTAAAAATCCCTCCAGCCATTTTCTCTTGGCAAGCTTTATAGCGATTTGCGCAATCCGCGACCTTCAAATGTGACCTTGCTACGCGACAAAAAAAGGCGACCAATCGCAAAACCTGAGGTCAGATTCGGAATCGGCATGAAAAAGTCCCCCTAGTGGCAATACACTCATAGAGATTCATCAAAGTCCATTTTCGCCCAATTTTCACTGGAAAAAGGGGGTAGGGGACCTGGTTTGGGGGTAGCGTACTTTGACCCCATTTTTGAAGGTCAAGAGGTCAACTTGAAGGAAAATGAATGCTGGATCTGAAGTCAGCAGGTGTCAAATGTGCTATATGTAAATTTTCATTGACATCTGACATTTGATAATTTACTGTCTCGACGGATGGTCCGTGCAAATGTAGACAGTGGCACCTGGTTTGGGGGTAGTGTACTTTGACCCCATTTTTAAAGGTCAAGAGGTCAAGTTGGAGGAAAATGAATGCTGGATCTGAAGTCAGCAGGTGTCAAATGTGCTAGATGTAAATTTTCATTGACATCTGGCATTTGATAATTTACTGTCACTACAGATGGCACTTCCACATGTACACATAGCAGTCGCACCTGGTTTGGGGGTAGCATACTTTGACCCCATTTTCAAAGGTCAAGAGGTCAACTTGGAGGAAAATGAATGCTGGATCTGAAGTCAGCAGGTGTCAAATGTGCTAGATGTAAATTTTCATTGACATCTGACATTTGATAATTTACTGTCACTAACAAGGTACTAAATAGAATCGGAATTATTATGGGCTCGGAATTGGTATAAAAACAAGATTTTTCTTTGTCAATTTTTGTCAAGGTTGACCAATCTTTTCTTGGTCGAATGGCCAAGAAAAGATTGGTCAAGGTTGACAACTACAAAAAGCAATTTTTCTTATTTTTATACCAATTCCGACACATAATAATTCCGATTCTATTTGATACCTTGTTACATGTGACAGTAAATTAAAAAATGTCAGATGTCAATGAAAATTCACATCTAGCACATTTGACACCTGCTGACTTCAGATTCAGCATTCATTTTTCTCCAAGTTGACCTCCTGACCTTTGAAAATGGGGTCAAAGTACGCTACCCCCAAACCAGGTGCGACTGTTATGTGTACATGTGGACGTGCCATCCGTAGTGACAGTAAATTATCAAATGTCAGATGTCAATGAAAATTTACATCTAGCACATTTGACACCTGCTGACTTCAGATCCAGCATTCATTTTTCTCCAAGTTGAACTCTTGACCTTTGAAAATGGGGTCAAAGTACGCTACCCCCAAACCAGGTGCTACTGCATACATGTGGACGTGCCATCCGTGGTGAGAGTAAATTATCAAATGTCAGATGTCAATGAAAATTTACATATAGCACATTTGACACCTGCTGACTTCAGATTCAGCATTCAATTTTCTCCAAGTTGACCTCCTGTCCTTTGAAAATGGGGTCAAAGTACACTACCCCCAAACCAAGTGCGACTGTTATGTGGATGTGCCATCCGCGACATGTTTTGCTTACTGCATCGCGACCTTTCTTCAGATCTTTACCAAATTCGAAAGGCATCATCTCTCAAGTCCACTCTTTTAATCTGTGTAAAACATCTACAAAATTGTTCAGGCACTTGCACGCATTTAACTAAAAACGCACGCAACACATGTTCAAAAGCGTCAACTCGCACCTTGTTAGGCTTCATGCGTACATCAATACCGTGCATCCGATTTGCACCAAATTAAATATGCATTATCTCTCAAGTCTACTCTATTAACGTGTCTAAAAATAAATGCAAAATTTTACACGCAAATGCACGCAAAAATAGAAATACGCACGCCATTCCCTTTTAAAGTGAAAAAACACCATTTTGCGATATCGACGATCTCAATTCCACTTTACACGTCAATAGAGCTCTTCGAGACGAATTTTTTGGCACCATTTGGAGTCCGATCCGAGCTATACTACGGGCTACAGAGCAGCAAACGTGTTTCACCTACTTAATTTTTTACACGCACGCGAACACACGTACGCCGGGTCGAATCTAGTTTGTGTTCTAGTATTTTCCACAAGCTTTCCAACGCTTCAATCGGAATTCGAATCAGAGTTGAATTGGCTGAGATATTCAATCGACAAGGTTTCACACACTTATATATGCCAGTTTTGTGCATGGTCAGCATCCTTTAAGCTGTTATGAGTACTGTTGTGATTGACAGGTGTGTACAACATTGCAAATGGCTGCCCATACATGGATTACACAGAGACTGCAGATATTGGATACATCTTCCCTTTCCCTGGCCACACCAGCCTGTTGTTACACATGTGAATGGATTATTCCTTCTTCTGGCATCCTCAAGCCTTGAATGCATGGCAAGGAAGAGTCATGATCATTCCCTGGGACTTGTAACCAGCATGTATGTGTTGGTCTACATGACCAGCACATCATGAAGGGTACAAGTCTCTTGTAAAGAAGGAGAATCTCTTCACGGTGGGTCCATGGTACCTCCTGCCTGGCTATAAGTGTCTGTTTTGTGAGTTGTGGAACATGATGTAACTAGTAGAGTAAGAATTATATGTGAGTTCCACTGGTGCCATGGACTTTGTTTAATGATAACTGATCTGAGAGAGGTCATGTGTTAAGGACGCATGCTGCCCAATTTTTTGTCAGCAGTGTACTTTGTATAAGTATTACAGTACTGTGTGGGTGTTGGGAGGGGGGTGGGCGGATTGTGGGGTGTCGGGAGGTGAGGAGGGGGGTTTTGCGGGGCGTGGGGGGGGTGGGATGCGCATTATCATTAGTCACGGGCCTAGGGGGGTGGGATGTGGCCTAT
>JAAELB010001160.1 GCA_024227155.1 Desulfobulbaceae bacterium
CCATGAACCTCAAGAACTGATTCAAACACCTTATACGCCTGTTCTTCAGATATTTTCGTAGGTGACACAATTGTCACATTCCCTTGTACCGCCTTATCGACAACAAAGTTCTTACCACTTAATTCACTGATATATTTAATGAAGAGCTGTATATCAACATTGTCAAAATCAATGGTGATATACCTCTGGCTTTTTGTTGCGACCTCTGGTCCGGTCCCGGGAAGAGGACGCGGGAGTTCTTCTGCGATGATCTCAGCAGAAAAACTCAACATTGCTAGAACAATAACAAAGCCCACAGCACTCATTACATTTCTACTCATGTGAAATTCACCTTGATGTTCCTTTTGCCTTAGGAGACCGTATAGCTTAAACCTTCTCATTGAAGTCATCCCCGAGGTAGTAATCGGGGATCCAGATAGTAGCGAACTTCCTGGATGCCCGATTACAGCACTCGGGCATGACGGATGAGTCCAAATAGCCACTTTAAGGTTTACACCGCACTAGGTTAACCCTACTCTTATCAACCACCCTGAGCGGGCCGTATCACTCTTGGACGAATTACCCTTCTAACAGGTTGTGTTCCTGGAGACGACATCTCATCGACAACTGGATCTGCAACTCCTTCCCCAGGGACCTCCACCGGAGTCCGGGGAATATTTCTTCTTCTAGCAACATTTTTCCTGATTCGTGCAGCAACTGCAGGCCGCACTTTTTTCCTCATGCTGGCCGCTTCTGAAATATCCAGGATTTCATCCTTGCCATCCAGTACCACAACAACTTTGCCGCGTAATATATCTTTTATGAATGCGCCTTGAATCGCATCTCCGACCTCATAGAGTTGCTGTTCACGAGTTTTTTTATCCAGAATAATTGCTCTATTAGCATCATCTTCTCCTTTTACCGTTCCCATCAGCACCGCTTGAAGTTCCGTTGCCTCAAGATTATCTGGATAATCGGGGGATTTTTTTTCTTCCGGCTTCTCTTCTTGGGGTGGAGGGCCAAAAAGATTCCTCTCGAGAATGACCTTATAGTCGTGCGTCGACTTCACAGCAGATTGTGTGATATTTTTTACCTTCTTTTTTTTGGGCTTCGCAGGCTCAACAAATTCAATAACTTGAGACATGTAAAATTCTAGCCCTCTGTACCCACCTTCCACCAGACAAACCGAAACCAAGGTTATCAATAGCAATGGTACTATATTGGTAATACGCACTGACATAAGGTTTATGTTGTAAATCTAAAGGTAGGTCTTTTGACGGTTCCACCAATTTTAAAAGGTAGAACAGCCATCTTATATCTTCTCAACAGTCTCTTTACCAACCTCTGTTCTTTAGGATTCTTTTTTAAAAAACCAGTTTGTGCTTCAAGTTGTCCAGCCAGCCCAAGGACACTTTTCGCTAGGTACGGATTCACTGTAACACTCCCACTAAATTCCCCTTTAAGCTCCTTGCCATCAAACACGCCTTCAGCAAAGTCAAGAACATCTTCCTTATACTGCCATTTTGAGCGTATAGCCTTATAGGAGATTTCAGTAAGTGACAATACAGGCTGAGACAGTTCCATCTTCCCGCTATCAATGTTTAACAGACCTTGCCCTGAACCGGAAAATGGTTGATTAAAGGTAGCAGCATAGTCTCCGGTAAAAGACAGCAGTCCGGTGATTCCTCTCTTTAATAGATTCAGTTCCTTTGTCCAGCTAGCAAGATCAACGCCCTCAGCTACAATGTTGCCCAATTTAAAACTCATCTCTCCCCATTCTACTGTACCCACAGAAGTGAAACTGCCACCATAGAACTGACTGTCAACACTGAAGGTTTGCCAAAACTTCAACCCACGGGGAGAAATATCTACACTATCCAGAACAAAGAGTGGTTTCGCTGCTGTATTTTCGATTATCTGGATCTGGTTGAAACGAACCTGAAGAGGAAACAGGTACACGATACTGCCAATTTTACAATTACTCGCTGATAAGGTCCTGGTTACTTTAATTTCACAATAGGTTCTGAATTTTTCTGTAGGAAAACGAATATACAATAGAGCAACTGTTAACCCCACCCCATACATCACATAGAACAGTGTTCGAAATGAGAAAATCGAACGCATCATTTCTGCACCTTATTCTGAAAAGTTGCCACCTGAAGTATTGCATCTAGATATCCCTGTTCATCCCCACTCTCCTGGATGGAAATCCTTCGAATAAACACCACTTTTTCTTCTGACTCTATCAACCGCAAAAATGAAACAAGTGACTCAAGGGTAACCTCCTGAAGTTTCATTTCCACCATGGCCTCATTGAAAAGATCTTCCCCCTCAATTATGGATGGTTTCATGTATTTAATCTGTTTTTTTACCTCGGCTTTTCCAGCCTGCTGATCAAGAAAGGTAAAAAGGGTAAAGTTCCTCTCCCGTTTGGAAATATGCACCTGGATAGAACCTTCTTTATTTTTCAAACTAAGATATTCAGCTCTAAGCTCATCAATTTTGATCAACTCTTTTTCTTTTCGAACAATTGACTTCTCAACACGGTTCCTTGCCTCGAAAAAGGGTGACACCACAAACTGAAACAACACAAAACATATGACAAAGAAAATGCCTCCGAAAAGAACCCACTTCTCTCTGTCACTCAAAGTATCGAGCCCGGATTTCTCCTGAAATTGCTTAAAAAGCTCTTTGTTTATTGTTGCAATCTTCATCATCTAGCCCCGATAAACGGGAAATAAGTCGGGATAAGTGCCTTGTCGGTTACGCCAAGTTGTTAATGTCAAACGGGTTTCCATATTTTTAGTTTTTTATGATACTCCTTCTGGAGTAAGGCACTAACGTGCGAGTTTCATTTTCAACTCAAAGCGAACCTCATCCCCTAAAGAGGATTGATTGGCTGAACTAATATCCACCGCCGTAAAATAGTCAGATTCCTCAAGCACTCTTTGAATGTTGTCAACTGTATTAAAATCTTCAGTTTGCCCCTTAAACCTGACAAGGTCAAAATTTGCTACAAATCGAACAACCTTCACTTTGTACGATGCGGGAATACGTGCAGACACCTCAGTCAGAATCTCTATCATTGTGTGTGCACCGCCACTACCGCTACTTCCCGCTCTATAAACAGCTTTGATCTCATTATTAACAACTTGAAGCTGCTGTACAGGATTAACTACCCTGGTAACACCTGGTACCGTTTCTTTAAACACCGACACGATTTTATTGCGTAGCCCATCCTGCTGTCCAAGTAATTTTTGATATTGAACCACCTGATATCCAACTAGCAATATACATGCCAACATCAACGGTATTGCCACGGTAAGAATCAATCGTCTATATTCCTTAACTGATTTTTTTTTCTTAAATTCCTCTTTCCTAAAATTAAAATCACGGCCGAGATCTTTCTTCTTTAATGCCCGGGCCAACACCCTGTCCATTACATCGGGTGCATACTGATTGCGAATTTCCAGATCGACTTTAATTAAGGGTTGTTCACTCTGGCTATACAGAGCCACATCTACATCACCTTCAAATAAACGGAGAAGAGTATCTCTTAATTCGCCTTGAAATGCGGTTCCACCTGTTAAAAAGACAGACAGTGGCATTGAAGAAGAAAGAGAGCCTTGCGATGCAAGTAGAGTTCGAAGAACATCCCGCCCAATATCTTCGGCCCTGACCAAAGGCTGGTCATTTTCCTCGATCAGCAATGAACGAACTAGTACAATTCTGCCATTTGCCACAAGATAAAGAGACATTACAGGGTCTTCAAAATCAAGCAGGACAAAATCACCGACCAAGCTATCAACAACGTTTAAACAGGTGGCAACACCACTGATACCAATAGAGTCTGGATTTATTCCGGCCATCATAAACGCTGACAGCTTTTCGGCCAAGATCTCCCTTGCAATCATGGCAACTAGTACCTGCGCGCCTTCTGGACCACTGTTAGTTACGACAAAATCGGTTAGCAGACTGTCAACTTCAACAGCTGAACACTCAACAAGTTCAAATGGCAGAACCTGCTCAATTTTCTTCCGATCCGCAAAAGGTAGTGACAAGGTTCTGAAAGAAAAATATTCTGGAGAAAAAGAGAGATGGCAAGCTTCATCGGAGTAGTTAGTCAGTTGTACAAGTCTGGCAACAACATCTTCAAAGGGCTGGTCACGAATGTCAACAGCAACGCATTTATGCACCACTGCAACTTTTGAACTGACGTCCACCAGAAGTGCTACAACCTTACTTTTAAAAACATCTATGCACAGCACAGAATCTGCCATAGCTATTTCACCGACTTCCTTAACACCACAACGTCCCCTCCCTCTGTTCTTTGTAGATCAACAACCAGCCTTCTAGTTCTTGAGTCTAAAAAGCCAATAGATTCCACTTGAAAATAGCTACTTTGAACAGCAATTATTTTCTCGTTCAATACAATATCCCCAGGCCAGCCATCGACGTTTGTATACCAACTAACGGAACTAAGCTCTTCTTCTTTATCGGTATCCTCTCGATACTCCTTAAATGCTTCAAGTATTTCTTTAGTAATCGCA
This sequence comes from Desulfobulbaceae bacterium, assembly GCA_024227155.1. Classification (GTDB taxonomy): domain Bacteria; phylum Desulfobacterota; class Desulfobulbia; order Desulfobulbales; family Desulfocapsaceae; genus Desulforhopalus_A. The sequence continues at coordinate 4,530 of JAAELB010001160.1, forward strand.
CCATCCAGGCTTTGTACCAGGAGCGGCTGAGCAGTATTAATATTAATTTTACCATCATCCCCATAGACAGTTAAAAAATTAATTAACCCACCTTCCTCTTCTTTTCCATAGAAAAGTTCTGGAGTTATCCCTTTAACTAAAAGTAATTCTTCTATATATTGAATTGGCCCATTCCTGCAGCTATACGGCCTGTCCAGAGATTGGTAATAGCTGCTTTCCGCCCCCTGCCCTGACTCACGGTCATCCTCATCAACCCAATCCACCAGTGCATCAACGATAGCCTGGGCTTCTTCCTCATCTTCAATGGGAAACCCACCGGAAAGCATCAGGGCTACAAGAGCATCCTGCAAAACCTCTGCTGGATTTTCATCGTTCTTGTCTCCACCTCCCGCCTTTGGAACCAGGCTATTAACCTGCATTTTTCCAGAGAGATCAGTTACGTGCAACTCCAGAGAAGCAGAAGAGAACATACCTGTAAAATCTTCCTCACTGAAAACGGCCCATTGATCTAACAGAGTATCAGCATCAGCTGCCTTACCATCTGCTTCAAGGACTGCTGCACCAATATTAACCCCCGAAACTGCAGCTGCATGTAACTGATTTTTGACCTTATAATTATGGGAAACAAGAAATTTATGCCATGTTGTTTTATGAAACTGAACAGTCAGGGCAACCAGCAGACTCAATGTCGTAACGGTTATTAAAAGTGCTAAACCCTTCTGGTTCGATAGAATCCTGTCAGCCATCACAGTACTTTCCACTCGTTTTACGAGTCAGCATTTTGACTTAACCCTCTTTTTTGACATTAGGGGGTAGAGTAACAGCGGTTTTATACACATCACCCGTTTCGTTTTCAACATCATCACCGTAGGTCAAAGATATGTAAATAACCCGGGGGAGACCTTGCTGATCTTGATCGTCTTCTGCTTCAAAATCAGCACTCCACTCATCAACTTCCCCCCCATCTTCGTCGCTATAGCTAAAACGTACTTCAGTCAATCCAACTCCGATCAAATATCCGTTGTCCTCATTATCAAGGGGATCTACACCTGGTGTCAGACCGATATCAGATCGGTAGAGGCTCAGCGTGCCATTATCGTCATCTGGTTCAACAGTGTAGTGAATGTAAGAGCGCCCATAGACGGAATCGCCTTTATCCAATCGTAAATGAACAGAAGAAACAAATCCTATACTATCAGCCCTGGTGCCCGAAATATCATGACTCTCCCCCCGAAGCCCTCCACCAGTACCAACCACTATGGATTGCAGGTCGTCCGTTAGCCGTCCTAATACAATTCGAGCACTATTGGAGCTTACAAGTTGAGCCTCAGCCCCCTGGATAACCTTAAATGTGGCACGGTAAGCCCCATACACAGAAGAAATAACAATTGAAAAAATAAAAATAGCAACCAAGAGCTCAACCAGAGTAAAGCCAGCTTCCAAATCGCTATGAATATTTATTTTAAGATCTTTCAATTCAATCCAACCAACGCCCATAGTAAACAAGGGAGTATTTGAAACCTGTTCCGTCCATGGAAATTACCAACTTCAATCTCTTTAGTGGCTTTTCTAGCTCGTCGAGTATCTCAAGTGAATCGAAGGTTGCGTCTTCAACCTCCACCGCCCAACGATATCCTGGCTGGTCGTCTGCAAAATCTCCTTCATCTGAGGAGACATCACCCTCACTGCCAGCCGTGAGTTCCGCAAATTTACTGCTGGCAAGCATTGGCGCCAAAAGATTAAACTTCGCCTCGGTTACATTGGAGATACTACGGGATTGGGAACCAAAGAGTACTACGAATCCTATTGCCAAAATCGAAACAGCTATCATGACCTCAAGGAGAGTAAATCCTTTGGTTTCAAACAAGTACAGACGAGGATGGAACGGCCTTAAACACATTGCTCACACTATTTTTCAGGGACTTCGAAATGATCAGAGATCTGAGGTGTCTCAATAAAGGGGAAAAAATCCACCGTAAGATCATTGCCCAAATCGTCTTGTAATTGAATTTTGGTGTGATTCATCAGTCCCTGATTGCTAATCCAGACAACTGTCTCATTCAGGGCAGAAGACTCTTTCCCCCCTATCCAGACCTCGCTGATTCGAATATCTTCCGCCATCTCAAAAGAGTTTTGTTCTTCTGCGCTTTTTTCCAAAGATTTGTTGTCCTCAGTTGCCTTAGGGCTATCCTCCTCATACCAGATCCGGTTATCGATCTGACTAATATGCAGCAGATACTCCACCTGATTTCGTACTGCAACCTCACGAAGTCCAGAAACAAAACCAACAAGTTTTCTTGTAGACATCTTCAAAGGGTCATTGAATACAGCATTCCTCATTGAAGGAACGGCCAAAGTGAGAAAGACCCCAATGAGGGCGCATACAATGATAAGTTCAATCAGGGTAAAGCCATCATCATGACCAACGGTACCCAGCTGATCAGATAAGTCCCTTCCTGATTCTGGCAAGATAATTGGGCCCTCTCTATTCGATTTCCCAATTATTGACGTCTGCAGCATCACCCTCACCACCAGATTCTCCATCCCCACCATAGGAACTCAGATCAAAATCATCGTTTATGCCGGGGCTGAGGTAGACAAATTCACTGCTCCAAGGATCAAGCGGTACCCTGTTTTTTTCTAAATATCCGCCATCACGCCACTTCGGAGCCAGTCGACCTGTAGCCGGAGCTTCAATAAGGGCCTGCAAACCCTGCTCTGTTGAAGGGTACATACCATTATCAAGTTTATACAACTTCAGTGCGGTTTCGATCCCCTGAATCTGCAAACCCGCCTTAGTCCTCTTTGCCTGTTCGGGATGCCCCATCAATTTAGGACCTATATAGCCAGCTAATATCCCGATGATGACCAGTACAACCAACAACTCAATTAAGGTAAACCCCTTGCTACCGATGCCTCTATACTGCAGTCCAGACTCCTCTTGATACGTCCTCATTTACACAACCTTCATATGATAAGCTTTTCTGATAACAGCGCCCCCTAAAAGCAGGCTCGCAATAAGTAAACTCCACTTGAGTACAAACATAAAATTCAAAGCAACATAAGCCATTGCGATGAAAGGGAAAAGTACAATTTTCACCAGACTGCGAAATAAAACATTTTGTTTTACAACCTCTGCAACAGGAGGAGAGTAGCGGTAGTACGTCGCAACCAAAACACGACCAAAATCATGTGCCAGCATAAAGCGATCCCTGAAATTCCGTAAGATGACAACATGGTTCTCCAGGATCGAACCATATGCGGCTGTTGCTATAAAACAGGCATCGTTCGTTGTAAAAGAAACAACGTTTCCATAAATTACAGTACCATCGGTCAGTACAGCGTAGGCTCGTACGTAATAGGTTGTATCTGGGGTAATCTCCAGCATATCACTTGAATAGTGACCTGGGCCATCACCATCACTGGTCTGTCCTGATCGGACAGTCTCATATGCATTTTCATTATCTGTTGGAGGAAAAATCCCACCACTGTTTTCCTCATCCGTTGCGTCAGCCTCTTCAGTCCTGTAAACAGGATATTGGCTCACTGCATAAACAACGCCTCTGGAGGTAATTTTTTCTTTCCCCTCACAATCCGCGAAACATGTATCGTAGCATGTCTGGTCCAACACACCCGCTGCTGAAGTGCATCTCTTGGTGCACGATGTGGAACAGGAGAGTGTATCTGTATCTACAATCCAGCCACCAGAGACAGCACCTACCCGTGATATATCCGAGACATTTGTTGTTTCTATATAATATCCTGATGTTCTGTTCCCTGCTTCCCCACTGGCGGAGGACGAATTGCTTAAACTGACACCAGCAGAGAAGTAACTAAGCAATGCAAAGTCACTATCAGAACCATTCTCTGTCGAACCGGCGACGATAACTTGTGAACTTGGCAATACGGTCAGGGCGTTGCCCACATCATCCATCGATGCCAAATCAGTAGTAGTCTCTGCCGCTGTACTTTCTGATGGAGCATCAGAAGAAAGTTCTACACTCATTACATACAGATCTTTTTCCTCTTCAGGTGCTGCAAATCCGGCCATAACAAGTGAATCATTATCCAGCAGCACCATATCCTGAATTTGGTTGTCGTAGGTA
>JAAELB010001161.1 GCA_024227155.1 Desulfobulbaceae bacterium
AATCCGTATCGATCTTTTGCTTCAAACAGCCATTGAAGCCATCTTCGTTTATCCTTTACTAGTTTAATCAAAATTTCTCGCTTATGTCTTCGTTGTGTTATATGCCATCTTTGTTCAGGAATGTAATGTCTTTTTGCTCTGACCATAATATGCTTTCTAACCTATTTTGCCCATTTCTGCCCTAAAAAAGACTTTGTGGTCTTGTGATATCAACTACTTACGTAACCCACATATCGACAATGCGTTATCAAATCACCAGGTTAGCGTGGCCCGACCCCGCCTCCATCATTTTAGCGTGGCCTGACCCCACCTCCATTCCCGCCTCCAACGCCGAAGCATTGCACAAAATGATAGGCCTTGAGATTTGAAAAAAAAAAAAAGGATTACTCCTACCTGAAGAAATTATTTTCTTAAGAAAGGAACTTTCTCTGAATGCTATCGGCCTTGCCGGTGTACTTGGAGTTGATCCATCCACACTGTCCAGATGGGAAAACGGTAAGAAGACGATCGGGGAAGGATACGACAGAATGATTCGGATGTCTTACCTCACCTGCTTTGATGAGCCTTGCCCCAAAGAGAAAAAATGTTATAAGCTGCTTTCTTTATTTTCTGAGCTGCCACAAAAAAGGAAACCGGTTAAAGACAAAACACCGATCCTTATTAACCCACAGGAATGGTTAACACCAGCAATGCCCTGCTGCTAATTCTTTTACTATATAAGAAAAGTTAAAAAAGCCGATTATTTTTTTGATCGGCTTTTTTATTGCTGAGACGTCTCCCTTCCTTCTACACACACCTGTTAACGATCATCACAACATCGGTATTCTTTATATTTAACCAGACCAGCATCCACCTTGTGGTTATTTATATTGGAACCTTCAATGTATTTTTAAACAATATACTTACCATACTTGCCCTTTTTATTAATTGTTTGTTGCTCCAATCCTGGTAACCTCGATGAAAGATATTACTTTCGAATCAAGTTTGAGGCTGGCAGGTAAATATCTTGTGGACCAGTTTTAGACCGTTGAAAACCTTGCTACTGTATCTGTGAAGCCAGCTGCCACTCAGCCAACGTCTACTAAATGGTGCTTCAGATCTTTCAGGGGAACAGTAGCTTCTATGAGGGGAGGTTAACCGCCTGTAGGTGCAACAGTGAGGCGGTCAACAAAAAGCACACCACTCAGAACTTTTTGACTTCTTTTCTATCAAGTGTTCTCCACGAATCTGTATCTGCTTTATCCCGGGTCACTGGAATGACCTGCTGGTGATGATGATGGACGGTTTTCACTTTACTATCACTAATAGTGACAGCTGCGTCGGGGGCGAGAGTATTACCATTTTCATCGATAACAGCATCAACGAAAGAATGTGAACAAAGTTCTGAAGGTGTTGTCAGTGTGCCAGTCTCACCGAGGTTAAGCCATCCCCTGAATCTGCCGTCGAATCCCTGGATGCGAAGACCTGTTCCTGCAAGTGCTCCTATGATGCCGTCTCCTGTTCCTCCGTGCTCTGAGAGATGAATTCCCATGGTGCTTGCAAGGAAATATGCTTGTCCTTTTGAGAGTACAGTGCCTTTTGCCAGGAGCCCGAAGTCAACGAGGGCCTGTTTGTCGAGACTTGCTTCATTTTTAACAACACAAAGACCTGGATCTGACCCAGGTGCTGAAGAGTTTATAAGAAATTGCTCCGAGTATTCTATGACATCATTTAATTTGAATTCAGCAAGCTCAGCACAAAAGCACATGGCACTATTATGAGAAGTAAAGGGAATATTTTCATGTACAAAGAGCTGGTGCCTGGTTATGCTGCTGCAACGTTTTGTGAGGGAGTTTTTCTGGAGTTCTTTGGTCAACGTTTCTGCGAGCTGACCTGATCCTGGGCTTTCGTGGTTATCTGTATCATCAATACTGAGATAAATTTGCATTAAATTCTCCGATTTTCAGTGTAGTTTTTTACCGTATAGAACTCCGACAGGGTGGTAATAAACCTCTCAGGGGTATAGGTGTCAATTGCAACAGTCGAAAGCCAATTATTTGGATGAAAAATAACCATAGCTAACCAATAGCAACATTGCCTGTTTGGCTCCAAAGGAGATGTTGCTCCCTTGTCAAGGGGGGCAAAAAGGCATACAATGTTGCAACTGGATTGCCGGTTATATAGAGAATAATAAATAAACGGAGGATGTTATGGCTGGAAAAATATTTTATCGTGAAAGGGTAAAGACCAAAGAAGGGGCTCAGTCGCCCCGGTTTAGAATAATTGCAGTAAGTGGCTTGGATCTTAAGGTTTATGCCAGTCATTTGCGTAAAAAAGAGGTGGCGCAGATCGCTAAAGAGACTAAAGCCGATCTGGTTCTGCTCAAGAGAGATAAGAAGTCCAAAAGCCTGAAGAAATAATTTTTCACGTTCTTTATTAAAGGGAGAAAACGATGGCATTGGTCCGGGAAAAGGATGGAAAGAGACTTCATGTGAAGAGTACGCTCATGGGAGAGAGTCTTGTGAGTAAAGAGTTTATCGAAAAACTTGATGTAGCTCCACAGGAAAGACTCTACCCCGATGTGAAAGTGATGAAGATTGGTGGCCAGTCTATCTGTGACCGGGGCGTCAAGGCACTGCCGGAAATTTTAAAGGAAATTGTCAGTAATCGTGCTGAGCATAAAATGCTGCTCACCACAGGTGGCGGAACCCGTAGTCGGCATATCTATACTATTGGCCTTGAAATGGGTATGCCCACTGGGGTTATCGCAAAATTCGGCAGCATGGTCTCTGAGCAGAATGCTCTGATGATTGCGACCCTGCTTTCTCCATGGGGTGGGGTGAAAATTTCACACGCGGACATAGTGAAATTGCCGACCTATTTCGCTGAGAAAATTATACCGGTAATGCATGGGATGCCTCCCTATGACTATTTTGCCATTAAGCCCAAGGTCGGCAGGATTCCCATCCATAGAACTGATGTCGGCCTTGTTATTCTAGCGGATCTCATTGGTTCAAGGGATGTTCTTTTTATTAAGGATGAGAATGGTTTGTATAGTGATGATCCTAAAAAAGACCCCGATGCCACCTTTATTCCGGAGATAGGGGCAAAGGATCTTCTGGAAAGCGGGCAGGATGATCTGGTGATAGAGAGACCTTGTCTAGAGATACTTCAGAACAGTGAGGTGTTAGAAAAAGTCCAGATCGTTAATGGTATGGTTCCTGGAAATATTACCAGGGCTCTTAAGGGAGAGCGTGTCGGTTCCTATATTTACAGGCAGTAAGTTCCTTAGAAAAAATCTAATTTTGCCCCTGTTGACCTTGACGGGGGCAAAATACTACCACTGAATATAACGTAAAGGGTAAAGTTATAAGCCGTTGGGCTGATTGAAAACTACTGGTGTTTCTTTCAGTATCCCCTTGTGGGGTGTTACGATAACTTATTGTTACTGGTCAGAAAGTCAGTGATGCGTATCCGGTACTCGACAATATCTTTTCTTAGTGAGGACATATTTGCCATTTTTTCATCAACTATAGAAATGTGTTTATCCAGAATTTCAATCAACTTTGGCGTAATTGTGCTGAAGTTTTTTTCGTTAATGTCAAATATATCAGATAACTCTTGAATTTCCTTTAGAGAAATCCCCATTGTTTTCAGTTTCAAAATGAATTTGAGGCGAAGAACATCATCGTTGTTGTAAATCCTCGTACTTCCTCCGAGCCTTTCGGTTTTTCCCATGAGACCTATCTCTTCGTAGTATCGTATGGTCCTAGTGGTGATACCGAGACTCTTTGCTAATTCTCCTATTTGTACCGGTTTTGAGTCTGATTCGCTCATGTGACTTCCTCTTCCTTTTGAGATGATGCCTTTACCTTTACGTAACATGTTTGCAGTAAAGTATCATGCTGTCCCTTGTGGTGTCAATTGAAAAAGAAGTAGAGGCTGTGAATTTAGATGGCAATTGAGGGTAACAAAAAAATTGTTTTGTCTTGACCTTAACGTTAACTTGATTTAAAAAGAGGTTTCTTTAGGTGATACTGGTAGTTGGAGATTATGATAAGTCATATTTGTAACTGGAGATTATGATGGAATTTACGCGGGAGATCTACTGGAATGTTGGTCATGGGGCCTCGACACTTGTCCCTATGTATCTACTGGCAATTGCAGCCATTGGATTATTGGTATGGGGATTTTTAAAACGAGTGCAAGTGTATAAGCAGGGGTTGCCAATTACGAGAACTGACCGGCCGGTAGAGAGGATTAAGCTGCTGGTTGAAAATGTGCTGCTACAGAAAAAAGTTGCCAAGGTTGTATGGCCGGGTCTGCTTCATGGTCTGTTTTTCTGGGGTTTTGGGCTTCTGTTAATCGGCACTACCCTTATCGTTATTCAGGCAGATTTTACTGATCTGTTTTTTGATGTGAAATTCCTGACAGGAACTTTTTATAAACTTTTCTCTGTGGTGCTGGACCTGGCGGGACTTATCTGTATAGTCATGCTTGGTGGTCTCTTGGTTCGCAGGTATTTTTATCCCCCGGAAGGCCTTGAAACAAAAGATGATGACGCCATTATGCATGCTCTGCTTTTTGCGATCCTGATCACCGGGTTTGTTGTTGAGGGGAGTCGTATGGCGGTCACTGAACTTGGTACACCGCTTGTTCCCTGGTCACCGGTCGGATTTTTATTTGCAAAGTGCCTTGAACCCATGGGTGAAGGGGGTCTGCTGGCTCTACATAAAGTAACCTGGTGGTTCCATCTATTGCTGGTCATGGCATTTTTCGTACTGATCCCTTTCACCAAGTTTCGTCATATTTTCACCACAAGCGCCAACTACTTCTTTTCAGATCTGGGGCCAAAGGGCAAACTTGTAAATTTGGATCTCGAAGATGAAGATGCTGAAACCTTTGGTGCAACGAGCCTAAAGGAACTGAGTTGGAAAGATATTTTTGATACTGACGCCTGTACCCTATGTAAACGATGTCAGGACAGATGTCCTGCCTTTAACACTGATAAACCCCTTTCTCCTATGAAGCTCATCAGCCAACTTGGAGATGCGGCTTTCAATGAACCCGATGCAAACCTGATAGATACTATTGGTAAAGATGTTCTCTGGTCGTGTACTACCTGTCGGGCGTGTCAGGAAATCTGTCCTGCGGGAATAGAACACGTAAGTAAAATTGTTGAATTACGCCGTTCCATGGTGCTCATGGAGGGTGAGTTTCCTGGTGATGAGGTGATGGCTGCCATGGAGGCCACTGAGGTCAACGGCAATCCATTGAATATTGGTTACGCCGAAAGAGGGGAATGGGCCGAGGAACTCGGTATTAAAACCCTCGCAGAGGATAGCGAAGTCGACATTCTCTATTATGTCGGTTGCTACGGATCTTTTGACAAACGAAACATCGCAGTGGCAAAAAGCTTTGTTAAGCTCTGTCAGGCAGCCGGGGTAAGCGTCGGTATTCTAGGTAAGGAAGAGAAGTGTTGTGGGGAACCAATGCGTAAGATGGGTAATGAATACCTCTACCAGACCCTTGCTGTGGAAAATATTGAAACCATAAAATCCTACGGTGTCAGCAAGATAGTTACCAGTTGTCCCCATTGCTATAATACCCTTACAAAAGATTACCGGGATCTAGGTCTGGACGTGGAGGTGAGCACCTACACCGTTTATCTGCAGGAGCTAATTGAGGCGGGTAGATTGAGGATCAATTCCCAGGACCTTTCCTGTACCTACCATGACTCCTGTTATCTTGGTCGGCATAATGATATTTATGATGCACCCCGGAGCTTAATTGCAGCCGCTGGCGGTGAGCTTGTAGAGATGGAAAAAAGCAGGGAGGAAGGATTCTGCTGTAGTGCTGGTGGTGGCCGGATTCTCGCTGAAGAAAATATCGGTGAAAGAATCAATATTAAGCGCGTACAGATGGCGGTTGAGACAGGGGCTGAGGTATTGCTCTCTAATTGTCCGTTCTGTCTGACGATGTTTGAAGATGGTGTGAAAGGAGCTGAAGTTGAAGAACAACTGAAGCCAAGAGATATTGCAGAAGTATTAGCTGAACGAATTATTTAATACCGAAATCTTGCAACTGGAGGGAAAGCATGAAAATTCTGGTTTGTATAAAGCAGGTTCCTGATATGGAATCTAAGTTCAAAATAGATGATGGTGGAACCTGGTACGCAAAAAATGATCTTGTCTGGCGTATGAATGAGTATGACGAGTATGCGGTTGAACAGGCAGTTCAGGTAAAAGATCAACTCAAGGAAGGTGATATTACAGTCCTCTGTGTAGGTTCAGATCAAGTCAAAGAAACCATGAAGAAGGCACTCGCCATGGGCTGTGATCGCGGGGCACATATCGCCGATGACAATTCCAGCGCCAGGGAACCTTTCGAGATCGCGGGGATCATCGCGGAATACGCAAAAGATAAGGGCTTTGACCTGGTTTTTACCGGAATGCAGTCCCAGGACAGGGGCAGTGCACAGGTTGGTATTCTGGTCGCGGAAATGCTTGGACTTCCCGGTGTGTCAACGGTTGTTGACTTCACTCTGGTCGATGGTGTCATTGAGGCAAAAAGAGAGCTTGAAGGAGGTATCAAAGCGTGTGTTAAGGTGCAGACACCTGCTGTTGTCACCTGCCAGCTCGGTTTAAATACACCACGCTACCCAACTCTGCCAAACATCATGAAGGCAAAAAAGAAGGAGTTGCTTTCGACACCTGCTACAGACCTTTTAAAGGTGGATTCAAGGCAGGAAACTGCCAAGATGTATTTTCCAGAGAAAAAAGGTGGTGGGCTGGTACTGGAAGGAGATGCGCCTGATCTTGCCGACCAGTTGATCAAAATATTAAAAGATAAAACCGGCGTTCTGTCCTAAGGAGGTAGAAAATATGAAACTTTTACTTATTGCTGAAAGTAGAGAAGGAAAACTCCTCGGCGGCAGTTACGAGCTGGTGGCCTTTGCCGAGGCGTTAGGTGCCGAATCGTCTATGTTTCTGGTAGGCAGTGACGGGGATTTACCTCAATACGATGGTACTCTTTACCTGGCGGATTCTGCCGTTGCGGGAGAATATAATCCGGATGGTCATAAAGCACTTATCCTGGATGTAATCGCCAAAGAAAATCCGGATATGATTGCATTTTGCCATTCTTCCTACGGTTGGGACCTGGCACCTCGAATTGCCTTTGCTTTAAAGGCTGCTCAAGTATCAGAAGTAGTAGAAGTTGTTGATACTACTCTTGTTGTCCCGGTCTGCAACTCTAAGCTACGACGTGAAGTGAAAGCTGGTACTGAAAAAACGGTAGTAACCATTCAGGCGGGAGCCTTTGGTCTTGCTGAAGATCCTGCGGGCGCACCTACCATTGAAAACATTACAGGTGAAGCTGCTGGCCAAATTGAGTTCACCGGTTTTGAACAGGCTGAAAGTGGTGGTGTCGATCTTGGTAAGGCGAGCGTTATAGTCAGCGCAGGAAGAGGTGTTGGCAAACCAGAAAATATTGCAATGGTTGCGGAGTTAGCTAAAGCTCTTGGTGGAGAATATGGAGCGAGCCGTCCTGTTGTCGATTCAGAGTGGGTTGAGCATAATCGGCAGGTCGGAACTACAGGGCAGACTGTTGCACCAAAACTCTACGTTGCTTGCGGTATTTCCGGTGCAATTCAGCACCTGGCCGGGATGAAAAAATCCGAATTTATCATTGCCATTAACACCGATAAAGATGCGCCCATCGGAGAGGTTGCCGATGTCCTGGTGGTGGCTGATCTGAAACAGTTTGTTCCGACCCTTACTGAAAAGATCGGTTCCCTGTAGGAGATTTTCTTAATCCTAACCCAGTTGAACGGGAAATAAGCCGGAATATGTACCTTTGCCAAATTATTTCCCGCCACAAAAAATCAGAAAAATACTTTATAAGATACTAACATGATAGATTCTATTTTTGAGAAACTTCCGGAGAATTTCATCAAAGGGATCTGTAAGGAGCCTACAAGTTATTATTTTTCTCTGGGAGAGAGCAAAAAGACTGTTCAGCTCTCTGCTGAGAGCTGCGAGGTCAGCGAAGGAAGAGTGGTAGATAGTGCTGACTGCGTATGTAAGACCAGCCCTGAGTTTTTTCTCAAAATATGGAAGGGAAATTATCGACCCGGTATGAAGGACTTTATGACAGGAACGATCAAGTCAAATAATCCAAATGCCTTACAGGATTTTTTACTCTGCTTTGGAAAGTAATATGACACTCAGACTCATAACTTTTGCGCGGTTTTCCGCAAATGGGTTGGGGGAACGATGTTAGGTCTCTTTGTCATGGCAGCAACAGATTGATGCTTTACTGAATTATGGGTGATAATTTTGGAATATTTGAGTGAAATAAAGGTTAGAGGATACCACGCAGACTTTTATGGGCATGTTAATAATGCACGATATCTTGAGTTTTTCGAAGAGGACAGGTGGGCATTTTTCGAGTCTAAGATTGATCTACGTGAATGGGTGGAGGAGGGACTTGTTTTTTTGGTTGTTAATATTAACATTAATTACCGCAGAGCTGTTCCGGTAGGAGAGACCCTGCTTGTATCCACCAATGTTGAGAAAATTGGCAACCGGAGTGTGGTAATGAGGCAGGAAATTCTGCTGAAAGAGAGTAAGGAAGTTGCTGCAGATGCCCTGGTCACCTTCGTTGTTATTGATAAAGGAGGACGAGCGGTTGCCATTGAAGGAGAGATGTTAGCAGCGATTGAAAAGTTGCACTAATAGGGATAAAATGTAACAATGATTGTAATATCATTGTTAGAAAAAGCAGTCTGAAGTTGGAGCGTATCACTTCAATCCAAGTATTATTTATTGTTGACATCTATTATGTTTATATATTACACAAAATGTAGATGTATCACTTGTGGTATATGTTGTCTCTTTGGTTGACTTGTACGTAAAGGTTATATTGTTTTTGGCGGTCCCTCATATTGATGAACCAATGTTCTGTGAGTGGGGGGTAGAAACGTCTGTCTGAGGAATTTGACAGGTTCGAGAAAATTTTTCAATACTGAGGGAGAGAAGTATGAAGAAAAAGATTTCTGTACTGGCATTAGCGTCTATTTTTGTTGCAGGATCGGCAATGGCTTCAGGGTGGCGTATCCCGGAGCAATCTGTGGATTCGACAGCAAAAGCCGGGGCAAATATTGCATCTGCTAAACGGGCGGATGCTGCGTATTATAACCCTGCGAATATGGGCTGGATGGCTGACACCTGGCATACCCAGGTAGATGCAACGTATATCTATCTTTCTCCTATTGAATACACAGACGCGCGTTCGGCAGGTTTTAACGATGAATCGGAATCGGAGCACTTCTTTGTACCAACCGGTTTTATGGTGTCTCCAAACTACGGTGGTGCGCGTTTTGGCCTGGCTGTTGTTGCACCCTATGGCCTCTCAAAGCGCTGGGAAGGGGGGTATGGTCAGGCCTTTGCCGAAGAGTTCTCACTGACAGTAATTGAGGTGAACCCCACTGTTTCGTATACCTTTGGAGAGATGGTTTCTATCGCTGCAGGTCCTCGCATGATGTATGCGGATGCAACAGTATCCAGTGATGCAAGTGTCATAGGTAAGCCAGTTTCACGAAGTATGGAAGGTGATACCGTAGAATGGGGTTGGAATGCAGCTCTGGCGATTAAACCAAATGATAAATTAAATATTTCAGCGACATACCGGTCAAACATAGATCTCGAGTTTGAAGAAGAGACTGATCTCAGCCTGATGGGCATGGCAATGAGGCCAAGGGCATCGGTGTCAGTGCCCGCGCCTGGTGTAGTTGCTCTCTCTGTTGCCTATGATGTGCGGGATAACCTCAATGTTGAAGTGACCTGGGATAGAACGTTTTGGTCAGAATATGACATCCTTGATTTTAACTATAGTCCGACAATTCCAGGAAATCCGTTTGAGGCACCTGTTGCGAGGGACTGGGATGATACTGATGCCTTTCGTATTGGTGTAACCTATGGAGTAACAGATGCAATTGAGGTAATGGCAGGTTTTGGTTATGACAATAATCCAATTCCAACAGAACATGTTGATTTTACCATCCCGGACTCAGATGCCTGGCTCTATTCTGCGGGTATACAATATGCGGTTAACGAGAAGATGGATGTCGGTTTTTCTGTCCTCTATGATTACAAAGAGGAGCGCGAAGTTAAAGTGGATCCTACAGGAAACGTTTACGGAGAGTTTACTAATGCCTCTGCTTTGTTGGTCACCGTTGGTTTAGATTACAAATTCTAGGGTGATTGCGGGATAAGAAAATAAAAAATCCCCTTGTTGCAGAACAGCAGCAAGGGGATTTTTTTTGTGGCTGCTCGGCTTAACACCCCACAGGTAAGCGATAGACTCCGAGGGGGTATAAGTGCCACGGAGGTTACTTTAAGATACTAATGTTAAGGAAATCTCTAGCTTTCTCGGAGTCTGCGCTACCTGTTTTTATTGAGTAAGGCACTAAAGGCCGCGCATATACTCAGGTTTAAGGTTGACTTTACCCTGCAGGGCTTTGTCTATGAGCTGTAAGGTAGCCTCTTTGTCTTTTGGCAGCTTGGCCCTGATAGGTAGGTAGTTTGATGCATGATTTGCATGAAAGTAGCCGTTTGACAGTTCAGTAGTAGCAAACATGATTCCAAGCTCTTCAAGCATGGCATTTGCTCCGGGCAGAGCAAAGTCGCCCCTTTCAGCTGCATCCTGCAAAATTGTGCCGGGGGTGAGCATCAGGCTAAGAGCACCGACATATTCTGGGTCGATGGCACTGAGCACCCTGCCTGTTTCACGGGCATGCACATGGGATCGTTCCAGGCCAGCTATACCCAGCAGTACGGTGATGGAAAGCTTAATGCCGGATGCCCTGATTTTACGGCCCATCTCTATCATACGTTCGCTGTCCGCACCTTTATTGATATTGGTAAGGGTAACATCATCGCCGGATTCGAGTCCCATATATGCGATGCTAAGTCCTTTTTCATAAAGCTCCCGAAGTTGCTCCGGGCTCTTCATCTTAATCGACTTTGTGTTTGCGTAGGTGCCAACCCGTGTTACCCAGGGTAATTTCTTCTGGATAGCTGATAGGATTTTGATGAGCCGGGCCTGGGGTAAAATAAGCGCGTCACCATCGCAGAGGAACAGCCGATTCTGGTTTTTACAATGCGCAGCTGCAAAATCGATATCGGCGATGATGGTGGCGTCATCTTTGATAGTGAAACGACTGCCCTTGTACATACGGCAAAAGGTACATTTGTTATGCGAACAGCCCGTTGTAATCTGCAGGAGGATTGAATGGGCTTCGCTGGGGGGTCTGAATATGTTTCCCTGATAGTGCATGGTTTTACCCTATTTTAAAGAGACAGTTTTGTCATAAATTGTAATGCATCATTTATAGTATAAATACCATTAGGCGCAACCGAAAAGCCTTAATTCACAGTAATAATCGGAGGTCTTAGTTGACGATGAAAAGTGTACACCCGGCGTACCCGAACTTGCTGCAACCCTTAGATTTAGGATTCACCACCCTTAAAAACAGGGTGCTTATGGGGTCTATGCATACTGGCCTTGAAGAAGAAAAAGATGGTTTTTTGCGTATGGCATCTTACTACAGGGCCCGGGCAGAAGGCGGTGTGGGGCTCATCGTAACTGGCGGGGTGGCACCAAATAGAGCAGGCTGGGTTTCTCCTTTTTCCATAAGACTCGCTAAGACAAGCCAGGTTAAAGATCACCGGTTAGTTACGGATGCTGTGCATGGGGGTGGTGGTAAAATCTGTATGCAGATTCTCCATACGGGACGCTATGGATATCATCCTCTATGTGTTGCGCCAAGTGCTATTAAGGCACCCATTAATCGCTTCAAACCTCGAGCGCTTAGTGAACGCGGGATTGCCAGTACCATTAAAGATTTCACTGTTTGTGCGGCTCTCGCCCAGGACGCCGGGTATGACGGGGTGGAAATTATGGGCTCAGAGGGATATCTGATCAATCAGTTTATAGCAAAAAAGACAAACCGAAGGGAAGATGAGTGGGGAGGAGCTTTTGAAAACAGAATCCGTTTTCCCTTAGAGATTATTGAATCTGTGCGCGAAAGGGTTGGAGCTGATTTTATCATCATTTTCAGGCTTTCCATGTTGGATCTGGTTAAGGGTGGCTCAACATGGGAGGAGGTGGTGCATCTTGCAAAGGAGGTGGAGGCAGCTGGTGCCACAATTATTAATACCGGAATAGGCTGGCATGAGGCGAGGGTACCGACCATTGCTACGCTTGTTCCCCGGGCGGGTTTTGCCTGGGTAACCAAAAAAATGATGGGGCAGGTCAACATTCCACTTATCACAACAAACCGTATTAATATGCCGTGTGTGGCGGAATCGGTACTTGCTGAAAAAAATGCTGATATGGTGAGTATGGCACGGCCCTTTCTGGCCGACCCTGACTGGGTTAATAAGGCAGCAGAGGGTAGAGAGGGCGAAATTAATACCTGTATCGGCTGCAACCAGGCATGTCTTGATCATATATTTTCCAGAAAGACAGCATCCTGCCTTGTGAATCCTCGCGCCTGCTTTGAAACAATTAAGCCACTTCAGAGGGCTGGCACTATCAAAAAAGTTGCCGTCATAGGTGCGGGGCCCGCGGGGCTTGCCTGTGCAACAACTGCCGCTGCGCGTGGGCATGAAGTGACTCTTTTTGAGGCGAGCGAACAGATCGGGGGGCAGTTTCGCCTTGCCAGGCAGATACCTGGAAAAGATGAATTTGAGGAAACTCTCAGGTACTATAAATGTCAGATTCAACTCCATAATGTCAATGTTCAAATGGGTAGTCGTCCGCATCCTGGCGATTTGAGTGATTATGACGAAATAGTTATTTCAACAGGGGTGAAGCCCCGGAAGATTGAGTTGAAGGGGGTAAATAGTTCGAAAGTGAGTGTCTATAATGAGGTACTGGCGGGCAAGAAACAGATTGGATCTTCTGTCGCTATTATTGGGGCGGGAGGGATTGGTTTTGATCTGGCAACCTTTCTTCTCCATGACAAGACCGAGGTGGGAAATGTCGCAACCTTCATGTCAGAGTGGGGGGTTGATATGGAGTATGAGAAGGAGGGTGGTCTTGGTAACGTGCCAAAAATGACACCATCCCGGACAATTTATCTCCTGCAGAGAAGCAAGACTAAACCAGGTGCTGGACTTGGGAAGACCACCGGTTGGATCCATCGATCTGTATTGAAAAAAAACGGGGTAAAGATGTTAAACGGTGTTGAGTATCTCTCCGTTTCTGAAGAAGGACTTTTGATTCGTCACGGTGGGAAAGAACAGCTCCTGGAAGTGGATGATGTTGTTATCTGTGCAGGACAGGTTTCAGAACTCAGTCTGGCAGAAGAACTAGACAGAGCGGGAGTGCAATATCATCTCATTGGCGGGGCCCAGAAAGCGGGAGAACTGGATGCCAAACGCGCAATATCCCAGGGAGTGGATGTGGCCGATAGATTGTAGAGGAGGCATTCAGACAGGGGCAGTAGTCTCTTCAAAGAGTTGTCGATAATGTCAATTTTGTTCAAGACGGAATCAGTTTCTTTCCTTACAATATGACGCACGATAACCTCAAATTGTAACCGTTCACCAGCACCCCATTTTCGTCCGATCAGGCCTCCTGGCATAGCGAACTATAGCCAGGAGACCAGCTTGAACGAACCTGGAGCACTGGACGAACGGTTACGGACTTTGGTTATGCAGGCTTTTGAAGGGGGCGGTGAACGGTTACTCAAATTATAAGGATAGAAAAATGGCAAGTGCACTAAAACCGGTTGTTTCTGAGGTGTTGATTATAGGTGTACAATACCCAAAGGCGGAGAGCGGTGAGGCTACATTCGTTTCACCTGCAGTTGACGCGAAAATTGGCCGCAAACTGTTTTGAGCTGAAAAAGGGGGGGGAGCCCGGATTTCTCATCAGTTCAGGTGGTGTCAGGCGTCAGCAAGAGCAGGGTGCGAATATCTTCAATCTTCTCCTTAACACTAATGTATCCTTCCTCAATAGAATGCTCCACCTGGTCGAAATTCATCATCTTCAATTCACCCAGGCGGGGCTGTATGAGGATGTCCGGTTGATCCACAGCCAGGTTTATACGGGTAATACGCTCTTGCATTAAACTGACTGATGTCATTACAGTTTCGATTATATCCGGGGGTGCAGATTCACGGTGAAGGAAGTCACTGGTTTTATGTCGCAAACTATTCTCGATGCTCTCATAAAAGTCCGTCATTTTGCTCACCAGTTCGCTGCGGCTATCCGTTTTTATGGTGGCGGTTTCTGAGGAGTGTAGAGTTTCATTTTCAGTGACTGCAGGAGAATCTTTGGAGCGAGAAACGATTCTGCTGTTGAGGTCCACAGCAATAATGACATCAGCGCCCATGGCCCTTGCAATTCCCACCGGCACAGGGTCCACAACTCCTCCATCCACAAGCCAGCGGTCTTTGATCCGTACTGGCTCAAAAATCCCTGGATACGACATGGTTGCTCTGAGTGCTTGGATAAGGTTACCGGACTTGAGAATAACTTTTTTTCCCCGGTTAAGATCCGTTGCCACCATAACCACAGGGATATCCAGATCATCAAAGGTCTGAGCATCCGTGTGCATTGTGAAGAGTTCCTGTACTCGTTTAGAACCGTTTAGCAGGCCTGATCGGGGGAAAACCACGTCAAAATAGGAAAATATTTTTTTGCCGTCCATCCTGAAAAGGAATTCCTTCAGGCTGGCGAGGCTGTTGCTCGCATACAGAGCACCAACATAGGCACCAACGCTGCAGCCGGCAATGAAATCGACGGGGATCTCTGCTTCCAACAACGCTTCTATGGCACCGATGTGAGCCCATCCTCGGGAAGCTCCGCTGCCAAGAACCAGACCGACTGTCTTACGGAGTGCCATGTTTTATACTCCCAGGTTTTTCCTACGAATCTCAATTGGTCTTGAAGCTTCGAAGTATGTGTCTGCGTCTATAGTTCCGGTGTCTGCAAGGGTAACCTTCCAACTTATCTTCCGTCTATAGGGGGTAGGTTTCAATCGGAAACCTCCTGGAGGACGAAGATAACTTCCTCTATTCCGATCGTATTGTCCCCGTTAATATCTGCACCTTTGTCGATGAAAGACTGATTCCCAGTTTTGGTCAATATTTGCAGTGTCAGAATTGTGTCGGTAAGATCAACACTTCTATCACCATTGATATCACCTTTCAAGGGAGTAAAAAATATCATTCTTCGGCATAATTCGACTCTGGTATCGACTGGGGCATAAGCTGTTTCCAGTTTTACACCCAAAACTATGGGTGTGTCACTATTGTGCGCAAAAGTATAGGTTGCCTTGCCGTTTAAAATTTGGAGCCACTCCGTTGACTCCGCTCCTGAGACAAGATACTGTTCTACGGAGTTGTCAATAACCAGCCACGCTTCCTCGAAATCCAATGCAGTTTTTCCTGGAATCAAGGCCGCAATTTCCTCTGCAGTGATTTCAACAATACACTCTGTACCTGGAATACAGTATTGCTCAATAACACAGTCTGTGTAGAGTGTGCTGCAACCTGGGTTGGCGTTGCAACCCTTTTGATAGCCAAGTTCAAAAGCAATTTGTGATGCACCAAAAATTGGTTTCATTGTCTGGTGGGCAATCAAAGGGTCGGGTAGATCCAGGTTTTCAGGAAGATTGCTTGTATCACCACTTGTAAGCCACTGTTGCGTTTGATTGATGATGGTATCGTACTGGGAATTTTGAAGTTCACTTTCAATGAATTCCTGGAAACGGGTGTCGCCCTGTATGATTTGGACGGCTTTAATGAGCATTTTCCTGGTGCCTTCCTCAACCGATTGGGGAGTTGTTGCCGGCATGGTCAATTCTGCTAAAAGCAGATCTAAAGGGCTTTGGGCTGATGGTTGCTCAATGTCATAAATTATTATGGGGTAAAATCCATGAAATTTGCAAAGTTCCTCAGGATCTTCGCCGAGGACACAGTCGGTGCCAAGGGATACAGAGAATGGTAAAGGGATAGAAATGAGATCATAGCTGATACTAATTCCGGAATCGATTTGTATGCCACGTTTTAAACTGTCGGTGGCTTTTTCTTTTAAAAACGTTAATCCAGAACTCAGAGCAAAGGACAAGTTTCCTGCGCTAAACGCTCCAATGCCAATGCCTGGTGTGGATGCACTGAATAAGTTTTTTGACAGTCCAACCGAGTGGAGTCCTGCAAGCAATAGTGAGCTTAACCTGGTACCACTGGAAATATTTAAAGAGCCATAAAAATACTTGTACCCGGCATTGATATTTACTCCGGAGTAGATTGATTTTGAACTTTGCAATGCAAGGTAGACAGCTTCCGGCGCAAAATAAACAACCCAGGCATAGCTTTCTCCTTCAGGGGTGTAGGTCTCAGAAAAATTGGCATCCCAGCCCACCCAGAAAGACCAGTTGCCGTTAGGAGTCTGGAATGTGCCAATATCTGGATATGCCTGGCCATAATTTAATGCCGCCTTTGCATTTGTTGGTAAAAGATAGAGACTGAGGAGTAGCAGCAGCGAGAATAATACAAGCTTTGGAGGAAGATTGTAAAAAACACTTTTTTCTAATTTGGGAACCATTTTAATTACCTCCCTGGCCAAAGTTCATGGACTACATCGAAGCTTGTGAGGAATAAAAAATGAATTAGTGCCTTAGAAATTCATTTTTCCCTTTACCAGGACTAGATTCGTGATTTTCCGCCTCCGACTTTCGACAGGTTCAGCTTTTTCTTGCTTCCTTTTTGTATAGTAAATCATACCAAATCAACCGACCGCAGGTCAAGTTTGGAGGAATTGAGAAAATGTGGTTCGAAAACTACTTCACTTGGCTTATTTCCCTGTTTGTTTGGGTTATAATGTTTTTGTTTGCGCTAACTCTTATTATAGTATACTAACCCGACTAGTCGGAAACTTTTTTAGAATCGCTGGATAAGTGCCTTGGTAGTAAAAGTAAGCTCTCGATTTCATAAAAAGTTCCTGAGTTTCTTGTTTTTTATGACAGTAATTCAGGAGTAAGGCACTAAGGCCCTGACTAGTGTTCTTCTCATATTTTCTCTTCATTTTAACAGGACAGTCCCATGATCATAAATTCCCTCTTGGATACGGATCTTTATAAAGTCACTATGATGCAGGGGGTTTTACATCAGTTCCCATGGGCAGAGGTTGAATATGAATTCAAGTGCCGTGATAAGAGTGTAGATTTACGGCCAATTGCAGACACCCTGAATAGGGAGCTCGATGCCCTCTGCACCCTGCGGTTTCAACCTGAGGAATTGGATTTTCTCAGTCGGCTGCGTTTTATGAAAAGGGATTTTATCCAGTTTTTGCGTCTGTTTCATTTCCAGCGCGATTATATCCAGGTGGATGCAGAGGGTGAGAATCTTGATATTCGTATTAAAGGCCCCTGGTTGCATACTATTTTATTTGAAGTACCGGTTCTGGCGCTGGTCAATGAACTCTACTTTTTACATATTGCGCCAAAACCGGATTTTGAGGTGGGTCGTGAGAAATTAGACGAAAAAATAGAGTTGGTGAAAAAGACCAATGAGGAAGGACTGGGGTTCAGGTTTTCTGATTTTGGTACCAGACGTCGTTTTTCCCAGGCCTGGCAGGAAGAGATCATTCAAAAACTGCAGGGCTCCCTACCCACTAATTTCCTGGGCACCAGTAACGTCAATTTGGCCATGAAATATGATCTTGTTCCCATTGGTACCATGGCGCATGAATGGATCATGGCATGTCAGGCCTTGGGACCCCGGGTGGCGGACAGTCAGAGATATGCCCTGGAGCACTGGGCACAGGAGTATAGAGGGGATCTGGGAATTGCTCTGTCAGATACTATGGGTTTCGATGCGTTTTTATGTGACTTCGATATGTTTTTTTCCAAACTGTTCGATGGATGTCGGCATGACAGTGGTGACCCGATAGAATGGGGAGATCAGCTGATTGCTCATTACAAATCATTGAAAATTGATGCCAGATGGAAACATGCCATTTTCAGTGATGGTTTATCATTTTCCCGTGCTGTTGAAATTGCCAGGCACTTCAATGGACGCATTAACACAGCATTTGGTATTGGGACTAATCTGACCAATGACATTGCCAGCAAACCGGTGCAGATAGTTATAAAGATGATCCGTTGCCAGGATCAGCCTGTGGCAAAAATTTCAGATGATCCAGGAAAGCAGATGTGCACTGACGAGCGTTACCTGGCCTATATAAAAAACGTCATTGCAAACAAGAAATGCACCCTGGAGAGATGAAATTATAATTGAGGAAGTATATGGAAGACAACAGGAACTCTGGTGCCGCTCAGGAGCGAACAGCTCTTTTTGTTACCACCCTGACGTCTTTTATGGGTCCTTTTATGATTTCGGCGGTGAATGTTGCACTGCCTGCCATTCAGTCTGAACTGCAACTCAACGCTGTTCAGTTGAGTTGGATTGCGACAGCCTACCTGCTGGCTGCTGCCGTAGGGCTCGTGCCCGCCGGGAAAATTGCGGATATTCGAGGCCGTAAACGGGTCTTTACCACAGGCCTTGCAGTGTACACTGTTTCTGCAACCGCCAACGCCTTTGCTGATTCTGCAACTTTTCTGATATGTTTGAGGGTGGTACAGGGATTTGGCGCGGCCATGTTTGTCAGTACCGGCATGGCGATTCTTACCTCTATTTTCCCGCCGCAAAAACGTGGCCAAGTTATCGGGATTTATGTTGCTGCCGTCTACGTAGGCCTCTCCATGGGTCCTTTAGTCGGCGGCTTTCTAACCGAGTCCCTTGGTTGGCGTGCTATTTTTTTTCTGATACTGCCTCTGGGTACGCTTTCTTTATGGCTCACCTCACGCTATCTTAAGGGAGAGTGGTATGGGGAGGAAGGACAAAAGCTTGATATAACAGGTTGTCTGCTCTATGCTTTTGCAATTTTTTCGTTGGTTTATGGCGCTTCCAGGATGCAATCCGGGGTTGGCGTTCTTCTGGTGCTCAC
>JAAELB010001162.1 GCA_024227155.1 Desulfobulbaceae bacterium
GATGCAGGTACATAGAAAATATTTTCTTCATCATAGTTTATTACATTGTTACCTTTCCGGTTGACAAAATAATGTTCCCATCATTTGTATTGTAGTATTATGATACATGAATTTGCAATATTCTTTAGGAACTACTGGAGGAACTGGTGCCACTGGAGTGACAGGAGCAACTGGTGCAATAGGAGAGAGAGGTGGCACAGGTGCTTATGGTGATGCAGGTAAGAGATGGAATTGTATTTAAATGTTTTGAATTTGATATCTACTATGTTGTTTTTTCATGCATTACAGATGTGTTTTTATGTTCAATACCAATATTCCATTTATTTCTGTTAGTTAAATGTAACTCATCAGCATGTAGGGATAAGTTGAATTCATGTATGCTTGAAATTAGTACATTAGGTAATTTTTTTCAAACTGTTGCAACCATATGTAAGAAAGATTTTTACATGCAAATCAAACAATTAATTGGTATTGAAATACAACAGGTGCCACTGGAGCAACTGGACTAGGAAGGACAGGAGCAACTGGTGCAAGCGGTTCTACAGGAAGTACTGGGTCAACAGGTAGTACAGGTGCCACTGGTGCTACTGGTGCTACTGGTGGACCAGATGGATCAACAGGTACCACTGGTGAACTTGGTTTCACTGGAGCTACTGGTGATGCAGGTACATAGAAAATATTTTCTTCATCATAGTTTATTACATTGTTACCTTTCCGGTTGA
>JAAELB010001163.1 GCA_024227155.1 Desulfobulbaceae bacterium
ATCTTCTCCACTGACAGAAAAGAGTGTGTCGAATCCTTTCACCTCTTCCAGCCCCTCTTTTCTATAAGCCGCACACATGCCAAAAAGGAAATAGACTCCCTCGCGGTATGTATTGCCCCATTCCTGAAAGAGTATATCTCTTCGCCATGTATCGTATATGCTTTTTTGAACAAACTCGATGGCACGTCCATTGACCCCGGCAATGTGTGCATTGGAAAAGGGCTTGAGGATTTCTTCGATAAACTCAACACATGGCACAGTGTCGGCATCTAAAAATATGATAATATCACTTTGAGCATGAGATATTGCACTATTTCTCGCCGTGGCTATACCTTGATTGGTGTCATGCTCAATGAGCCGAACCTGAGGAAAGCTGCCAATTATATCCTTCGAGCTGTCAGTTGAGCCATCATCAATTACCAGGATCTCTTCTGGTTGCCGAGTCTGGTCTATAATGGCTTTGAGTGTTTTTTCAATAAACACCTCGGCATTATAGCAGGGGATTGCAAGGGTTGCTGTGAGACGATCTGTCATAAAAAATTAAGGGGACACCTTACTTAACTTTG
>JAAELB010001164.1 GCA_024227155.1 Desulfobulbaceae bacterium
CACTAACGATTCAGCAGAAGCCGGTTTTTTATCGAGTTTGGTCAACGTCACCAGACAAAGCAGCAACGGATCGTCTCGAAATTTTTCATCCATATTTTATCTCACGCTGAGGTACTGGTTTGCCCGGATCAAAAAACGAAAATTCTTTTCTTCTTTCAGTGTCTAGCAAATAAAAAAAGATGTCAAGAGAGATCATACAGCCAGTTTCCATCACGGATTCAACATGGAACACATCTGTACTTTATATAGGTAAAAGAAGAAGGAGAGTTTTCGCCATAACCGTTAAAAAAACAAAACGGTTATGGCGAAAAATACAGAAACAGCGATGGTGACAAGAAGACTTTAAATCAGTTTGCTCCCTGTTGGGTACCATCATAATCCTGTGGAGCTATATATGGTTTAAAATCGCCCTGATTATTATGGGGGTAATGGGTTTTTATCGGCTCACCATTTTTACAACCATAATGTTCTGCTATAGATCCAGGTAAAGAGTTATCACACTGGTCATACAGGTCTGCCAGCTCATCCTGGTCACGATTGTCTTTTAATTCATCATCATAGTCAGCAGGATCAATACTGTCTTCAAGAGGAAGCTGCAGCATTTCCCGTATACCCGTATCATGCTCTTCAAGCAAAACACCAGTCGCCTGCATAATCTGGTAAAGGGCAGTCAGATGTGAGAACTCAGACGTAGCCATTGAAAGTTGAGAATCAGTATATTCATTTTCCATATTTAAAAGATCAAGGAGGGTACGACGGCCGGCAAAATATTCGTCCTTAAAAGCATTAAGAGTTTTTGCACTCATAGTGACATGCTCTCTTAAAAACTGCTTTTTTGTTTCTTCAGCATCCATGATGTTCCAGGCCAGTCGAACAGTCTCATTTACATTTCGCCTCTCGACATACGCTCGCTGATGCTCTTTCCTGATGTTCTGGTAATCCCGACCTGTTTCACCGGCACGGACTCCACCGTCAAAAAACAAATATGATAAGGTCAAATAAGCTCCAGTCTGGGTAGTATCACCTTCTTCCCCACCTGTATCGGAGCGATACTGCCCCTGTAGCTCAAGATCTAGGCTCGGGTAGTAGGCAGCGGAAGATTTATCATAAGTAGATCTACTTTTCTCAATATTATAATGAGTTACTTTTAAAGCAGGATGTTTATTGAAAGCAACATTCACGGTATCGGGTAATGTGTCCGGCACTTCGTATGTTGGTTCTGGTAAAACGAATTGCCGAGGATCAAGCATTCGTCCAAACTGACGATGAAAAGTGACAAGAGCCTGGTTAAGATCCTGTTGTCTGGAGATATAATTCCCCTTGGAGAGAGCTAAACGGGATTCAGAGTTATAAAGCTCAGAAATACGGTTAAATCCTGCCTCCGTTTTCTCCCGCACCTGTTTCATAATCCGTTCCTGAGTAAGAACGTTCTTTTCCGCAATCTTAAG
>JAAELB010001165.1 GCA_024227155.1 Desulfobulbaceae bacterium
TAACTTGTGTCATTCCAACAATCAGCCCCAAAAGAAAAGCGACCGAAAGTGATAACTTGGTTAGTTTTGATGTAAGGTTATCTGCTTTAAATGGAAGCATTGTTTGTAATGTACTGAGGGCATCGTTCTGTTTTAGTTTCATTTACCGATATCCATTTAGTATTTTCTCGATAGTTCCATCAGCCTTCATTTTCTTAACAACGTCACGATACCTGACTGCTAGATCATCGGGAAACATCGGGCCTGCGGCAATCCAGGCATGAGTTGTTTTTATAGATTTTCCAGTGACAAGCATCTCGCTGGATAAGCCCGCTTTTCGCCATGCCCAGCGGGCCAAATTTTCTGAAAGACACCACGCATCTATTCGTCCAGCCATGAGTTTATTAATATTGGTTCGTGTATGGTCAACACGATCAAGATTGTTGAATCCTTGTGCCGTTAGAAAATCATCCATGGCGCTTTTGTGCGTCACGCCAATACGATCAAGGTGGCGGGCTTGGTCAAGACTATTTATCGGATCATCAATAGTAAGAAACACAGTTTTAGACGTCGTATATTCGACTATCCATTTGAAATCATTTTCCCGTGAAAGTGTGCGGTAAATCGCCGGTAAAATGACATTGTCACGAGTGGTCGCCATTTTTAGAGACCGAACCCATGGGCCGAATGTTACATGTGACGTACGCCCGATACGTCTCTCGGCTTCTTTCAAAATCTCAATAGCAAAACCGGGTTGCGGGCCTTCTTCGATCTGGTACGGTGGAAAATTCGCCGCGTAGATAATGGTGTCAAAGGCATATGCTGGTTTCAATAATATCGTAGTGAGTAAAAATGCTAAAATTATTCTCATCACAAAACCTCTTCATAAAACAGCTGCGTCAACATGCCCGAATTAAAGCCACATGTTAGTGGGGTCTATTGGACGGCACATTAAGTCTTTTACCTGAAAGATAGGTGAAGCCATATATTAACGTCGTGGTTTGCCAGCCCATGCACAGACAAGCGGAGAATTTGTTGATGCGCCAGTTGCAATATCACCTTCAGGGCCTAAATGTGTTGAAAACAATTATATTATTCCGCTTTAAAATGCTATTTCAACCATCATCTTCACGGACGGAGCTTAAACGGTTCCTTTAGCTACATGGGACGGAAGTCATAATTGATATATTTGCAATCTTGACATAAGTCTACCTTCCCATATTAAACAAATTGATTTTACTCGTTGTGATGGTACCTTAGATATTCTTTATGGTAATTTTATACCATAAAATTATTTTTTGATACGTGCAGTAGGAACATTTACACTTTTTCGCACCATAAACCAAACTGTGTATCGTTGATTTCCTAAAGGTCAAAAACACCTTTTTATATTGCTATGTTTTTGAGACAATTTACTGATGACCTTTACATGAATTATCTCAGTCTAAAGGGAAAGACAGAACTATTTACCTTCGATTAGGCAAGGTTAAAAACAAGCCTCTTTGCTGAGAACACTTGATCAGGAGCAAAGCTTACCCGTAGTCATCCTTTCTTCGGTTTACCCTGCCACTGGAGTCACAACGAATTATGTGATATAAGAATAAACAAGGTGCCAGTGGCGATCAAAGTGGTCTTTTCCTTCCCTCTTACCTCAGTATCTATTATCAAGAGAAACCATTGACCTGGAG
This sequence comes from Desulfobulbaceae bacterium, assembly GCA_024227155.1. Lineage (GTDB taxonomy): Bacteria > Desulfobacterota > Desulfobulbia > Desulfobulbales > Desulfocapsaceae > Desulforhopalus_A. The sequence continues at coordinate 1,668 of JAAELB010001165.1, forward strand.
AATATGCAATTATTTTTTCAGTAGTGTTTCAACTAAATTTTAAAAAAATGAAAAAAAAACCAACATATGAAGAATTGGAGCAAAGGCTTAAAGAGTTAGAACAAACAACATTTGAACATAATCGCTTGATGAGTATCCTCAACGCCATTCCTGATGGAGTCTATATTGTCAGTCAACAGAACGACATTGAGTATATTAATCCTGTTATCGAGCAAGAGTTTGGTCCTGTAGATAAACGTAAGTGTTACGAGTACTTCCACGGCCGAACAGAAGTCTGCCCATGGTGTAAAAACGCCGAAGTCCATGCTGGCAAGTCCGTTAATTGGGAATGGCACTCTAAAAGAAACAACCGATATTACGAACTGTTTGACACACCGATCACGAACACTGATGGCAGTATTTCGAAGTTTGAGATCTTCCATGACATCACTGATCTAAAGCGGACAGAAAAGAAACTACGGGAAAGCGAGAATAAACACCGTACATTATACGAATCTATGGTGCAGGGAGTTGTGTACCAAGATAGAACTGGATCTATTATTTCTGCAAATCCTGCAGCCGAACGTATTCTGGGTTTGACATTTGATCAAATGGTTGGACGGACATCGGTCGATCCACGTTGGAAGACAATTCACGAGGATAGCTCTGATTTTCCTGGAGACACCCATCCTGCGATGGTCTCACTAAAAACTGGGAAGCGGGTAAATAATGTGATCATGGGAGTTTTTAATCCACAAGATAAAAATTACACCTGGATCAATACTAATAGTTTCCCTCGTTTTAACACTGGAGAAAATGAACCATATCAGGTCTACACAACTTTTGAAGATATTACCGATCGCAAAAATGCTGAAAAGAGACTTAGGCAAAATGAGAAATGGCTCAAAGGTTTTTTTGAGCATATTGCAGATTATGTTCTTGTTTTAGAACCTGTCGAAAAAAATAAGTTGATTATTGTTGACTGCAATGAAGCTGCGTGCAAAAAGCATGGGTATTTACGAAATGAGATACTTGGCAAACCAATCACCATTCTAGATGATAACCCATTACCTCTTGATGAAAAGCGGGTTGAGCGGCTTATGGCCGGTAAAACGGTAACCTTTGAAGTAATCCATAAAAAGAAAGATAATTCAACTTTCCCGGCTGAGGCGACTGTCAAACTTTTTGAAATAGATGGTAGGCTTAATTTTATTTCCATCGAAAGGGATATTTCTGAACGTAAGCAGGTGGAGAAGGAAAAAGAAGGACTTGAGAATCGCCTCATTCAAGCACAGAAAATGGAAGCCATCGGCACCTTAGCTGGAGGTATTGCCCATGATTTTAACAATATTTTAGCAGCGATGCTCGGATATGCTGAGATGGCAAGAGATGACATTCCTCCTGAAACAACAGTTGCCAAGGATTTAGATAAAGTATTGGAGGGAGGCAATAGAGCAAAGGATCTCGTACAACAAATACTTGCTTTCAGTCGTCAAAATGAAATGGAATGTAACCCCTTGCAACCAGCAAGTGTCGTGAAAGAAATTCTTAAAATGCTTCGTCCTTCACTGCCGACCACTATTGAGATTAATCAAGATATCACCTCCGTAACAAGCCTGATCTTAGCAGACCCGACCCAAATACATCAAATACTGATGAACCTCTGTACCAATGCATTTCATGCCATGGAAGAGACTGGCGGCAAGCTCGACATTTCTTTAAAAGAAGTAACCCTCAGTTCTGAAGATCTTGTGAACGAGCCAGATGTCGAAGCTGGTGCTTTTGTTCAGTTATCAATCAGTGACTCCGGCTCGGGGATCCCACCAGATATCAAGAAGAAGATTTTTGATCCCTATTTCACAACCAAAGAGACCGGTAAGGGTACTGGGATGGGTCTAGCAATTGTCCATGGAATAGTGAAAAGCTATAGGGGCTTTATCTCCCTATACAGTGAACCACAAGAAGGTACTGCTTTCCATGTGTTTTTACCTGTTATTGAGCAAGAGCACCTACCTGAAATCGAAGATGTGAAACCAATCCCTGTTGGCTGGGATCGGATCCTTTTCATAGATGATGAGGAAATACTTGCCGAAATGGGCAAGAGTATGCTTGAAAGGCTTGGTTACCATGTTACGGTAAGAAACAATAGCATTGAAGCACTTGAGACTTTTCAGAACCAGCCGGATCAGTTTGATCTTGTAATCACAGACCAGACGATGCCGGGTATGACTGGTGCTGATATCGCTAGGAGAATGATACAAATCAAACCCGATATTCCTATTATCCTTTGCACTGGCTACTCTTCAGTTATCTCAGAGGAAAAAGCCAAGTCTATTGGCATTAAAGAATTTGCATTGAAGCCACTCTCCAAGAAGGTTATTGCAGCGTTGATCCGGAAGGTGTTGGATAGCTCATGATGTGTCGAACATATAAATGCCTGATAATCTTTTCTTCTCTGGTTGAGTGTTCAGTAATTTACACCATTAAGATTGCCACATAGAAGGTTGGAATTTTAAATTCAGTGCCAAACAAAATATTTCTACTGTCATATACGCAATACAAGTAGGCTCCAAAACCTAACAATACGAAAAGGTGATTTCGATCCCTAAAAAGCCCAATTTTTACAGAATAACCTAACAGGTAATGATCATTTTGAGATCCAAGATTGTTCCTGAGAACCTCCAGCATGTGAATCCGAAGATTACTCCTAACAATGGCCAGACAAAGACTGACAGGAAAAACCTTTACGTGAGTCCAGTTGCTTCCTGTTAATCTTTCCCTCTCGAACCTATGCATCTGGGTCACTAAGCCCCA
>JAAELB010001166.1 GCA_024227155.1 Desulfobulbaceae bacterium
ACAGACAAAACAGAAACCTACACACAAGCAGACAAAACAGTCGAAGGTGACCAAACAGACAATAAGAAACGAAAAGCCGACTCGGAAAACTCGAATTCCAATCACGACAATAAGAAAAGCAAGACTGACCAGAATGTAGAAGGAAAGAAAAGTGGTAATAAACCCAAGATTACAACAAGAGAAGCCGTGAGGAGTAGCCCGAGAAGAAGCCCAACTAAAACAAAGGTACCACTCCTAGAACCCACCCAACCCATTAGGTCCACAGTAAGGGCACCAAACAAGCAAGTAACTGACAGAAAGAAAGTCAAACCAAAAAGAAGATACAATAGTGAAGATGAATCTGATAGACAAAAACAAAGACCGCTCTCAGACGATGACCCAGAAGCTGATAAAAATCACCCTGACGAATCCGAACAGAGACAGCACCGCACAACGCAGAAGAACCTTATCAAAGACAAAAATCACACTCACGACAGAAGGGCACAACAGAACAGATTCAATAATAACTATTCGACAGTGGACCTACCAAAAGAGGGCGAACCTGGCCACCTTCCAGGATGCAAAAGGGGCACCCGACGCAAAGACATCGGATGGATAGAGAAAGATCGACCCGGGGACGGTGAAACTCTTGTGAATTTCAAACGAGGTCAACTACTAAAAATTAAGAAAAACATGGAGCGAGCCAACCCAAGCAGGTATCTAAGGCCTTACTTTCGGGCTCCATTCCTACAACCAAGACTCGCGGCCTCAGATAAGGCAATGCAACAGGCCACACTAGACGGGACAGGGAACACCCTAAAAGAAACAAAGCTGATCAAGGCCAACATCAAGGAAAAGAAAAAAGCATACGTAAGAACTGATAGGGCCAGAATGTTCTCTTTTAAATTCATCCGACAACTTACAAAAATTCTGAACGCCATGGATGAATCTATCTATCCACACAT
>JAAELB010001167.1 GCA_024227155.1 Desulfobulbaceae bacterium
CCCAAGGCAGACTTACAAATTCCGCTTTGAGACCGGCCTCATCCAATAACACCTCCATCATTTCAACGGCATACCCTCTCCATTTTCCATTTTCAAATATATATTGAGGAGGCATATCATTCACCCGTACTTTGATGATGCGATTCGCATGAACATCCAGTGATACCGACAGAAATAAACCGATTACAATAGAGTATTTGATAAAAGCATTCATAGCATTCCTCCAGGTTCTGTTGCAAGGGTACACAAACCTCTGAAATAGGATTTTTTATACAGCATGAGCAAACAGTTTTTAATAAAGTTAAACAATATGGTACCACATATGGATTCTATTAAACATTTGGTACAAATTCCCCATGAGATCTTCTGTAATATATAGATAACCAGTGCTGTCTCATAGTTATAAAAGAAAGTACTGTATTTCGTAACATCTTCAATCCTTCCAGGTTAGGAGTAATAGAAAAACCAACGTTTTAACAAATTCTTTCTATCCACTAGTATAGATCATGGTTAAACACCACAAAGCGGGTCTGGGAGCTGGAAAAAGTGCCAGTGATATTTCCTGAATTTCATCCTACCCGCCAGACCCGACAAGTATTTTTGCAAGAGTAATCACAATTGCGATGCCAATAAAAAGTACTGTCCAACCCTTCCAGTTGTTCGGTGTCCACCCAACACCTTTTTTCTTTTTGCGAAACCACCCACCATTACTCATACCCCCTCCCATTTCATCATTTCTTTCTGACAAAACTGATATCGTAACGCACGGTTTACAATGCCCATCTCCTTTCATTTCTACCACTATCAATCCCCTCTGTCAAACTAAGGAATGGGAAGATGATAAGTAATCGCTTTCTATGCCCGTCCTAACTTTTCCGTCATTTTCTACCAGAAAGTCACCATTTCCTGAGAACCTATCTTTTCTCAGGGGTCTTGA
>JAAELB010001168.1 GCA_024227155.1 Desulfobulbaceae bacterium
CTATATTGGCAACATAGGGAGCCATTGGAAAGTCTATAACTCAATCATCCATACTTCCCCGTCGTCAAGAGCATCAGAATAATATGCTGTGTAATTCATTGGGTCATCACCATCATAAAAAACTACCCAACCTCCGTAAGCACTCTCTCACACTCTCCCCCCCAATCTCAGGTGGCCTCTCTGCCAAGTTCGTCAATTTCCCTAAATCAAGTCAAGATCAGATTTGGGTCTTTTTTCCCAGTTCACAGGAAAGAGAGTGTGCAGTTGATCCATTTTAGTGTCAGGTAATCTACGGAGGATATCGGAGATATAATCCAGCGGGTTAAGGTTGTGTCGAAGAGCAGAGCCCACTAGGGTATAAATCATTGCGCCCCATCTAGCTCCCTGTTCAGAACCGGCGAAGAGCCAGTTTTTTCGACCCAGCGCCAAGGCTCGGATTGCGTTTTCGACTAAGTTATTATCGATTTCGAGTTTACCATCGTGGAGGTAGCGTTGTTGGTATTTCCAACGGCCAAGTGCATAGTGGACAGCTTTTCCAATGGCGCTACCAGGAAGTACCTGAGGATCATTGTGCAGGTCGTCCAGTTTTTCTTTCAATTTTTCCATGATGGGAACGGCCTTGGCCTGCCGCAGTTCAAGGCGTTGCTGATGGGTGTATTTATTTTCCCGGGCATAATCCTCTATGGCATAGAGTTGGCGGATTAAAAGTACAATAGGTTCTGCTCTTTTTTTATCGTTGGCAATAGCTTCTACAAATTTACGTCTGATGTGAGCCATGCAAGCAATAAGAGTAATGTAATCCAGTTTATCAAAAGCATCATAAACGCTCAATCCATCTGTTTGGAGGCTTCCTTTAAAATCTTTTAGATGGTTTGCAGCATATTTCCGTCCTCGACCGGGATCGAAGATAAAGGCTACCTGATTATTAATCGGGTCATAGTATACCCAATAGTACCCGGTATGGGCCTTTCCTTTTTTGCCATTTTTCTTAACTCTTAAAACTTTGACTGTCGATTCGTCTGCTTCTAAATAATTTTGGGAGAAAATATATTTACAAAACGCATCGTACAGCGGTTTTATTAGTGTGCAGGTTTTAGCAATCCATCCATTTATGGTGTTGGATTTTATACTAAGCCCAATTCGTTTAAATATTTGTATTTGCCGATAATAAGGCAGGTGGTCTACAAATTTACATATTAGAATGTAGGCCAGCAATCGAGCGGAAGGGATTCCACGGTCAATAACCCGATCCGGCATTGGAGCGATGCGTATCGGTTGGACAACTTCCTCTGTTTTAGCTAAAGGATCTGCATATTTAGGACGAACCAGGCGGATGACCTGAAAAACAGGAGGTATAATATCGAGTATTTCGGTAACTTCTTCGCCAATTTTCACTAGGCCAGTCAGGTCTCCTTCCGGTTTCAGGACAACATCAATCCGAGGCAGATGATCGGGCAGTGGAATGCGGTTAGGCTGTTGTTTCTTTACGGTCTTTTTCCGTTCATACGAAACGTTTATGGTTTCTTCCTCGGCCTGTTGCTCCTTCAATTTGATCGCTTCCAAGTCGGCAAATAACGACATCTGAATGGTTTGTGCTTCCTCAGAGGTGTAGCGTTCCGAAGTTGGGCCAAAGATCATTTTCTGAAGTTGGGCAATGATAAGTTCCTTCTGTTGCAATAACAGTTTTAAGTCCTTATTTTCCGCTATGAGTTTTGCTTTTGTCACCTTTCAAAGATACAAAAAGCACTAGAGCAAAACGATAAAAGACAAACCGTTTTACTCACACAGGCCCCTGTTTTTTTGTGGATAACTCTCTATCTTTTTTGGTTTTCAAAACTTTCGATTCGAAACGAAAAATCACCCTGTTTTTGGAAGCGAAAAACGTTTTCTCTTTTTGATCGAACTCAACAAAACGCCCTCCAATATCAACACCAGATCCCGCCAGGATATCGAGCAGGAGGACTCCCCAGGTTCAGGTTCGGGAATCTCGAAAGTACCCCGTTCCAATTGTTTATAATAAAGAACAAAACCGCTGCTTTCCCATACCAATAATTTCATTCTGTTGCGACGGCGATTTATAAAAATGAAA
>JAAELB010001169.1 GCA_024227155.1 Desulfobulbaceae bacterium
CCCAAGCTCGCTGCCAAATACGCATCTGCTGTGCCAATGGGTAGAATCGGTCTGCCAGAAGATATGGTTGGAGCTGTTGTCTATCTGGTCTCTGATGCTGCAAGCTTTGTTTCGGGGCAGACTATCTATGTCGATGGTGGACTAACTGCAGCATAGTGACCTGACTGAAGGTCAAAATTTCAAGTGAGGAAGGATCAATGACTACAGCTCAAATATTGAGTAGGGCCCGGGATGAGAAAAGGACGGTACTTACCGAGATTGAGGCAAAGCAGATACTGAGTGAAGCTGGAATAAACTGTACACCCACCGTCTTGGCTACTACTAAAGAACAGGCGGTATCCGTAAGTGATGAGATAGGCTATCCGGTGGTATTAAAAATATCATCCGTCGACATTACCCATAAAAGTGATTCAGGTGGAGTGAAGGTCAATCTTGCAGATAAAGCGGCGGTTGAGAAGGCATATGACGAGATTATGACATCTTGCAGAGCCTATGCCCCTGATGCGGATATCGAAGGCGTAGCCGTTCAGGGAATGGCCACCATCGGCACCGAAATCATCATGGGTATGATCAAAGATGCCAGTTTTGGACCCGTTGTGATGTTCGGACTGGGAGGGGTGCTGGTAGAGGTCTTAAAGGATGTTTCTTTCAGAATAGTACCTATTGAAAAAGCGGATGCAGTTGAGATGACAAGTGAGATCCAGGGCAAGAAGCTTCTAGAGGGCTACCGTGGTCAGGATCCTGCTGATGTACCATACCTGCAGGAGATACTCGTCAAGTTATCCGACTTTGTGGATGCAACACCAGGGATCGAAGAGATCGATATGAACCCTGTATTTGCGTATAAAGACGGCGCCGTTGTTGTGGATGCCAGAATTATTTTATCCGAATAAATTTGAATACTAGGACGGTGCTATCATGATGGACTTATTCTTTAAACCCAAATCAATTGCGGTTATCGGGGCTAGTGGCAAGCCCGGAAAACTTGGCTATGTCATTGTCAACAATATAGCAAACAGCGATTTTAGTGGAGATGTATACCCTGTAAATCCTAAATCAGATGAAATCTTAGGATATAAAGTGTATCGCAGTGTGGCAGAAATTCCAGGTGACGTTGACCTGGTTGTCACTGCCCTTCCAACTCCCAAAATGACTGTCGCAACCCTTGGAGAATGTGCAGAAAAAGGTGTGAAAGCCGTAATTATAGAATCAGCAGGATTTGCTGAAATGGGCGGGGACGGTATTGAGTATCAGAAACAAATAGTAGATATTGCAAAGAAAAATAATATTCGAGTGATGGGGCCAAATTGCTCTGGTATAGTTTCAAGAAATATCGTGACTTCCATCTATCCTATGAACAAAAAAGTTCCAGAGGGGAATGTCGTACTCATCGGTCAATCCGGTTTGTTAGCTGCTGGAATGGCGGCAGATATCGTTGAGAATGAAAGTTTAAATATCAGCAAAGTTGTTTCCTTTGGCAACAAATGCGATGTAAGTGAAAATGATTTACTCGATTATTTTGGTAATGAAGATGGCGTGGATGTTATTTCCATGTACCTCGAAACGATATCAGATGGTCGTAATCTCACCAAAATTGCAAAGAAGGTAGCGGCCAAAAAACCGGTGATTTTCCTCAGTGGTGGACGCACAGAAGCGGGTGCAAAGGCGGCCATGAGTCATACTGGCAGTATTGCAAGTAACGCCAAAATCGTTGAAGCAGCCATCAAGCAAACGGGCATGATTGCAGCTGATGATTTTACTGAACTGAAAGATTTCGCCAAGGTATTTTCTACCCAACCTCTGCCAAAAGGGAACCGCATTGCGGTAATTACCCTGGCCGGTAGTGTCGGTGTTAACGTCTCTGATCTCTGTGCAAATCATGGACTGGAGCTGCCCAAACTCACTGAAGAAACAACTGAGAGTTTAAAGGATATGTTCGATACACCTGTGTCGAATCCAGTTGATTTATATTTTAGTGTTACCAAAATCGGTTTCACCAAGACCCTGGAAACGACTTTTCCCGACGCATTCAGAGATCCAAACATAGACGCTGCAGTACTCATTCTGGCAGGCTTTGAATATACCCAGGAAGCGGTTCAAAAGAAAATTATTCAGAAAATTGTCAAAGATGTTGGAAAGCCGTTGGTTGTCTGCATGATCGTTGGATACAACCAATATAAGACCGTGATAATGGACGAAATGGGCAAAGAACTGCCGGTATTCCCTTCCTTGATTTCCGGGGTGAAGGCTTTAAGCAAGTTATGTGAATACGGTATTCGTCAACAAAAACTATCAGCCTAAGAGAGGGGATCATGGCGTACGAGAACATCATTTACGAAAAAGAAGAGAATATCGCTGTTATTACCTTTAATCGTCCCGAGGCGATGAATTCCCTCAACATCCAGACAAGGGCAGAATTTGCTTCGGCGGTACGGGATGTTGAAGAGGATGATACGATAAAGGTATTGATTCTTACCGGTTCTGGTAAATCGTTTGTTGCCGGTTCAGATATCAAAGAGTTCAACGCTACAACGCCGTTTGCAGCCCATAATATCGTTCGTCTGGGATCTATTGTGGAAAAACTTACAAAGCCTGTTATCGCAGCGGTTAACGGTTTCTGCCTAGGTGGAGGCTGTGAGATTGCAATGGCCTGTGATCTGATTATTGCCTCCGAAAAGGCAAAATTTGGTCAGCCGGAAATTAATCTTGGCATTATTCCTGGTGGCGGTGGCACCCAGCGCCTGCAACGTCTCATCGGCAGTTGCAGGGCAAAAGAACTCATTTTTACCGGTGATATAATCCGGGCAGATGAGGCTGACAGGATTGGGCTCGTCAACCGTGTTGTTGCCATGGACGAGTTGATGACAGTGGCAAAAGAGATTGCCACTAAAATAGCCACCAAGAGTTCTGCAGCATTGAAACTTGCCAAGCAGGCGATAAACAAAGGTATGCAGACCAGTTTGCAGGATGGCCTTGACTACGAATATGAAATGTACGCTCTGGCACTCTCTTTAGAAGATAAGGCTGAGGGGGTTAATGCATTTCTCGAAAAAAGGAAGCCGGATTTTGTCGGCCGCTAACAGTATCTTTTTTTTAATATAGGTATCAAATAAGGAATAGAACAATGGAAAACATGGGAAACAAGGTAGCCAGAATACCTAATTTAGTAGATTGGTCGACTGGCGAAGTGAGATTAATGAGCGCAAAATGTAACTCCTGCGGAACATATTTCTTCCCTAAGGAGCATTATCAACATCGCCCAGGCTGCAGTAGAGAGGGTGTTGAAGATGTTTTGCTTGCAAAAAAAGGCAAGCTGGCAAGTTATACTATTCAGTATTATCCCTGTCCCGCACCATTTAAAACAGAGAAACGGATTACCCCATACGGTATCGGTCTTGTGGAGTTTGAAGAGGAAAAAATTCAAATCACAGGCATTATTACTGAGACTGATTTGAAATCTCTTAAAATTGGTATGGAAATGGAAACAACCCTTCTTGATATGTATACCAATGAGGAAAAACAACAAGTGGTGACTTGGGCGTTTAAGGCTACAAAGTAATTGATATTGCAATAAAAATATAAAGGGATAACGACAATGAGAGATGTATATATTATTGGAACCGGTATAAGCCCCTGGATGGGTTTTACAGAGCAGGTATTCGCTGATTTCGCAGCTGTTTCTGTTGATAACGCCTTAAAAGATGCAAACCTGGAGTGGCAGAAAATCCAGGCTATCATGGCTGGAATATTTATCTATGGCGGAAATGCCGGTCACCTGTCCGGTCAATATCTGGAATCCATTTTTGGTGAAACCGGTATTCCTGTTGTAAACGTATATAACGCCTGTGCAACTGGTTCTGCCTCTATGAGAATGGCATATAACAGTATTGCTGCAGGTGAAACTGATACTAGTCTGGCCTTTGGTGCCGATGTATCACCTAAAGGTTTTCTCACCGCTAAATCCGACAATGCAGTTCAGGATCGCGATGTTATCAGATGGAAAATGGGTGGCCTGCCTAATCCGATCTACTGGGCTCTTGAGTGTCGCAAGCGTATGGAAAAATACGGTACCACAGAAGAGGATCTGGCGTATGTTAAGGTCCTGATGAGTGAGTACGGTTCAAAGAATCCAAACGCCAGATTTAAAAAGCAATATAGTCTGGAAGAGGTTTTGAATTCCACCTATGTTTGTGATCCTTTAAGGCTTTTTGAAATCTGCCCTGTAAGTACTGGTGCTGCAGCTGTAATTCTGACTGCAGACCCAGAGCTTATCGCTAAGGCGGATAATCCGGTGAAAGTAAACGCAACGACCATGGGAAGTTCAATCTACGGAGATCCGACCATCCGCATATCAGCACTTTCCTGTCCTGCAGTTCCAGAAGCGCCTATGCTCAGTGAAAGTTATTCGGCTTCTCAACAGGCCTATGAAAAATCAGGCATCGGACCCGAAGATGTAGATATTCTTGAACTTCCAGATAACAGTTCCTGGCATTACCTGGTGTACCTGGAAACATGCGGGTTCTGTAAAGATGGTGAAGCGGACAAGATGCTGCGTGATGGTTTGACGAAGATAGGTGGAAAACTCCCTGTAAATCCCAGCGGTGGTTTTTCCTCACATGGTGAGGCTCTTTCCGCCCAGGCTCTCTGGCAGGTTATCGAATGTGCTAATCAATTAAGAGGAAGATGTGGGGATCGTCAGGTTGAAAATCCAAAAGTTGCTATGGCTCAAACCTACGGTTTGATGGGTAATAGCGGTACCACTATTATGTCAATATAATCAAAGAGTAGCTTTTCTTGCCCCTGCTCCTATCATTTTGGGAGCAGGGGCATTTTTTTTTTGAGCTGGGCCATTTATTGAGTTTTCATAGAAAAGAGGTGGTCTTTAAATTCAAGCACAATCCCCTCCCAGGTTATTTCGATCAGCCGCAGTTCTTCTTCGATCCTCTCCCCTTCTTTTACAATTTCATTATTTATAATAATCATTCGCTGGGATGGCGTCTCTGAGTAGGTATGTCCTGCGAATGCAAGGACAGGAAGTTCAGACTTGATCGACTCGGGAAGATTCTGTAGTTGAGTGATGTCAGTTTTTTGGCTCTGGGTGGGGTTTGGTTGCTCCAGGTGCCTCCTTTGTCCCACTTTATCTTGTTGCTTGTCTGTTTCCAATTTTTTGTTGAGTAGTGCTGCAGGTTTTATTGTTATTGGAGAAATAACTTTGATCGGCTCTGACTGGAGGCCGATTGTGGCCTGTGGCCTTTGGTCCGCAGTCGTGGTGTCGCCGTTTATAGAAATATCTGTATTTGGCTTGCTTTTGTTTGCAAAATAGAAAAAGTAGGTAGCGACTGAACCGCCACCAATAATAAGGAGTGTAGCAAGTAGGAGCAGGGGAAGGCGGCCCGGTTTACTACGATGCATTTTGGGATGTACTTGATTGCTATGGACTGAATAGATGGTTGGGGTGGTTCCTTTTTTGCGTTCTCTGTCCGATTTTTTAAGTGCATCAAGGATATAAGACACTCTTGTTACTCCTTTGTTGTGGACGTCTGTTCTTCTACATTGGTTGAATGAAGTTTTGGTATTGGAGACATTTGTTTTACGAGGGGGTGTATTGTAACTGTTGAAATATTTTTTCCCTGTGGAGCATTTATGGGGTTAGTTGTTGTAGAAGCTTTTTTTTCTGCAGATTGAAAGAATCGTTGACCCCATGTTGTGGGCTTGAACGAGGTTGTCAGGTACATTATTGCGGGAATAGAGATGAGCAGGCAAAAGAAAAGAAGTACATAAAGGCTTTTTTTGTAAAGAGTGTTAGATGTGTTTGATCCATAACGTAATTCTTTTGCCGCTTTTTTAATAATAGCATGACTGACAAAGGGCTGGTTTTCTGAATAAGCCCCCAGAAGAGAACGGTCGCAAAGACTGTTGATGACCCTCGGAATTCCTTTAGAGGCCCTGGCTATATAGTTCAACCCTTTAGCGTCGAATAGGCGGTTGTTCTCGGCACCGCCTGCAACTTCAATTCTGTGCTGGACATAGGAGTGTACGTCTTCCTTTTCCAGGGGGCCAAGATGAAACCTGGTCGTAATCCGTTGGTTTACCTGTTCAAGATTTTGTGCTTCAAGGGTCTGGCGTAATTCGGGCTGCCCAATAAGGACAATCTGAAGGAGTTTTTGGCTATTCGTCTCTAGATTTGTCAGAAGACGAAGATGTTCGAGGATATCACTGTCAAGATTTTGAGCTTCATCGATAATAAGAGCAGTGTTTCTCCCATTTGAGTGTGTCTCTAACAGATAGGCGTTAATTAAATCAATATAGGTTTTAACGGTGGGGGAAATCACCGGAACAGTAATTCCAAGCTCTTCACAGGTTGTTTGTAGTATTTCCTCAATGGACAACTTCGGGTTCAATATTATCGCTACATCTGTATTTGGGGGTAATTGTTCGATAAGGCAGCGGCACACCGTAGTCTTGCCAGTTCCGATATCCCCTGTCAGTAGAACAATGCATCCCTCTCCGTTTATTCCATAGAGAAGATGGGCCAGAGCTTCCCTATGGGCATGGCTCATATACAAATATTTGGGGTTTGGAGCGATGGCGAAAGGTTTTTCTGTTAAGCCGAAATAACGGGTATACATGCAAACATTTATCACTAGTGTAGAGAAAGAAAAACGGGGAACGATATTTCATAAGGTGAATCTTTTCACCAGACAATATATAATGAAATCAAATTATTTACCATTTTTCTTTATTTGTTGTTAACTATGCCAAAGATTTTTGACGAAAGGTTATCTTTTCTCCTCTGTTGACCGAAGAAGAGTAAGGGTGATATGAAACTTTTCTTTTGATACCACTATCTATGCCGGTTTATGATTACAAAGCTCTCGATGGAAAGGGCAAAAATATTAAAGGCATCATTGACGCTGATAGTGAAGGCCATGCAAGGACCAAGTTGCGGGGCCAGGGGAAATTTCCAGTGTCAATTTCAGAGGGGCGCCAGCGACAGGCTAAGGGGGATCGCTCTGGTCTGAGTCTCTTTCAGAGAGTTGGGTCTGATGAAATCAGCATTATGACCAGGCAGCTTGCCACCCTTGTTGGTGCAGGCATACCGCTAATCCAGGCCCTGGATTCATTGCTGGAGCAGACTGCGAATAATGTTTTAAAGAAAATCATTGCCCAGGTAAAAGGTGCGGTCAATGAAGGGTCAAGTTTAACCGATGCCTTGAGTGAACATCCTAAATTGTTTTCTTCTGTATATACCAACATGGTTCGAGCGGGAGAGGCGTCAGGGTCCCTCGATATTGTACTTGAACGATTAGCCGATTTTGGTGAAAAACAGGAAGCGCTGAAAGGCAAATTAAGGGCAGCTCTGGTATATCCCATTTTTATGGCTGTAATAGGATCTGGCATCCTCTTTATCCTGATAACCTACATTGTACCCAATATTACCCAGGTGTTTACGGAGATGGACAAGGTCTTGCCCTTGCCTACGTTGTTGCTCATGGGGTGCAGTGATCTGCTGAAAGCATATTGGTGGTTACTGTTTCTTTGTGGTTTTGTTGTTGTTTTGGCTGCAAAGTATTTTGTGCAGCA
>JAAELB010001170.1 GCA_024227155.1 Desulfobulbaceae bacterium
ATGAGAGTGTTCTGGATATGAAAACTCTTGCTCTTGATTGTTTTTACCATAAAGAACGCGGGGGGCAGCTTACTTCAGAAGTCTCCAATAAAACAACAACCAACGCTCCTGTTTTTGGCTGCACCTTTGTCGATATTGAGGTGGATATCCCGCTTTGTAAAGTTAAGATCAACAAGATTATTAATGTTCATGACTCAGGTGTGATCTTAAATCCAGTGCAGGCCGGGGGACAGGTTCATGGCGGAGTCTTTATGGGAATAGGCGCTGCCCTTTCAGAGGAACTCATGATTGATCCTGAAACAGGATATGTCTATAACAATAATCTTCTGGACTATAAGTTTCCCACATTTACGGATCTTCCCCAAATTCACCATGATTTTGTAGAGACATTTGAACCCACGTCCGGTTATGGAAACAAATCCTTAGGAGAGCCGCCTGTTATTTCACCACCGCCGGCAATAAGGAATGCCATACTTGATGCAACCGGTGTCTGCATCAACTCTTTACCCATTTCACCACATCAATTGTTCAACTCCTTTAAAAAAGGTGGACTTATTGA